>JAFRBA010000115.1 GCA_017405115.1 Kiritimatiellia bacterium
CGTGCGTGCACGACATCGGGACGAGTAAGCGTTTCGTCTCTCTGCCCGTCGGGAGCGGGGCGGACGACCTTTCCTTCGAGTGGAGCTGGGCGGCGAACGGCGGTGTCGAGAACATTCCGCCGCGTTCGGCCAGGATAACCGCATCGTTCGACGCCCGCCAGACGCGCACGATAACGTACGCACTTTCGCATCCCAACCGTCTCTTCGGACAGGCCGAGTACAGCCAGACCGTTCGCTTCTGCCCGCGTCCGCCGGATCCCGATCCCGACGACCCCGATCCGGAGGAGGAGCCGTCGTGGTACTCGGAAGGCGACTCTACGCCCGACTGGGACCCCGAGCCGGACGAAGAGGACGACCCCGAAGAGCCGAACGGGGCGGGGGACGGCGACGAGGTGTGCCCCGTCCACGAAGTCCCGTACGAGCAGTGCGCAAGCCTCCACGAGTCGGACTATACGAACGCCGTGCAGAACGTCGCGCACCTCGGCGGCGTCCTCTGCATCCGCGACCCGCCCGTCACGGGCGACCAGATATATCTTGAGGTCCCGAACGAACACGTGAACTGCTGTGGCTGCCCCGACCACTGGACGAACTGCGTGTCGGTGGCGTACAGGTCTCCCTGTGTCAGGGTGACGGGCCCCGGCGGGCAGGACTTCACGTCGACCGACGTGTCTTGCACCGTCGATGTCGCCGGGGTGCACCCCAGCCGCGCCGTTGGCGACGCTGGGCTCGCCTTCGCCCGCAACGGCGAGATATACGAGAGACGCGACTACACGACGCTCGGCGTCGCCATCCGGCACGACGGAGTTCCGCTCTCGCAGTACAACGAGCGCAACCGGGCGTTCGGCTTCCCGATGACGGTCTGCACGAACGACTGGCGGGCCCCGGAGCTCGAGCTCGTCACCAACGTGCGTCTTCCGTCCGGCACCGTGCACCTCGAATTCGCGGGGGCTACCGCGCCGTTCGCGCTCTGGTACCGCCGACGCGGCGAGAGCGAATACAGGAAACTCCTCGACTCGGAGACATGCCCCGTCAAGGACATCCCGATTGGCACGTGGCGCAGGGTCGTCGCGGGCGTTGCAGCGGGGAGGCCCGCTTCGGTGCCAGTCCTAGTAACGTCGTCCGCGCCCGGCACCGTCCGCCTTGTCCTCCGCTACTGGACTGCCGACGGCGGCGCGTTCGTCGAGGACTCCGCCGTGCAGCGCATCACTTCCTTGAATCCGGCGCTGCTGGCGGACGCGGACGGAGACTGGAGCCTTGGCGAAGGCGACGTCGCCGCGCAGCTCGAGGGCCGCATGTTCCGCTTCTGGACGAACGAGGACATCCACAAGGGCGACTACGTGGGGCAGTCATCTGACCTCGCGCCGAACGCCTCCGACTACGTCGTGAACGGACGCCTCGACCTCATGAACCTGTTCCCCGTTAAGCTCGACCTGAAGCCGTTCGTCGACGCATGGGGACAGAGCGTGACATTCATCCTTTGGTCGCCCGAAAGCGGGAGCCTCCGATTCTGCGGGCTGGATGCGCAGCCGGACGAGGCCTGGTCGTACCAGACGAACGACGTTTACACCACGACCGGGGACCCCGTCTATGCGGCGGACCTTATTCCCGTGTCCGGCGACGGCGAGGAGATCGACCCGGGCGACTACCTCGGCCTCGGCAACGCGCCGGGCGTTCTCGCATTCGAGGCGGCGAGCGAGGTCTTGCGCCCGGACGCATTGATGTTGCTCGTCACGGACGGCGACGACGTGCTTTTCAGCTACGGCCTGCCGCTGGCGGTGTTCTCCGTGGACCGCATGTACCGCTGGCGCGGCCTGCGCCAAGTCTGCGGAGGGTCTTCGTCGATTCCCGACAGGACGGGCGAGCCGTGGCACATGACGGACGCGGATGCAGCCGACGTCGACGTGTTCTTCCTACACGGGTTCAACGTCTCGGAGTCCGATGCGCGCAACTGGTCGCGGCAGGTGTTCAAGCGGCTTTGGCTCTCGGGTTCACGAGCGCGATTCCACGGCTTTTCGTGGTATGGCGACTACAACCTGATCGGAAGCACTTTCAATGGGCTGCACTATCATCAGGACGTGTACCATGCGCTGAAGACGGCCTCGGCGTTCAAGTCGCATGTCGAGGCGGCGCAGCCGGATTCGTCGAAGCGCGTAATCATGGCGCACTCCCTCGGCAACATGGTCGCGGCGGAGGCGCTGCGCCAGGGGCTCGCCGTCGGCAAGTACTTCATGTTCAATGCGGCGGTGGCGTCCGAGGCGATCGACGGAACGCTTCAGGCCGCGTCCACGTCTGACGAGGGCTACCTGAAGTACGTGCCGTCCGACTGGCACGGCTACACGAACATGTGCTGGGCTGCGAACTGGCACAGGTGGTTCCAGGGCGATGCCACAGACGCCCGCGGAAGAATGGGCTGGCCTGACTACTTCTCGGACGCGCTCACCAACGCCGTGACGGTCTGCAACTACTACTCGTCGGGGGATGAGATATTCGAGGAGATGCCTTCCACCCCGTCCGCATTGAGCGGAGTGCTCCACTGGCCGACGTTCCAATCGAGCTGGCCGTTTGTCGACCTATCGTCAATGTTCACTCCATCCGTAAACGCCTGGCAGAAACAGGAGGTGCTCAAGGGTGTCGACGCTGTCGCGGGAACGCTTGCCGGAGGCTGGGGCTTTCATGTTTTTCAGGATGGCACACAACCTGATCCGTCGTGGAGAACCTACTCGGAACAAGAAGCGTGCTTGATGGTTGAAGATGGATCTATTGTAACGAACGCAGTGTTCGCACGCAACGCAACGGCGATGTTCAACTCGTCGGCGACGCAGGATGCGCAATGGGAAACCCTTGCCAAATACGTTCCGGCAGTGTCGGGAGCAGTTGGCAAGCGTTCGATATTTGCTGTGTATGGCAGGGACATAGATATGAATCTTGATTCCGAGCAAGGCGTTGAGCGTCTCAATGGGTGGGGCCGGAACAATCCGCAATACGGGGCATCGTGGCTTCATTCAGACATGAAAAACATGGCGTATTGGTACGTGTTCCCGTTGTATAGACATCTGAAAGAGGAGTTAAGATGAAAGGAAAAAGCATCTTTTTTGTCGCGTGCATTGGCGCAAGGTCGGTTTGTGGAGGGGCTTATGCTCCCGAAGTAATCAAAGCCATGTCGCTAGATAAATCAAGGGTCATTGGAGAGACCCAAGGGGCACGGGCAATGGAGGTTTTGCGCGTGTTAGATCAGGTTGGGAAGCCCGTAAAGAATGCACGAATCTATGGCAGTTTCTGGCCCGGCGACAATGGAAGAAAGTACATCCTCGTGGATGGTCTGACGAATGCAGACGGGGAGTATGTCGCAGAAGGGGTGTCAAAATGGAAGCTCACATATCAGGTAACGAAGGATGGCTATTACATGTCAACTGGGGCGATAGATTATCTTGCCGCTACGAATGTTCCCGTAATCGTAGATGGCAAGTGGCAGCCATATGGGGCTACACGGGAGATTGTTCTAAAGAAGATGATGAATCCTTTCCCACTTGTACATTCTAAATCCATTTGCTCCGAGCCTCCGAGTCTTGACAACTGGTATGGCTATGACCTGGAACGGCGGCGATGGGTGCGCCCTTTTGAGGATGGAGAACATTCCGACATGCTCATAAAGATTTCGATAGAAGCCAAGAATAAAATAAATGACTTCAAGACAATTATGGAGGTTACGTTTACGAACAATCCATATGCTGGCGCATATATGCTGAAGAAAGATGAATTCTCGGAAATGAAGTCAGTGTACGAGGCTGACACGAACGCTTTCTATCAATCTACGTTTAAGTTCGTACACGAGAAGCACCCAAATATAAAGCAAACGCCGTTCTTTAAATATGTTTCCGGGGCAGAAATAACCGACACTCGGCTTGATGCCAATTCTTATCTTGTGTTTCGCACAAGAACGAAAGTCGATGACAAGGGAAATCTTGTTTCGGCGCACTATGGCAAAATCTATGGACCATGGGAGTTCTTTGGAGGAATGCGAGCTGCGAATGTTCAATTTAATCCCAGCCCTAATGACACAAACCTTGAAGACATTGAGACGGTGAACAAAATGAAGCGAATGGGACGATGATAGTAACTGAGTTTACCTCCAACATGGTCGATTCGGCGTGGTCGAACGTGCCGATCCAGTACATGGCGGCAATGTGGTCGACGCTTTTCACCAATGCGGATTTCAGGGCTTCTCTTTCGTGGCGAGGACGGTTCGCCGGAATCGCCAACGCTGTTAACTGTTATTCCGAGACCGAGGACGTGCTTGCCAATCCTTCGCTGCATGGACTTGGCGGGGCATGGTCGAAGCAGGAGCTTTTCAAGGGGACAACTATATGGAATGGGTTGAACGCAGTCCCATTCCTTGGCCTTGACGTTGCCTGTGAGGGAGGCTGGGGCATAAACGCCACATACGCCGTGAACCCCTACTACTATGTTCCAGCTTATGGATTCTTCGCCAATGCGATGACGAATTTTACACGCGAAGATGCCATTGAAAGCCCTCTGTTCACTCCGTTCAAGACTGAGACTGCGGCAATGCATTCTACGAATCTGTTCGAGATCGTAGATGCCGTGTACAGGGATTGCCTCCGCGCCAAGTTCCTCGGTGACGCGATACCCGCGACCTCGTTTGCGGCCGGGGCGAATCGCATTCGGAATGGAGTTGTTGAAGGCAATGTCAATTTTGCTAATTGTGAGTCTGGCGAGTGGCCAAGAGACGAAGGAGAGTGGCGACATTCGGATATAAAGAATGTGGCATTTCGTTTCAACTGGATGATTTTCCATCATATCATAAACAATGACGGAGGTGACGGAAATGCTCAGCAATAGTATAATGTCCACAAAAACATGGGCGTCGCTCTTTTGCGTGGCGACAATGTGTCTTGGTGCAGCTACGGCAGGATTTGATGTCCTTGTTTTGGACGCTGATTCACTGGCACCGATAGAAGGAGTTGCCGTGACCGGCTGGTTCTCAAACGACAATGGCTGGAAAGCATGGACCGAATCCGCTCCGACATATTCTGACGAGGAAATTACGGACAAATACGGATTCTGTCATGTGAAAGGTGAGACCAACACAGGCAAAACCGGCGTCAACATCCGACATCCGCCCAAAGGATATTACCCCAACTACTTTGCGATTCGATATCAGTTCACGCAAAAGCCATTATTGCCTTTCACGCATTGGCAGCCAACGGATCTTGTCATAACTGCAAGACTTCAACGAGTTGAACGCCCTGTGCCCCTGTTTGTGAAACGGGCAGGTTGGAAGATGGGAAGCGACGCCATCGCAAAAAACGAGGGTGAGTTTGCCTATGATTTCCAGAAAGGATTTTTGCCTCCATTTGGGGATGGAGAAACCGCAGATGTTGTTTTCAGATGCCTTTCGCCCGAATATCTTGGCGAGGGAAATAATGGCATAGGTTATACGGCTCCTTGTTATAGGAATACGGTTGTGGCTATTTTTCAGGGTGACGAGGCAAATGGTATATTGGTGTCGCCTATGCCTGACGCGCAGGCTTACTTGAAAATCCGCAATGCTCCTGCTGAAGGGTATCGGCGTGAATTGTCTTTTTCAGAATCAACTTCGTACGATCTTCAGCGAAGGGAGGGGCTTGATAGCAATAGATGCTTTTGCTTTAGGATAAGAACGGTGCGGGATGATGTCGGCAAAATAAAAAGTGCGCTTTACGGCAAGATACACGGTGACATTCAGCTCTTCATGGACGGCAAAGACCGCTGGATGCAGAAAATCGCTGGTGTTTCCTTCTTTTACTATCTCAACCCAACTCCGAACGATCGCAACCTCGAATGGGACATGAAGAACAACCTCTGCCCAAAACCAGGCGAAATCTTGCAGCCGAGACCATAGGCTTTTGCTATAATACCTGCATGAGCCATCATGCCGCCATCCGAGAATAAGGGATTTGAACCATGACTACATCGCAGAGACAGGCCGCGCGGAAGTTCGTGGAATACTGGACGTTCCAGCGCGGAAGCGAGAAAGGCGAGGACCAGCAGTTCTGGAACTCGCTTCTCGGCGAGGTTCTGGGCATGGCCGACGTAAAGTCGCGCATCAAGTACCAAGTGCCGGTCCAGCTGAAGGACACGACAAAGTATCTCGATGCGTGGATCCCCGAAACACGCGTCCTCATAGAGCACAAGTCTCGCGGCGTGAACCTCGACGCGCATCAGGCGGGACACGGCGGCAAGACGCCTTTTGAACAGGCGCTCGAATACAACATCGCCCGCCCGTTCTCCGAAAAGGCCCATTGGATCGTCGTCTGCAACTTTGACGAGATATGGGTGTACGACCTGGACTCCCCGCTCGACGACCCGCAGAAGATTCGCCTCTCCGAACTGCCGCGCGAACTCGCCCGCCTCGGCTTCCTCGTCGATTCGTCCGTGAAGTCCGTGCGGGAGAAGGAGAAGGACATCTCCATCAAGGCCGGACGCATAGTCGGCGAACTCTACAAGGCCCTGCGCAGCCGCTACGCCGAGCCGGATTCACAGGAGACGCTTAAGGCCCTGAACCGCCTCTGCGTCCGCCTCGTGTTCGTGTTCTACGCTGAGGACGCCGACATCTTCCCGAAGGACGCCTTCTGGAATCTCCTGAAGGACACCCCCGCGAAGTTCCTCCGCAAGCGTCTCATCGACCTCTTTCTGACGCTGGATGCGTCGCTTCCGGCACGCGACCCGTATCTGGAACCGGAACTCGCCGCGTTCCCCTATACTAATGGTGGCCTGTTCAGAGGAGTGTTCGACGCGGACATACCTCCGATCGACGACGAGATAAAGGAACTCCTCATCAGGTCGTCCGACTTCGACTGGCGCGACATCTCGCCAACCATTTTCGGCGCGCTCTTCGAATCGACCCTCAACCCCGTGACGCGCCGCGCGGGCGGCATGGTGTACACAAGCGTGGAGAACATCCACAAGGTGATCGACCCGCTCTTCCTCGACGATTTGACGAGGCGCGTGGAAGAGTGCGTTGCAATGGCACCCTCGTCGTCGCGAACCAAACGGCTCCTCGCCCTGCAAGCCGAGATCGCTTCGCTCACCTTCCTCGACCCGGCCTGCGGCAGCGGCAACTTCCTCACGGAAACATACATCTGCCTGCGACGCCTTGAAAACCGCATCATCGCCGCCCTGCAAAAGGGACAACGCGAGTTCGACCTCGGCCTGTCCGTCAAGGTCTCCATTGCGCAGTTCTACGGAATCGAGATAAACGACTTCGCAGTGGCCGTCGCCAAGACCGCGCTCTGGATAGCCGAGGCGCAGATGCTCCGCGAGACGGCGGAGATACTGCACCGCGAACCGGACTACCTGCCTCTCCACGACTACGCAAACATAGTCGAAGGCAACGCATTGAGAATCGACTGGACGTCGCTTCTCAGAATGGAAAATGGAAAATGTAAAGTGGAGAATGATGGAGGTCGCTACATCATCGGCAATCCGCCATTCAGGGGGGCTCGGAACAAGTCCCCAGAGCAGACGGCCGACCTGGAGGCCGTGTTCGGCAAGGAGTGGAAGGGCCTCGGCAACCTGGACTACGTGACCGCGTGGTACAAGAAGGCGGCGGAAATGAAAACGCGGTGCGCCTTCGTCTCCACAAACTCCATCTGCCAGGGTGACGGCGTTGCGGCATTGTGGAAACCGCTGGTCGAGAAGTACGGCGTCGAGATCGACTTTGCCCACCGCGCTTTCCGCTGGGACAACGAAACGCTCGCAAGCGAAAAGGCGCACGTCCATTGCGTGATCATCGGCTTCCACGCGGGAGGAGGCGGTTTCATCGAAACCGCCCTGCCGACGCCTGGTAGGGCGGCATCGATGATGCCGCCGCAAAAAACCATCTTCGACGGCGACCACGCCATCCCCGCCGACCACATCAATGCCTGCCTCACGCCCGGTCCCGACGTCTGGTTCGAGTCGCGTGCGCGCGCGCTGTTCGCGCCAATCCCGCTCGTGTTCGGCTCGATGCCCAACGACGGCGGCTTCCTCTCCAACTGGTCGCCCGAACGTCGCGCCGAAGTCGTCGTCCGCTGGCCCGCCGCCGAGGCGCTTTTCCGCCCGCTCGTCGGCTCGGACGAGGCCATCAATGACATCGAGCGCTGGTGCCTTTGGCTGAAGGGCGTCTCGCCCGACGCGATCCGCGCCGTGCCGCCCGTGATGGAGGCCGTCGCCAAGGTACGGGAACACCGCCTCGCGTCGAGCCGCGCCGCCACGCGCAAGCTCGCCGCCACGCCCACGCTCTTCGGCGAAGTCCGCCAGCCGGAATCCGGCAACTATCTGCTCATCCCGAAGGTTTCCTCGGAGAGGCGCGAGTACATCCCGATGGCGTTCCTGCCCGCCGACGTGATCGCCAGCGACCTCTGCCTCATCGTGCCGGGCGCGACGCTGTACGACTTCGGCATCCTCACCTCGCGCGCGCACATGGCGTTCACGCGGGCGACGTGCGGGCGGCTGAAAAGCGACTACCGCTACTCCGCGAAGATCGTGTACAACAACTTTCCGTGGCCGAACTTGGGAATTGAAAATGGAAAATTTAAAATGGAAAATGATGGCGAGTCGCGAAGCGACACCGCAATTTTACATTCTCAATTTTCAACTCTACATTCACGCATCGCAGATGCGGCACAGGCGATTCTCGACGTCCGCGGCAAATACCCCGACTCGTCTCTTGCCGATCTCTACGATCCGCTCACGATGCCGCCCGATCTCCGTGCCGCACATGAAGCGAACGACCGCGCCGTGCTTGCCGCCTACGGCCTTGCCGCCGACACCCCTGAACCCGAAATAGTCGCCCACCTCTTCAAGCTCTACGCGGAAAAGGTTCAAGGATTGTAATAAGTTGATTACTACACGAACATGAAAAACCTTTGCACTCTGCTCATCGTATTTTGCGCATCGGCGGCTCTCGCCACGGACGTACGCCCGACGCTGCCGCCTGTCGAGTTCCTCGATACCGAGGTTGTGACTAATGTCGCGATCTCCGCATCGGCCAGGAGCGGAAGAGAGTTCGCGTTTGAACTTGAATTCACCGGCTCGGAGTCCAACAACGTCGAAATCGCGTTCGGCACGGACGCGGACGGCGACGGAGCGCTTTCCGCCGACGAAACGTCCCTTTCCGCCGGATGGGACTGCGGCGAATGGTTCGTTCTGAACGAGGCGACGGGTGAGCGGTTCTCCGAGGCAAGCGCCGGTGGTGCGCATGAACTTGCCGGGTGCGTTCGTCTGCGCACCGATGGGCGGATGCGCGTCGCTTCCTTCTACGATGGCGCGACGGCGCTGTTTCCATCGCTTGCCGCCAAGGTCAATGCATGGGCGTTCCCTGTCGAATGGAACATGGTTCGTCTCGTCGGGCGCGGCGAGACCGTCCGCGCGGGCGAATCCTTCCACGTAACGGCGACTGCTGCCGGTTTCGCAATCCGTCTGCAATGACCACTCGCAAACCGCCGTCGGCCTGATGCGCGTGGGGAAGTCCTGCGATTCTTCAACAACCGAGTGACTTCAAGGGGGAATGGATGCCACAAGAAAAATCGCGCCCCGCAAGAGTGCGCTTTAGCAGAAGAACACCACGCCGCCGCGCGATTTTGGTATAATTGGAGTGGATATGGCAAGCATAAGAACCATAGCGCCGGGAAGGCGGCGCGGAAGGGTGACGGTGCCGTCGTCGAAGTCGATCGCGCACCGCGAGCTGATCGCCGCCGCGCTGTCGGGCGCGGAGCCGCCCAAGATACGCGGCGAGTCCAGGGACACGCTCGCGACGCGCGCCTGCCTCAAGGCCATGATGTCCGGCGAGAGCGTCTGGCCCTGCGGCGAAAGCGGCACCACGCTGCGGCTCCTGGAGCCGATCGCGGGCGTCATGGGCTGGAAGGGCGAGTTCGCGTGCGAGGGGCGCCTCGGGGAGCGTCCGCGGATGCCGTTCGAGAGGAAGTCGCGCTATGTCGTGCCGGGCAATGTCTCGTCGCAGTTCGTGAGCGGGCTCCTCATGGCGCTGCCGCTTGCGGACTGGGACTCCGAGATCGTCGTCGAGGGGACGCTCCAGAGCGAGTCGTACGTCCGCCTTACCGAGGACACCCTGAGGGAGTCCGGCATGGCGTTCGAGCGCGCTTCCGAAGGCGTCTGGCGCGTTCCAGGGCGCCAGACGTATCGTTTCCAAGGAGGCCGCGAGGTGGAGGGCGACTGGTCGCAGGCCGCGTTCTTCCTTGCTATGGGCGTCAAGGTCGACGGTCTCCGCGACGATTCGCGCCAAGGCGACCGCGCAGTCGTCGGACTGCTTGCCGCGATCGACGCGGCGCCGCCGGAAGGCGTGACGCTCGACATCTCGCAGACGCCGGACCTCTACCCCGTGCTTGCCGCGTATGCCGCCGCGACCGGGCGTTCCGTCGCCTTCACCGGTACGGAGAGGCTTCGGCTCAAGGAGTCGGACCGCATCGCGTCCACTGCGGCGCTGATCGAGTCGGTGCGGCGCGGGGAGACGGTAAGGACCTTCGGCGACCACCGCATCGCCATGTCCGCGGCGGTGATGGCCTGCTATTCGGAGAGGCCCGTCGTCGTGGACAACCCAGATTGCGTCGCCAAGTCGTATCCCGCGTTCTGGGACGACTTCGACGCGCTCTGCGTGTGAGAATTTGCTATAATTAGCGGACATTTCCAGGAAGGGAGAAGATGGCCAAGGAAAACTACGGAGACGCCAGCATCAAGACGCTGGACCCGGTGACGCACATCCGGATGCGCCCCGGCATGTACGTCGGCGAGCCCGGCACGGGCGCGATGTACCACGACTGCATCTACATACTGATGAAGGAGGTCATCGACAACGCGATCGACGAGTTCGGGCAGGGCTTCGGCAAGCGCATAGACGTCACCGTGAACTACGATACCGGCGAGGTGTCGGTCCGAGACTACGGCCGCGGCATCCCGCTCGGGAAGGTCGTGGACTGCGTGAGCCAGATGAACACCGGCGGCAAGTACGACAACGAGAACTACCAGTTCTCCGCGGGCATGAACGGCGTGGGCACCAAGGCTGTCAACGCGCTTTCGGAGTTCTTCGAGGTGCGTTCGTTCCGCGAGGGCGAGTTCTCCGAGGCATTCTTCAAGGAGGGGCGCATCCAGTCGAAGAAGCGCGGCAGGCTGAAGAGCGCGGAGCGGGACGGCACGTTCATACGGTACAAGCCCGACGTCAAGGTGCTGAAGCACTTCAAGGTGCGCGAGGAGCACGTCCTCAGGCGCATGAAGATGTACTGCTACGTGAACGCGGGGCTCACGATCTGCCTGAACGGACAGGAGATCCGGTCCGACCGCGGGCTGGCGGACCTCATATCCGACGAGGTCCAGTTCGAGAAGCTCTACCAGCCGTTCCACGTGAAGACCAAGTCGCTCGAGATCATCTTCACCCACACGAACCGCTTCGGCGAAGAGTACCACACGTTCGTCAACGGGCAGTACACGACGGACGGCGGCACGCACCTGACGGCTTTCAAGGAGGCCCTCACCAAGGCCCTCAACGACTACGACGCCAAGAAGAAGTTCGACGGCGACGACATACGCGACGGGCTGATAGGGGCGGTGTCGGTCCGCATAATGAACCCCGTCTTCGAGGGCCAGACGAAGATCAAGTTCGTGATGAACGACATCCGCGCCGACCTCGTCGCCGAGATGAAGAAGGCCATCGAGGCCGAGCTCCACCGCTCGCCGTCCGAGACGGACCGGCTCATCGCGAAGATCGAGGAGACCGGCAAGATACGGTCCCAGCTCAACACGATCAAGAAGCAGGCCCGCGAGAGGTCGCAGGCCGTATCCGTGCGCGTGCCCCAGCTCAAGGACTGCAAGAACCACCTGAAGCTCGACAAGGTGGACAAGAAGACGGGCAAGGCGGAGGGAGAGGACACGATGATCTTCCTCACCGAGGGCCAGTCCGCTGGCGGCACCCTCGGCGGCGCGCGCGACGCGATGAACCAGGCGGTGTTCTTCCTGCGCGGGAAGTGCCTAAACACCTGCGGGCTCAACAAGGACGTCCTCTACAAGAACGAGGAGTTCTTCAACCTCATAAAGACGCTGGACATCGAGGACACGCTCGAGCACCTCCGGTACGGCAAGATCATCTTCGCGACCGACGCCGACGTCGACGGGCTCCACATCCGCATGCTGCTGACGACGTTCTTCATGCGGTTCTTCAGGCAGCTGATACTGGACGGGCGGGTGTACATCCTCGAGACTCCGCTCTTCCGCGTCCGGAACAAGAAGGAGCACTACTTCTGCTACACCGACGAGGAGCGCGAGTCGGCCATAAGGAAGTGCGGGCGCGGCTGCGAGATCACGCGGTTCAAGGGCCTCGGCGAGATCGACAAGGAGGACTTCAGGGGGTTCATCGGCGACGAGATGCGCCTCACACCGGTGACCTGCAGCGACGACACCGACGTCGAGAAGACGATAAAGTTCTACATGGGCGCGAACAGCCCTGAGCGCAAGGACTACATCATGGATTCGCTCGTCTGCGACTCCAGCGAGTTCTGATGGCATCCGAGAGCGAGGGAGGGAAGGGCTACGGCTTCGGCACCTTCGCCGGGGTGTTCACGCCTAGCATCCTCACGATCATCGGCGTCGTCATGTACCTGCGCTTCGGCTGGGTGCTTGGCTCCGTCGGGATTGTGCCGACGCTCGTCATAGTGACGCTCTCCAGCACGATCACGTTCCTCACGGGCCTCTCGATCTCTGCGCTGGCGACGAACATGCGGATGGGCGGGGGCGGGGCGTACTACATGATATCGCGCTCGTTCGGCGTGGAGGTCGGCGCGGCGGTCGGCCTGCCGCTGTACCTCTCGCAGGCGGTGAGCGTCGCGTTCTACGTGGTCGGCTTCACCGAGGCGTTCGTCCACGCCGTGCCGTTCGCGTCCGGCTGGGATCCGCGGCTCGTGAGTCTTGGCACGCTGTCCGTTCTTGCGTTGCTGGCCACGCTGTCGGCGTCGCTGGCGCTCAGGAGCCAGTACGTCGTCATGGCCGCGATCGCGCTTTCGCTCGTCTCGTTCTTCTGCGGCTCCGCGCCCGAGGCCGAAGCGTCCGCGGCGGCGTCCGCGCCTGTCGCGTCGCCTGGCTTCTGGCACGTGCTGGCGGTGTTCTTCCCGGCGGTGACCGGCATCCTCTCGGGCGTCGGGATGTCCGGGGACCTCAAGGACCCTGCGAAGTCGCTGCCGCGCGGCACCCTGGCGGCGGTCCTGACCGGCTGGGCCGTGTACATGGCCGTGCCGATCGCGCTGCACTACTTCGTCTCTGACAGCGCCATGCTCCTCGACGATCCGATGGTGATGCAGAAGTGCGCGCGCATTCCGTGGCTGATCCTGGCCGGCGTGTGGGCGGCCTCGCTCTCCAGCGCGCTCGGCAGCCTGCTTGCCGCGCCGCGCACGCTGCAGGCGCTGGCGCGCGACCGCGTTGCGCCGCGGTTCCTTGGCAAGGGTAGCGGCCCGTCGAACAACCCGCGCCGCGCGTCGGTCCTGACGTTCGCCGTCGCCGCCGTAGGCGTGTGGCTCGGCGACATCAACGCGCTCGCCCCGGTGCTCACGATCTTCAACCTCACGGCCTACGCCCTGCTGAACCTCTCCTCCGGACTGGAGGAGACGCTGGCCAGCCCCGCCTGGCGGCCTTCCTTCCGCGTTCCGGCCTTGTTCTCCTTCCTCGGGTTCGCAGGCTGCTCGGGGATGATGCTGATGATCAGCCCCGGCGCAACGTTCGTCGCTGCGGCGTGCGTCCTCGGCATCTGGTGGGTAACGACGCGCCGCGAGCTGAGCGCGCGCTGGGGCGACATGCGGACGGGGCTGCTCGTGTTCCTCGCGCACGTCGCGCTGCGCGGCCTCGTGCGCAGAAAGGCGAGCGACCCGCATGGCTGGCGGCCCGACCTGCTCGTGATGTCCGGCGCGCCCGGGCGGCGTCCGCGCCTCGTGGAGCTCGCGTCCGTGCTCGCCGGCAGGCAGGGGCTAGCGACATACGCCGTGGTCGTGGGCCGCGACGGCTGGCGCGGCAACCGCATGGCGGAGCTTTCGGACTCCATGCGTCAGTACCTGGCAAAGCGCGGCGTGGACGGGCAGGTCCGGGTGCAGGCTGGGGAGACGGCGTGGGCCGGCATGTGCGAACTCGTGCGCACCTACGGCTACGGTCCGCTGGAGCCCGACACGGTCCTGCTCGGCGGCGCGTACGGCGAGGACTTCGCGTCGGTGCTTCTGCTCGCGGCGGAGCGGAGGAAGAACGTCGTGGTGCCGCGTTCGGACGACGGGGCGGTCTTCGCGGAGGGCGCGTCCGCGCGGATCGACGTGTGGTGGCGCGGCAAGAGCGAGAACGCCTCGTTCATGCTCGCGCTGGCGGTGCTGCTGCAGCGCGCACGCGGCGCGTACGAGGCGGAGATCAGGCTGTGCCATCTCGTCTCGCCGGACGAGTCGGCGGCGGACGAACGCGCGCGGCTCTCGGAATTCCTCGCGTCGTCCCGAGTGAGGGCCGAGGTGGTCGCGGCTCCTGCGGAAGGCGACCCGTTCGCGCGCATCGCCGATATATCGTCCGGTTCTTCCGTTGTGCTTCTGGGGCTGCGCCCCCCGCGCGAGGGCGAGGACGCGGCCTCGTACGCGGGCTACTTCGGCGCCGTCATGGACGGCACCGCCTCGCTGCCGCAGGCGGTGTTCGTCCGCGCAGCCGAGCCGATGCACTTCAGGAACCTGTTCATGGCGTGAAAGCAATGTGAGGGCAATATGAAAAGCGAGATAGAGCGGGCCGTCCGCGAAGGACGCATCATAGCAATCATACGCGGCTTTGCGCCGGACGTGTGCCTGAGGCTGGCGGAGGCGTATGCGAAGGGCGGGATACGTCTTGTGGAGGTGACGTTCAGCCAGAAGTCGCCCGAGACGTGGAAGGACACGTCCGCCGCGATCTCGGCGATAAGGGAGCGCTTCGGCGGAGATGTGCGCGCAGGGGCAGGCACCGTGCTGACCGAGGAGCAGCTCTGCATGTGCCGCGACGCCGGAGGGGAATTCATGATAACCCCGAACGTGAACGCGGCGCTCATCCGCTCGTGCGTCGGGAAGGGGCTTGTCGCGATGCCCGGCGCGATGACGCCGAGCGAGGCCGTGGACGCCTGGGACGCAGGCGCGAGCTTCGTGAAGATATTCCCCGCGGGATCCCTCGGGCCGGGCTACGTGAAGGCGATCCGCGCGCCGCTCTCCCACATACCGTTTCTCGCGGTCGGGGGAATCTCTCCCGACAACGTGGCGGACTTCATGCGCGCGGGCTGCGTCGGGGCCGGCGTCGGCGGCCAACTCACGAACCGCGAGTGGATAGAGGCCGGTGCCTGGGACCGCATCGAAGACGTGGCCCGCCGGCTTGTCGCCGCCGCTGCCGGCTGATGCGGCGCCGTTCGCCTTGACGTGAAGAGCGACTTCTACGTCCGTCACTTCGATTCGCGCGACTGTGGGCGCTCGCGCGCCTTCCGCGTGCTGTCTCTTGGCGTCAACAGGTGTGCGCCTAAACTGGACTATTCCGGGTTTCTCTTCCGCCATCCGGCCAATCACCGGTTCTCCAAGTCAAAGGGCCGCACGCTTCCGTCGCTTGTCGTCGTGCACATCGTCTCCGGCCACGGCATGTTCCGCTCGGAGCCGTCCGGGGAGCTTCCGGTGCCGGCCAATTCGCTGTTCTTCGTGTTTCCCGGTGTCAACCACACCTACCGCTACGACGACGAGACGGGCTGGGTCGAGGAGTGGATGGAGCTGGATCCGACCAACGTGCTGCCGATTCTGTCCGAGGCCGGCATAACGGCGGAGTCCCCGCTCAGGACTTTTTTGTCGGTTCCGGCTGTCGCCGAGGCGTTCCAGATGCTCATGGACGCATCGAGGCAGAACGGCCTCGCGGCGGAGCTTCGGGTCGACGCCCTTGCGCATCTTGTCGTGGCCGAGGCGATCGCGGCGTGGCGGAAGGGCGAGGACTCCACGGAGGGCATGGTCGTCGAGAAGATGAGGCAGGCCCTGGTCTCGAACGTCGCCGAGCACGTGACGGTGCGGGACGCCGCGCACCGCGCCGGCAAGTGCGAATCGCGCATGCGCGCGATGTTCAAGCGTGCGACCGGGCTTTCGCCGAAGAAGTACCAGATGCGCTCGCGCCTCGTGCGCGCGGGCCGGCTTCTGCGCGAAACCGACCTGCCCATCGGCGTCATCGCGGAACAAACCGGCTTCAAGTCGATATTCTCGTTTTCGCGGCGGTTCAGGAAGCTGCTGGGGGTTCCGCCAAGCGAATACCGCCTCCGCAAACAGTAGCGAAAAGGACAAAAGAATAAGCGGTTTTGCCATACCAACCGGTGCGCTCGTTGTAGTATAATACGCGCCGGAAAGGTATTGTGAAATGAGTATACTCGCAAAAGCGGACTTTGATGCGCGCATTGCCGCGGCGCGCGAGATCGTCAAGAAAAACAAGATGGACGCCATAATGGTGTTCTCAACCGAGTGCGAGCCCGCGCAGGTGCGCTACTTCGCCGACTACTGGCCGAGCTTCGAGACGGCCGCGGTGCTCATCCCCGCGAAGGGCGAGCCCGCGCTCCTCATCGGGCCGGAGTCGCTCACCTACGCCTCGGCGCGCACGAAGATACCGAACGTCATCCAGCTCATGGACTTCCGCGAGTCCTCCCAGCCGGACTATCCCGGTTCGAAGCTGCCGAAGTGGAAGGACGTCGTCGAGCGCTACCGCCTGAAGAAGATCGGTCTTTCGGGCTTCTTCCTCTTCCCGTACACGATGATGGTTCCGCTCGCGAAGGCGATGGGCGGCATCAAGAACGTCGTGCCGGCCGATGCCATGATCCGCCCGCTCTACATGAAGAAGAGCGCGGCGGAGATTCGCTGCATCAAGGCGGCGGCGAAGGCGAGCGAGGCCGGCTTCAGGGCGATACTGGACGCGATCAAGCCCGGCATGACGGAATCGGAACTCTGCGGCATTGCGACGAAGGCGATGACGGCAGCCGGCGCGGAGGCGACCGGATACCCGATCTGGTGCTGCTCGGGCCCGAACTCGAACCAGGCGATATCGCGTCCGACGCTCCGCAAGGTGAGGCGCGGCGAGATAATCCACTTCTCGATCGGCGCGAAGGTCGAAGGGTACTCGGCTTCCATCGGGCGCCCAGTGGTGCTTGGCAAGTGCCCTGAGGCGACGCGCAAGTTCCTGCAGGTCGGCCTCGACGCGGCGAACATGACGTTCGACGAGATGCGGGCCGGGCGCAACGCCGGCGAAGTGGCGAAGAAGATTCACCAGTTCATCATCGACAGGGGATATGGCGACGCGATACTCTACGGCCCGTGCCACGGGTGCGGGCAGATGGAGTGCGAGTATCCGTTCCTCGAGACGAGCTCGACGTACACCCTGGAGGCGGGCATGACGTTCATGCAGGACATGTTCCTGCACCGCGGCGCGCAGGGTTTCCGCTGGGAGGACGGCCTTCTCGTAAAGGCCAAAGGCCCCGCCGAGATGTTGTCGAGCTTCGGAAGAAAGATCAATGTGATTGATAGGTAGTGGAAGAGTGGAAGAGTGGAAGAGTGGAAAGGTGGAAGAGTGGAAGGGTGCGGAGAGATAGTGGAAAGGTGATGTATGGCTGCGTTTGTGAGGTTTGAGGATATTGCTGCGTGGCAGCAGGGGCGAAGTCTCGTAAATGAGGTCTATCGTCTCTCGCGTTCAGGATTGTTCGCGAAGGACTATGGTCTTCACGAGCAGATGCAGCGGGCTGCAGTTTCCATTTGCTCTAACATCGCCGAAGGCTTCGAGCGTCGAGGAAACAAGGAGTTCATAAAATTCCTTTGGATCGCCAAAGGGTCTGCCGCCGAAGTCGCTTCGCAGCTTTACCATGCCTTGGACCTTGGATACATCACTCAAAAACAGTTTGAAGAATCTTACGGTGCGGCAAAGAAAATTGGCGCAACCATTCATCGCCTCATCACCTCAATCCACAACCCAAACCGGCTGAAGTAACCACTCCACCACTCCACCATTCCACCACTCCACCATTCCACCACTCCACCATTCCACCACTCCACCATTCCACCACTCCACCATTCCACCACTCCACCATTCCACCACTCC
>JAFRBA010000116.1 GCA_017405115.1 Kiritimatiellia bacterium
CCGCCGCCTTCGGGCGCGCGGATGCGCCACTCGACGCGCACCTTCGCGAAGACGCCGCGCTGGCGGCAGGTGAACTCGCCGTTGGCGTCGCACAGCAGCGTCCCCGACGCGTCAAGCCTGCCGCGGAGCGCGGCGGGCCAGTCGGCGCAGCCGGTGGACGCAGCGAAGTCCTCGAGCGTCACGGGCGTCGGCCAGCGCCGCGCAGACACGACCTCCACGTCGGACTGCGAGAGATGCGCGTCGGGGAGCGCAGTCCAGCGCACGTCGTCGACGACGTGCGTCGTCACGTCTACGATCGCGGCGCCCTGGCGGTCGGTGTCGTAGTACCACGGGGGACGCCGCAGCGGGGCGCCGTTGACGAACTTGAGGAAGTGGTGCACGCTCTCCCGGACGATCCCCGGCTCCTCCGGCGTGCCCGCGAGCTGCTCGCCGAAAAGCTCGGCGTCGTGCGCGAGCTCGCTCTGCAGTTGATTGAGGACGTCATACCGGTCGGTCATCAAGTCCATCACCACGAGATTCCTCGCGCGTGCGAGCCCGACCGCCTCCGCCAGGACTCCGTAAGTCTCGGGCGTGATCGCAAGCGGCTTGTCGGCAAGCACGTGGAACCCTGCGCGAACGGCGGCGAGGCAGTAGCCCGCCTTCAGGTCGTTGCGTCCGGCGAGGACGGCCACCGCGTTCTCCGCGCCGCGGTTTTCATCGACCGCGCGGGCGAGGAAGTCGTCGCCTTCGTAAACTATCTCGTTCCAGCACGTCGGGTCCTCGGCTCGGGCGTTGAAGGACCGCACAAGCGCGAGGTGGGACTCCAGCTCCGGGCCGCGCGGCGCGTAGACCCTCACGTCGCCAGAGACCTCCCCGCCGTACGGGTGCTTCTGCACCAGCGCGGCGTGGAAGTGCCCGGGGTCTATGACGACGAGGCGGACTGGGCCAGTACCCATCGGCTCACGAATCGTAGAAAGTTCGCCCGTCGGCGGTCACGATCCGTTCGGACTCCGGATACTCGAAGCATGGTTCGCGCTCGAGGGTCTCCACGAAGCGAGCCGCCTCCCACTTCGCCATCGCGAGGTCGTGCAGGCGGAAGTTGCCGCAGTTCGCCTCGGTCGCGCCGGGCACGTCGCCCTCGTAGTCGCGGCAGTGCCGGAACGCCGCGAGCACGAGGGGCAGTATCTCCTGCGGAGTCGGCCTGCCCTTGACGATCAGGTAGTTGCCTGTGAGGCAGCCCATCGGCCCCCAGTAGACGATGCGGTCCTTCCATTCCGGGTCGCTGCGCAGGTATGTCGCGACGATGTGCTCTATCGAATGCAGCGCGTTCGGGTGGACGGCCGGCTCGACGTTCGGGCGCTTCATTCGCACGTCGAACGTCGTCGTGAAGTCGCCGCCGACGGCGTCTACGCGCGAGACGTATATGCCGGGCACGATCCGCCTGTGGTCGACCTGGAAGCTGGCGATGAGTTCCATGTCCCGCCCCTATGCGTACTTGCGGACGATCGCCTCGTACTCGGCGGCCTGCGCCTCCATCGACTCCACCATCTTGAACTGCGTGTGGCACCTCACGAGGTTGTGGTCGTCGTACGCGGTGTGGAAGTACGTGTCGCCCGCGAGGTAGTCGGTGAGGAACCTTATGCCGATCGTGAGCGTGATGAGCCGCCCGGAGAACGCGAGGTTCTCCCTCTCGGCCTCCGTGAGGAACTTCGCCTGCGCGAGATAGCCCTTCACGAGCGCCTCGAAGTACTCCTTCTTCGAGTACACCTTGGAGAGGTCCCTCTCGTCCTCGGCCGCCGCCGCGGACGAGGTGCGCACCATGTCGCCGAAGTCGTATAGCGCGGAGCCCGGCATCGTCGTGTCGAGGTCGATGACGACGTTCGAGCCGTCGGGAGCCATCATCACATTGTTGATCTTCGTGTCGTTGTGCGTGATGCGCTCGGGTATCTCGCCCTTCGCCATCATCGTCACGACCTTCGCCGCCTCCTCGCGGCGCGCATCGACGAACGCGAGCTCGGCGGCGACCTTCGCCCTGCGGCCCTTCACGTCGGCAGCAGCAGCCTCGTCGAGGAGGCGTATGCGGTCGACGGTGTCGTGGAAGCGCGGGATCACCGGCAGGAGCGCGGGTTCCGGCAGATCGGCGAGGGCGTTCTGGAACGCCGCGAACGCGCCGGCCGCGAGCTCGGCCTGCGCCGGCTCGGAGATGACGTCGACCGAGGTGTAGCCCTCGAGGAAAGCGTACACGCGCCAGGGGTTCTCGTAGCCCACGACCTCGAGCGTCTTGACGCCCTTGGACCTCAGGTGGTCCGTTACGCGGATTATGTTGGCTTTGAGGACGTCCTTGTCGAAGGCGTCCGTGACGCGCTGCAGTATGTAGCGCGTGCCGGACGCCGTCTCGACCTTGAACGTGTCGTTGATGTGCCCCGAGCCGTAGCGGCTCACATCCGTCGGATCCTTGACCCCAAAGCCCGCGAGAACCGAGCGCAGCTCCTCCTGGGAATAAACTCTATTCGACATCGTGCATTGTCCCTTCCGCCGTTCTTGGCGGTTGTTACGCCTCTTTGGGGTGTCAGAAGTTGTTCTGCTCCAGCTGGAAGTAAGCCTTGGGATGGTCGCAGACGGGGCACTTCTCCGGGGCGGACTCGGACTCGACGATCGCGCCGCAGTTGCGGCACTGCCACTTGTTCTTGCCGACGCGGACCCACACTTCGCCGGATTCGATGTTCTTGGCGAGCTTGCGGTAGCGCTCCTCGTGGCGAGCCTCGACCTCGGCGACCTTGCGGAACTTGAAGGCGATGTCCTTGAAGCCCTCGGCCTCCGCCTCCTCCGCGAACCGCTTGTACATGTCGGTCCATTCCTCGTGCTCCCCGGCGGCGGCCGCGAGGAGGTTCGCCCTCGTGTCGTCTATTCCGGCGAAGAGCTTGAACCACATCTTGGCGTGCTCCTTCTCGTTGAGCGCCGTCTCCTGGAAGATGGCCGCGATCTGCTCGTAGCCGTCCTTCTTCGCACGGGAGGCGTAGTAGTCGTATTTGTTGCGGGCCTGGGATTCGCCGGCGAACGCCGCCATCAGGTTCGCTTCCGTCTTGGAGCCTTTGAGTTCCATGGTTGTGTTCCTTTTTGTCCTTGGATGAATGTATTATACCGCTAGCGCTTCCTGATGACGGGGATCTGGGCGGCGGCGACGGACTGGCCGAGCCGGCGCGCCTTCTCGTCGGGCATGAAGATGTCGATCTTCTCGGCCCACTCGGGGTAGACGTCCTTGAGCATCGTCTTCGCGGTCTCGAGGATCACCTCGCCGCCTAGGCCGGAGGTTACGCGCCCGAGGATCATCATGTTCTCGTAGTCGTAGAACTCGTTGTACCACGGAATCGCGTGCGCGAGGAACCGGCCGATCGCGACGTAGACCTTGAGGGCCTTCGCGTCGCCCTTCTCCATCGCGGCCTGCACGACCTTGAGGCGCTCCGGGAGCTTCATCGACTTCGGGAACTTGAAGCCGTGCTTCTCGGCGAGCCAGTTCACGGCCTGCTGAGAAAACGCCATCGCCCCGACGCCGTAGTCGCCGGACCACTCGTCCTTCGGCGCCGCCGGGTTGAAGTCGACCGGCGCGAAGGCGAGCTCGCAGATGCGGCCCGTCATGCGGCGCTTCGGATCCACGTAGCCGACCGCCTCGGAAGAGCCCATCGCCACGCCGAGTATACCGTTCTTGTCCATCGAGATCATGCCGGCGAGCGCGGTCACGTCGCCGTCGTTGTAGACCGCGAACGGGACGCCCCAGTCCTTCTCGATGCGGTAGAACATGTTCTGCGCGTCCGGGAACTTCGCGGGGTTCTTCTCCTTCACCGCGCGGAAGAGCGACGCGAGGCCCATCTTCTGGCCGACCAGCACGCCCGCCGTCGAGCCGCCGATCGCGTCGACGCGGGGCAGGGCGGCGGCGGCCTCCTTCAGGCCAGCCGTCAGCTTCGAGTAGTGGTACTCGGGGTCGGCGTTGTTGCGCGGGTCCCACGGGAACTCCTTCGAGAACACTACCTTGCCGTTCCTGAGCGCGGATATCTTGAAGTCGCTCGCGCCGAGGTCGAAGCCGATGCGGCAGCCGTCGGCCACGGTCTTCACCTGCTGGAGCCTCTCGGAGAACTCCGGCATCTTCTTCGCCGGCACGACGACGGCCTCCACGGGGCGCGAGTAGATGGAGCTGAAGAAGTCGAAGTCGAACGCGCGCGCGCCCTTCTTCGTGTACGCCCTGGCGACCGGCTTCACGACGGCGTCCGGGCCGGAGAGGTAGAGCTTCCAGCCGCCTGCCGCCCACAGCGCGAACTTGGCTATGCGCTCCACGACGTGCGAGACGTACTTCGCCGCCGCCGGGTCCAGGCGCTTCGGCACCGGCAGGTCGTAGCGGAACACCTTGCCCTCCTCGCGCTCCCATGCGACGGACACTATGTCGGCCGACGGGCCGATTCCGTCGTACACCTGCCAAAGCGCGCTCATCGGCGCGACGAATTCCGCTCCGCAAGACTTGCACTTGCATTTTTTGCTGGCCATTGTCTTTCCCTCCTTAGTTTGTCTTTAAATTATACGTTGCTTCCGCGCCCGATGCAAGCCGCGCGGACCCATGCTGCTACGCCCCGACCTTCGGGAGCTTCGCGAGGCTGCGCTCCAGGTCTTCGTCAGTCGGCTCGTAGTCGCTCATGGTGCCGTCGTTGAAGGCCTGGTACGCGGTCATGTCGAAGTACCCCGTGCCGGTGAGGCCGAAGAGTATCGTCTCCTCCAGGCCCTCCTTCCTGCAGCGGAGCGCCTCGTCGATGGCCGCGCGGATCGCATGGCTCGACTCAGGCGCGGGCAGGATGCCCTCCGTGCGCGCGAACTGCTGCGCGGCGGCGAAGACGTCGGTCTGCTTCACGCTTACCGCCTCGATGAGCTTCTGGTCGTAGAGCTCGGATATCGTGGAGCTCATGCCGTGGAAGCGCAGGCCTCCTGCGTGGCTCGGCGAGGGTATGAAGTCCGCGCCGATGGTGTACATCTTCGCGAGCGGGCAAATGCGCCCCGTGTCGCAGAAGTCGTAGGCGTACCTGCCGCGCGTGAGCGACGGGCAGCTCGCCGGCTCCACGGCCACGATGCGGTAGTCGGCCTCCCCGCGCAGCTTCTCGCCGATGAACGGCGCTATGAGGCCGCCGAGGTTCGAGCCCCCTCCGGCGCAGCCTATTATGACGTCGGGCTTGACGCCGAGCTTCTTGAACGCCGCGTGCGCCTCGAGGCCGATGATGGACTGGTGCAGGAGGACCTGGTTCAGCACGGAGCCGAGGACGTAGCGGTAGCCGGGCGTCTTGACGGCGGCCTCGACGGCCTCGGAAATCGCGCAGCCGAGGGAGCCGGTGGTGCCGGGGTGCTCGGCGTTTATGAGGCGGCCGACCTCGGTCTCCATCGACGGGGACGGCGTGACGCTCGCGCCGTACGTGCGCATGACCTCGCGGCGGAACGGCTTCTGCTCGTAGGAGCACTTCACCATGAACACGCGGCAGTCGAGCCCGAAGAAGGCCGAGGCCATGGAGAGCGCGGTCCCCCACTGGCCGGCGCCGGTCTCCGTGGTGACGCCCTTCAGGCCCTGCGCCTTCGCGTAGTAGGCCTGCGCCACCGCGGAGTTCAGCTTGTGCGAGCCGGAGGTGTTGTTGCCCTCGAACTTGTAGTATATCTTGGCGGGCGTTCCAAGCGCCTCCTCGAGGAAGTAGGCCCTCACGAGCGGCGACGGGCGGAACATCCGGTAGAAGTCGCGTATCGACTTGGGTATCTTGAACAGCGGCGTCGCGTCGTCGAGCTCCTGGCGGACAAGCTCTTCGCAGAACACGCCGGAGAGGTCCTCCGCCGTGCAAGGCTTTCCGGTCGCCGGGTTGAGAAGCGGCGCGGGCTTCTTCTTCATGTCGGCGCGCATGTTGTACCAGCACTCTGGCACTTCGCTCTCTTCGAGGTATGTCTTGTATGGTATCGTGTTCATGTCGTGTCGGTTGTGTTACCCTGTCATCCTGGCCGGACGGACGCCGGCCGATGCGGGGAATGTTATCATATCTGGCCGCGTCCCGCAAGTGGCCGCGCCCTCCGCGCGACGCTCTCGACGGCAAGCCGCGCGGTGGCGAACGCAAGCGTCAGATTGTATCCGCCGGTCGGGCCGTCGACGTCCAGGACCTCCCCCGCGAAATACAGCCCCGGCACCGCGCGCACCTCCATCGTCTCCGGGTCTATCTCCGACAGCGCCACGCCGCCCATGGTCACTATCGCCTCCTTCACCGGACGCGGCCTCGCGTCCGCAAGCTCCATCCTCTCCCCGTCAAGGTCTAGGCCCAGCGTCCAGCGGTCGCCGTCGCCCAGGTGCCGCGCCGCCCACCGCGTGCAGTTGTAGACCGCGGCGCCGGAGACGCCCCACGGCTCGACCTCGACCTCGCCGCGCGCGCGGAACCTCTCAACGCCTCCGACGACAACGGATGCGGACGCTCCGCGCTCGTACCTTGCCCCTGCCCTCGCCAGCAGCCGCCTGTCGCCCGTCGTGCACCCGACGAGCCCTGCGCGGCACGGCTCCGTCCTGATGCCGAGCCGCCGCGCAAACTCCTGTCCGTCGCCGACGCTGCCCGTCTTCGGGAACGACACCCCGCCCGTGGCCACCAGCACGTTCTCCGCACACACCGTGAAGCCGCGCGTCTCGACGACGAACCCTTTGCCCGCGGGATGTATCCCCGTCACGGGGCAGTTCGTCAGCAGCGGCGTCTCGCTGTCGCGCAGCAGGTCGCCGAACACGTGCGCCACGTCCGCCGCCTTGTCGCTCGCGGGGAAGATGCAACCGTCCTGTCGGCGCCTTGTACGCAGCCCCCTGGCGCGAAACCCCGCGACGATCATCGACGGAGGGCACCGCCTGATCGCGGTGGCGGCGAAGGTCGCAACGGGCTCGCCCAGGTCCGCGAGCATCTGCTCCGGCGAGATGTCCTTCGTGAAGTTGCACCGCCCGTTGGCCGTCATCAGGAGCTTCGAGCCTATCCGCGCCTTCCTCTCGAACAGAAGGCATCCCACGCGGCGTTGCGCGGCGGTCGCCGCCGCGAATAGGCCGGCGGCGCCGGCGCCTACGA
>JAFRBA010000117.1 GCA_017405115.1 Kiritimatiellia bacterium
CCGGGGGGGGGGGCATAATCGCCTTCGGAGTGGAGAGTTGAGAATTGAGAGTGTAGACTGCGGGGAGCTGCGTGGCCGCGCCCTGCATTTCTGATTTCACGCAACGGCGGAGTGCAGTTTCACACACGACGGCGCCCTCGCCGTCGATACTGTGCCGTCGGCGCTGCGCAGGTGCGCGCACAAGGCGGCTCTGGCGCGTTCGCGCGACAATTGCTCCGAAACCCTCGCAACCCCTGAGAATGCGTCAGATCGCGCCTATGGCGCGAATGCTGCGATTTTGACCGGGGGGGGGGGGCATAATAGCCTTCGGAGTGTAGAGTTTAGAATTGAGAGTGTAGAATGCGGGGAGCTGCATTGCAGCGCCCTGCATTTCTGTTTTTACGCGACGACAATGTGCAGCTTCACACACACGACGTGCGTAGCGACGTATCCCCCTCGCGAAGTGAGCCGGGAAGTGGGCTCAATGCGGGGTGCGCCCTCGCCGTCGCACAATGGAAATCCTCGAATGAGCATTTGAAGTAAAAGGAAACAGCAAAACCAACAGACACAACACACAAACACAACAACAAAAACAACAAACCCAAACACAAACCCGAAAGGAAAAACAGACAAATGAAAGCAACGAAATACCTGCTGTCGCTCATCGGTGTGGCGGCGTTCACGTACACTGGCAGCGCGGCCCCGAGCGTCGTCATCAACGGCGTGCGCCAGCGCTATCCGTGGAACAACATGGTCGACATAACCTACACGGTCTCCGGCTACAACGCGGCGACTGACAAGGGCGGATACGCCTGCCAGTTCCGCGCGACCGTCGGCGGCGTGAGCGACATCAACGCGGGCGGCGTCTGGATCGAGGGCGACGGAACCTTCACGCAGACGTGGGACGCGACTGGCGTCGGGCAGGTCGTCGAGAACTCCTGCAAGATGACGGCGAAGCTCTTCGACCTCACGGTCATCAAGCCCGCCACCTCCACGACAGACGGCGACTACGAAATCTGGGACCTCGTCGGCAAGACGAACTACTACGAGAACGTGATCGTCTATGACGGCGCGCCGAACCAGTCGCTCTCCGACCTGAGGTACAACACCGACGAGTACAAGACCACCAAGCTCGTCCTGCGCAAGATCGCCGCGAGCGACACCAAGTACAACGTCGGCGCGAACTACGCCGACCACAAGAACTGCGGCGCCACGGAAGCGCAGCTCAACCGCCATCCTCTGCGCGAGAACGCGGTGAACGTCGACCAGGCGTACTTCATCGGCGTGTTCCAGCTCACGCGCGCCCAGTACCGCCTCATCACCGGCGACACCACGAAGTACGGCGCTACCGGCAACGACCTGCTGCCCGCGAACTCGATCTCGTACAACGCCCTGCGCGGCGGTTCGAACGCCAACGCGGCCAACGACGCGACGGAAGACAGCGTGCTTGGCCTCGCCAACAAGCTTTTCGAGACTTCGCTCACGGCGGTCAACGGCCAGTTCGAGCTGCCTACCGACGCGCAGTGGGAAATCGCCGCGAAGGCTGGCACGAACTCGATGTGGTTCTTCACCGACGACGATGCCGAGGCGGTCGACAAGGTCTCGACCTACGCGCAGTGCGTCTACAACAACAACTCCGGCGTCCGCGCCGTCGGCCTTCTGGCGGCCAGCCCGAACGGACTCTTCGACATCTACGGCAACGTCTGGGAGTGGTGCCGCGATGTCTACACCGATGCGGCAGGCGATGCGACCAAGGACTTTCAGGCCAGCGTGACGTCGGACTACAAGTCTGGCACCGGCGACCGCGTGGTACGCGGCGGCTACTTTAGCAATGCGGCCGGCTACTGTTCGTCGTCCTATCGCAACGCCTACGGCGCTGCGGCCGGGGACGCGAACTACGGCGTGCGGCTTTGCAGGGTCTCTAAGTAATCCGCCCTGCACGGTCCCTCCCCCAAGGAGCAGAAACGCATGAACAGAACGCAGATAGACGTGACGGGCGCGCCGGCGCGGATGCGCGAAGCGCCGCGCAGGCGGCGACCCGGCACGGAAGAGGCGGAGATGACGTGCGTGGAGCCGAGGGGGTAGGGCAATGGTCTGCGCCGGGGCCTTGTGCCCCGGCGCAGACCGAAAATCCAGCGACGAAGGAAAAGAAATGCAGATAAGACTGGTCACATTGCCGTGGGACGCCTCTTTGCAGGCGTTCAACGAGTCGCGTCTCATCGAGGCGACTCGCGGGTGTGACGTTCTTGCATGCGAAAGCCGCTGGACGAGCGTGGACGGCAGAGACTGTCTGACGCTTCTGCTGAAGCTGGCGCCTGGCGGTTCGGGCGGCGGTTCTGGCGGCTCCGGCGACGCATGGAGGCGCATGGACGCCCGGGCTGCGTCCATAGCGCAGAGCAGGGAGCTTGAGGCGAAGATGCCCGACGAGAACCGCGAAGTGTATTTTCAGCTGAAGCGCTGGCGCGGCGAGAAGGTGAAGGGCACGAAGGCGCCCGTCTTCTCGGTGGCCAACAACAAGCAGCTGTCTGAAATAGTGATGCGCGCGCCGCGCACCCTTGTCGAACTTAGGAAGATTTCCGGGCTTGGCGAGACGTTCTGCAAGAAGTACGGCGCCGAAGTGCTCGACATGGTAAAGAACCTGAAGCCGGTGGCGGAGGCGACTGGCGGGGCAGATGCGGAGCAGCGCGAAGAGAAGCCTGCGGACGGCGGCGAGGAGGCCGACGTCGGAAAGGAGATGCCGTTTTGAAGTCGTACGGAGATCTCTGGCGCAGGGTGGTCTCGGAAGACAACCTTCTCGAGGCGTGGGAGAATTTCAGGAAGAACCATTCCACCAAGCGGCCTACGCTGAGGTTCGGCGCGTCGCTTGAGGCCAACATAGCGAGGATAGGCGAGCAGCTCAGGGCCGGAACGTGGGAGCCGAGCGCATACCACCAGTTCAAGGTGTACGAGCCGAAGCCGCGCGTGATAAGCTGCGTTCCCGTGGGGGACAGGGTGGTTCACCATGCGCTCATGAACGTGTGCGCGCCGCTCATGGAGCGGCGTTTCATAGTGCGCAGCTTCGCATGCCGCAAGGGGTACGGCTCGCACATGGCATGCGTCTGGGCGCGCCGGATGGCGCGCAAGTGGCCGTATTTCGCCAAGCTCGACGTGCGCAAGTACTTCGAGAACATCGACCACGAGATACTGATGGGGGTGTTCTCGAAGATGTTCCGCGAGCGCGAGCTTGTGGCGGTGATGAGGAAGATCGTGGAGAAGCCGATACCGAACATGCAGGCGGTCGGCTGCGACGGGCGCAGGGGGCTGCCGATAGGCAACCTCACGAGCCAGTGGCTTGCGAACCTGTACCTTGACGGGCTGGACCACTACGCCGTGGAGGAGCTGCGGCTCGGAAGCCGCTACATGCGCTACATGGACGACATAGTGGTGTTCGCCTCCGGGGCTGAAGAGGCGTGGGATGCGCACTACCGCATACGCGAATGGCTGTGGGAGAACCGCCGCCTCGTGCTGAAGGACGAGGCGACGCGCGTCTGCCCCGTCCGCTGCGGAGTGCCGTTTCTCGGCCTCAGGATATGGCCCGACGGGTGGAGGCTCAAGCCTTCGCGGCTGCGCCGCACGTGGCGTTCCGTCAGGCTGCACTACGAGGCGTTCATGCGCGGCGAGATCGACGAAGACAGGCTGCAGAACGTGCTGAGGTCGATGAACGGCACGGCGGAGTGGTACGGGTTCAAGGGCCTGTACGTCCGCGTCGACAGGAGGTATTTCGACATTGACGGAAAACTGAGGTCCCTGGAAGGAGATGCATCGTCTGGCACCGGCAACCGCGTGATACGCGGCGGCAACTATAACAATGCGGCCGGCAACTGTTCGTCGTCCTATCGCAACAACAACGGCGCTGCGAACGAGAACGCGAACAACGGCGTGCGGCTTTGCAGCGTCTTTCGAGTTCATGATGCGGCAGGAGGGCCGTGCGGGGCGGAAAGACCCCATTCCCGGAAACCCGAGCCCGAGGAGTCCGCCGCCGGCGCGGCGGCGGACGGGCCGAACATGCCATGCGCGGCGGGGCTGGTAGGTCTGACGGCCCAAGGTCCCGCCGGCGCGCTTTAAAAGATGTTGGAACAGGTACATGGTAAACAAATGAAATCTTACGCAAACAAAACAAAAGGAAAAACACAAATGAACACAAAACCATTCCGTGCAGTAGCGCTGGCGGGCTTGGTGGCACAGGTCGCCATTGGCGCGCCTGTGGAAATAAAGTGGGCGGGCAGCTACCCGCTCGACACGCGGCCCGCTCCAAAGCGGCTGGCGACAGCCCAGGATCTCGCGAACCTGAGGCCGTTCGTGGTCGAGACCGCCGGAGCGGTCGTGAAGGCGAAGAACCCCGACACGGGGATCGCCGCCGAACTTGACGTCGCGTGGGGGGCGGACGGCGTCGGCCAGGCGTCGTGGTCGCCGACGGCGAGCGGCCTGTGGACGATCTCGCGCACGGGCGGCTATTCCGCCTCGATGACGTTCGACGTGGCGTGGAGCCTGTTCCACGCGGGCGAGGCCGGCACGGCCGAGTCGCCTTACGGCATCTCCAGCGTGGCGGCGTTCAAGACGCTCGCCGCCGAGACGGTCGCCACGAACGTCGCGCCGGGCGTCGCGGTCGGCACGTACCTGAAGCTCGACACGGCGTGGGTCGGCGTCGAGGACATCTACGCGGCGTATCCCGAGATTCCCGCCGTCACGCAGGATCTCGTCGACGAGACGGGCGCGGTCACCGGCGTGGTGACGGTGGCCGAGGCCGTTCCTCTCAAGTACACGGCGATAGCCGACGGCCTGTGCCGCATAGACGCGCGCCAGCCTGGCGAGAGCCCGTACGCCTCTGCGTGGGACGGCACTGTCTGGAACCAGGCGACGGACACGTTCAGGCTCGACACGACGAAGATGCGCACCGTCGCGGCGACTGGCGAGGTCGTGACGGCCTCGGCGGCGCTGCCGCAGGCGTTCACCTTCGAGAAGGGCCAGCGCGCGAGGCTCCGCGTCTACAACCCGAACACGGGCGCGTGGACGTACCTGAAGGGCTCTGCGACGCGCCCCGACGGGTCGGGCGAGATCGCGTGGACGGCGCCTTCGATGGGCGGCATCTACCGCGTGCAGAACGAGTCGACGGGCCTCAGCGCGTACTATTCGGTGGACTACTCCGTGTCCGGCGAGGGCACCGAGGCGTCGCCCCTCGTGATACCGACGGCGGCGCTCTTCAACGAGCTTCTTGAAAAGGGCGAGCTTGCGGCGGGCGACGGCAAGGTGTTCAGGCTCGTCGGCACGGCCACGGCGGCGAACGCCCTCGCGGCGCTTGAAAAGGGCACGGGCCTTTCGTACGACGACGAGCTCGACGCGTACACGCTGGTCGCCACGAGCGAGACGACTCCGCTCGCCACGACTACGGCGACGTTCAGCCTGGCGACGAAGGGCACGGTCGACGAAAACGGCGTGTACACGCGCAGCGTGACGAGCCTCTCCGAGGTACTCCCCATCGTATACGCGGCTGACGAGAGCTGGACGGAGAATGACTACAGCAAGCTCGGCTCGCTCGCGTTCGCGGTGACGCCGGCCGGCTCGGCGGAGGAGACGGACCTCGGCGCCATCGAGGTGCGCGGCATCGGCACGACGAACTTCACGCCGAACGTGGAGGGCGCGTGGCGTCTCGTGAACACCGACGCCGCCGGCACGGCCACGACGGCCTACATCGCGCTCGGCAGCTTCACGCCGTCCGTCGAGACGACGGTATCCACGGCGGCGGAGCTCCAGACGGCGCTTGACACGCTCGGCCTCGAGACGGCGGTCATCACGCTCGGCGCCGACATCACTACCGACGAGAAGGGCGCGTACCGCCAGATCAGCGTCCCCGAGACGGTCAGGTCGCTCACGATCAACCTCGCGGGCTACACGCTCTCCGGCTTCAACTCCACCGACAAGACGGCCGGCGTCACGCCTCTCAGGCTTCTCGGCGCCGAGACCGACCTCACGGTCGTGGGCCCTGGAACGCTCAAGGGCGGCGACGGCGCGGACGCGACGGAGCTCTCGGTGGCGACGCGCGGCTGGGAGGCCGTCAACCTCGCGGCGGACTATGCCGGCACGGTGACGGTTCAGGGCGGCGCGAAGGTGCTCGGCGGCAACGGCGGCAGCGTGGCAGATGGCTTTGACGGCGCGGCGAGCTACGGCGGCCCCTGCCTCTACTTCAAGAACGGCGGCCAGCCCGTCGTGGTGGTCAAGGGCGCGTCCGAAGTGCGCGGCGGCAACGGCGGCGACTCGGCGAGCGGCAACGGCGGCAACGGCGGCGGGGCGAGCCAGCTCGTCGGCACCACCGGCGCGACGATCCAGACCGAGGACGCGGCGCTCAGCCTGACGGTGCTCGACACGTCCGTGGTGGCCGGCGGCA
>JAFRBA010000118.1 GCA_017405115.1 Kiritimatiellia bacterium
GATGCGCCGCAAGGGGCTTGGCCTAGGCGACCTGTACCATGCGATCAACAGGATGATCGATCAAGCCGTCAACGACACGATCATGCGCCTCCGCGCTGAAGGTCGCAGCATCCGCGAGATCGCTCGCACGGTCCACATGGACGACAGCCGTGTCTCTCAGATCATCAAGGCCGAGAAGTCGAAGCCGTGTTGCGGGAATCAATGCAAGCCATGCAAGCCGGCCAAGAAGTACGCTCCCTGCAAGGATTTCGAGCCGTGCAAGCCGTGTAAGCCTTGCAAGAAGTGATTTCCGGCTGAACCGATGAAGATGCGAACAGTCATAGAGGCCGGACGTCAGGCCTCGCCTCTCGTGAACGAGGGGCTCGCCGAGATGAAGTCAAGGCTGGCTTCGTCTCGGCAGCTCGTTCTGGATCTTGCGTCCGTCAAGAGCGAAACGCTTCGCGACGCGGCATTGTCAGAGCTCCTGAAGAGCCTAGACCTCATTTCAGTGGGGCTTGACTCGACAAAGGAGACGTGGGACATGTTCGACTCGGCCCTGTCGTCGTACAAGTACAAGTTCGGACGGGTCAAGATCAACGTCGTGAGGGATCTGCCCGGACAGCAGGTGCTGTTCGAAGACCCTATTGACTGCGCATCTCAGACATGCGGGACAGAAAACCGCTGACGAACATGAAGTCGAGCGGAGAGGCCTTCTTTTCAGGAAGGCCTCTTGATTTTGTCTTTGCAAAGTCCCTTGCGTCGTCGTCCGAGATGTTCTTTGCGATCTCCTTGATCTTGGCGGGCGCCTTCTTGAGCTTTCCGTTCTTGTAGGCGTGAACCATCCCGAACAGCCTTTGCTGGCTTTTTGACTTTGCTGGCATGATTTTTCTCCTCAATAGAAGTTTCTGAGACGCGCCTTTGTCTCGCAAGGCTTGGAAATCATCCTCTCGACCGTGTTGAGACGCGTTCCGAGACGAGGCTGGAACAGGACTTGACCGTTTCTGAACGGATCCTTCCTCCCGATCGCGTCGTAGTCCCTCGCGCCATGGCGTCCGTATCCGCTGCGCTGGAAGTACCTGAGAGGTGATGTCGAGACGATGTTCATCACAGATGATGGTATCAAATAAGGCTTTCGATGGCAAAGAGATTGCCGCATGGACTCCAAAATGGTATTATATCTTCAAAACAGATAGGAGCACAAATGGACTCTACTACCGACAATTCCTTTCGTACGCTCTGGGGAATCGTGAAGGCGGCAGGAACGCCTCCCGACTACGTGGTCAACGGGGCTCTTGTTGACGAGAAGGACGCCTCTGCGCTTCCAGACACGTCGTTCGCGGACAGGGTCCACCGAAAGTTCCCTGTAACAGACCGGGCGAACACGTGGGCCTCGGCCGGCTACTTCGCAAAGACCGCGTCTGACATGGGCTACTCGAAGATCGAGCGCGACATCGTAGCTTCGCGCATCAAGCGCGCCGCGGACGTCTACGGAATCGGCAAGGACGTCGAAGACATCATGTCGAAGGTCACGTTCGTCCCGCAGGTCAAGCAGGCGTCGGACGACGATTCGAACTACTGCGACCCCGAGCACCGCGGATTCCCTGTCTTCGACAAGGAAGGCGCCGAGATGGCCAACAACTTCTTCACGAAGCACGCCTACAAGTACGGGCACGAGCGCCGAAAGACGATCGCGAAGAACATCATGAGGAAGAGCGCGGAGTACGGCGTGAAGGTCGCCGAGCAGGTCAGGCTCTCTGCAGGCGAAGGTTTCCCGAACCGCGAGGCGCTCGCCGAGCATCTCATCTTCCGCGTAAACGAGCTGATGTCCCGCGGGATGTACAAGATGGCCGAGGAGCTCTGCAAGTTCGCGAGCGAGATCTGCGTCTGCTCGGACGAAGACCTGTTCCGCAACAAGGACGGGCTGTTCGACGCGATATCAGGAATGGACGAGGTGACTGGCATCGACGACTGCTACGGACGCAAGTTCTGCGCGCCAGAGGAACTCGTTTTCGACATCAAGCCCGAGTCGATGAAGGAAGTGATCGACGACGCCGTTCCGATGGGCGGCGACACATTCTCGGCAAAGGCCCTGTCGGACCTTCCGCGCGCGCTTTTCGAGAAGGTACTCCCGAAGGAGATGGTCGACGGAATGATGGAGGACGGCAAGATCAGCCCGAAGAAGCTTTCCGTCACGATCATCAGCCTCAAGTCCCCTGAGTCGTCTCATCTCAAGCGCACGATCAAGGACTTCACGGATGGCATCATCGACGTTGACGACGAAGATAAGGAAGTGAAGGCTCCAAGCGCAGGACCTGTCACTGTTGAAGAGCTGAGAGAGAGTGCTAATTCCGGAGAAGATGACGACGAGGGGAAGGATGGCGATGATGACAAGGGCGAAGAGGAGAAGAAGGAGGATTGACCATGCCCCTTCTCTCCGACGAGACAGTTGACTCGGCGGCCTGGCGCGAGATGTGGGAGAATCCGGAGGCTGACGCCACGGTTCTCAACGCCATGGTTCTCTCGAAGTACGGCGAGGAGGCCCTCGACTGGGATCCGCTCACAATCCAGATGGAGATACAGGACGACTTCGGCGTATCTCCTGCGAGCGAGGTGATGGACAAGATCTGCGCCATGCAGATCGTCATGGGAACCGGCGACTTCTTCGGTCGCGTCGACGCGTTCAGGAACGTCGTGAACACGATCGCGAACGGCCAGCCGTTCTTCCAGACGTTCACGCCGCTTCAGGCCGAGGAGATCGCGATCGCAATCGCCACCGTCGGGATGAACAGGGACATGATTCCGTTCGCACCGGCCGTGCAGGAGCTTGTAAGGCTGTCGCTCAATGGAGACGGATACAGCGAAGAGCAGTTCCCGCCGATCCTGTCCTGCGTGTTCGACAGGAGGCCGAACGAGAAGGCGATCCGCGAGCAGCTGACCGACCTCGTCGGGCGTCCGGAGGCTGAGCTTCCGACGGCGGCCGAGAACAACATGGCGAACATCGACGTCATGCTCCGCCGGCGCATCGTGATCTGCCTCAAGCAGCTCGATTCGCTTCCTGGGCTCACGAGCGTTGACGACACGATACTCGAAAAGGGCGTGCTGCGCGCGCTCAACGAAGACGCGGAGGACAGGTGATAGACTTCTTCCACAAGGGCGCTTCGATGACGAAGAGGATAACCGGCGTCGCCAAGCTCAAGGGCGCGCCGGTCGTCAACGCGCGTCCATTGCGAAAGATCACGCGTGTCGGAACGTTCTATGACGAGGAGGACGCGATACAGAGCGTTCTTCTCGAGGTTGCCGACACGCCGGAGACGCGGAAGGCCGGCCTGATGGGGCGCGACAACGTTCCGGAAATCTACGGCATGCTGTTCGAGGGACTTTCAGGCGGAGGGTTCTTCTGGATGAAGAACTGCCTCGTGCCGATAGACGTGGCGTTTCTCGACAAGGACGGGTTCGTGTGCCAGACGTACGCCATGAAGGTCGACAAGGAAGGCAATGAGCATTACGACTACGGAGACGATGTGGTTGCGGCAGTTGAGTTGCACGGCGGGTTCCTGAAGAAGTTCGGGATCGTGAACGGGTTCACGTTCGAGACGAGAGAGCTCTCGAAGGAGGCGGCAAATGGCTAACACGCTTTCACCCACGGCCGCGAACATCATATCGTCTCTCGGCATCAAGGGCGCCACGGTAAACGAGGCGCTTCCCGGATACGTTCCCGTTCTCGGCCCTGACGGGAAGCTGAGCGCGGACTTCATACCGGCAGACGCGGCTCAGTCGGCCCTCCCGCACCTTTCTGACGCGGCGTTCGTCGATCCGCATACGACCGTCTCGGAAGGTATGAGGAACGGGTCGATCGTGGCACCCTACAAGACGATCGGAGAGGCGGCGAAGAAATTCACGCCTTCCGCATACGCGACTTCAGAGGGCCTTGCCGCGTTCGTGCTCGCACCTGGGACGTACGACGACTCTGGAAACGCAACGATCGACTTCTCGTCAAGATCAGACTCGTGGCATCCGAAGAAGCTCTGCCTGATCGGAATCGGGTGCTGCAAGTTCCTGAATCCGATATCCGTTTCTGGAATGTATTCTGGCGAGCAGTGCAACATCGTACTGCAGAACGTCGATGTCGGCGCGAACAACGTGACGTCTCTTGGAAGCCCCGTCGTCACGTGCCTCGGAAAGACATACATCGGCGGGACGCTTCTCATCGGATCCGGCGCGACCTTGAGGCTTTCAGCAGATGCGTACGCAAGCACGGATGCCGGCACCGTCGAGTACATCTCAAAGGACTCCTCGATCGGAAACACGTCTGGCGTCAGAGGCTCGGCAACCGTAAAGGACGCGCTCGACCGGCTTGACGCGCGAAAGGTCCGCGTTGCGAGGATATCCGGAAGCGGATCTGGAATCACGGCCGGATCGTCTTACGACGTGTCCGCGGAGTCGGCCGGCGGATTCGACGTCTACAAGCTCAGCGATCGAGACAGGGTTCTTGTTGACGCGATCAAGAGGCTCTACGGCAAGTTCGCGAACATCAACGCGCAGACAGTGACCGCCGTCGACATCGAGGCGACAGGGACGCTGAAGGCGAAGACGCTGAGCATCGACGTCCTTAAGCTCGGGGGATACGACATCGAGATCGACAACTACGGATACCTCGTCGTGTCCGAGGTGGAGCCTTCGGGACATGACGACGGGGCGGTTATCCTGCGCGACCTCGCTCCTGGAGACGGCAGACTGTGGCTCGTCGGCGTATACGACGGGAGGATGTTCGTCGATCCGTACTACGAGGACGGTTCCAGCAGCTCAAGCTCGAGCTACGAATATCCGTACCCAGTCGTAGACGAAATAGACCTTCAGGACGGAACGACGAAGTACAAGGTCACGATCGCAGGCGGACAGATGCAGATTGAAACGGTAAACGCATAACTCATGAGGTGAATAATGATGGAGAAGAGAAACTTCGTGACAAGCGCGAGGACCCCGATGGAGGGATCCTCTGACGTGGACGACATACTCGACGCCGGCGCGAAGGCGTTCGGGTGCAGGATCAGGAAGGAAGGCGCGTTCGAGAAGAAGGCGTCGGCGGAGGACGAGAAGTCCGACGGAGAGATCTGATGACCGGGCTCACCCAGAACTACGCGCGCGTGTTCGGAGGGATGACAGGGGAGCCTGGCATCTCGCGCGAGAACGCGCAGAACCTTCCGGACATCTTCGACGACGTCCTTGGCGCCCTGTTGCCGACGAACATCTACGACGCGTTCATCATCAGCGAGTACATGATGGCGACCACGCCACCGTTCGCATCCGTGACGAACCGCGTGGTGAGGTACTTCCTGACGAGCGTCAGCATCACCGGAGCATCTGGCGCAAACAAGGAGAAGTACGAGAAGTTCATCAAGGGCCAGCTCCACCTCCTCGACAGGTGCGGAGAGATCGGAAACGACCTCCTCGTCTACGGAAACTCATTCGTGAGCGTCTACCTCCCGTTCGAGCGAATGCTCATCTGCCCGCAGTGCGGAACGAGGTACATGGCGCGGAAGATAGACTACAGGTTCCATCCTACGACGATGACGTTCACCGGGAAGTGCTACCGCTGCAACGAGCAGGTCACGTTCAACCGGCAGGACTACCCGAGCCCCGACCAGTCCCGCATAACGATCCGCCGCTGGAACCCGAAGCGGTTCGAGCTCCGCGTCCACCCTGTCTCCGGAAAGACCGAGTACTACTACCGGCTCGAGGAGGACAAGCTCGTCTCCCACATCACGTCAGGGAAGGCAGTTGACAGGTTCTACATCGACGAGTCGCCGTGGGACTTCATCGAGGCATGCTGCACGCGCCTCGGAATCGGTACTCCGCTCTTCAAGTTCAAGGACGAGAGCATCCTACACCTCAAGGTCCCTGCGCTTGCAGGCATAGAGATGTACGGATGGGGGATGCCCCCGCTCCTCCCGTACCTCAAGCTCGCATACTACGTCCAGCTCATGCGCAGGTACGACGAGGCGATCGCGATGGACTACATCATCCCGTTCCGCGTGATCTCTCCTGCGCCGATCAGCAACCAGGACGGACAGGACGCGCTCACGGTCGCCTCCATGCGCGGCTTCGTCGCGGCCATGCAGGCGATGGTCGAGCGCAAGCGGAAGAACATCACGGACGTCCAGATCGCCCCTTACCCGATCAACTACCAGATGCTCGGAGGGGAGGGCAAGCAGCTCGCGCCGAAGGAAAATCTCCAGCAGGCGATGACAGACCTAATAAACGCTCTCGGCTATCCGGAGGACATGTACACCGGAAAGCTGACGATGCAGACCGCGCCGGTCGCGATCCGAGTGTTCGAGAAGCAGTACCAGTACATGGTTGACGGATTCAACAGCGTGATCGACTGGTCTCTCACGCGGATATCCCGCCACATGCACTGGGACGAGATCTCCGGAACGCTTCAGTCCACGACGCTCGCGGACGACATCGAGCGCAAGGCCCTTCTCCTTCAGGCCGCATCCGCCGGCGACATATCGAAGGGGACTGCGTACAGGACGGTCGCGGACATCGACTTCATGGACGAGCAGAAGAAGATCGTCACGGAGCAGTCCCAGATCCAGAACATCCAGCAGCGCGCGATGGCGGCGCAGCAGGCCCAGCAGCTCAATGGCGGCCCGCAGGACGAGGAGGCGGATGCAGCCGGCGTTCCTGGAGGCAGCGTGGGCGCGACGCCTGGAGACGTGCGCGCTCAGGCCGAGGCGTACGCGCAGCAGCTCCTGTCGATGCCGGACAGCCAGCGCCGCGGCATGCTCATCAAGATCAAGCAGTCCAACCCGACCCTCCACGACCAGGTGATCGGTATCATGAACGATATCCGCTCGAAGGCCAGAAGTCAGGGCGGTGCGATGATGCTGCAGCAGATGCAGCAGGGAGGCTGACATGGCGCGAGTCGTTCTCATTATCGATTCCGCAACCGGCACGATGGTCGACGCGACCGGCAGGGGCCGAGAGGGGGCAAGGTACAAGAGGCTCGCCAAGCGCATGCTGTCGCTCGGAAAGCCGACGACCGTGCTCGACTACGGAGGGAACGGCGCGACGAAGCTCGAGGTCTCGAACGGAGGCGCGGCAGGCGAGGAGATCAGCCTTAAGGCCGCTACCGTCAACATCGCGACGACAAACCCGAGCACGCCTGCCGTCCTCAAGATCAACGGACTGACGCTCGCCGAGATCATCGCGTCCGGAGGTTCTGGAGATTCCGTCCTGAACAAGATCGTTGGCAAGGACGGCGAGATATCCGTTACGTTCATACAGGATCCGGCGCATCCTTCCGATCCGTCCGCGCAGCTCCTTCAGATCGCGCTTGACCAGACAGTTGCCGGCAAGATCGACACGATCGATCAGGCGATCGATGACCTGTCTGCAGATGGATTCGTCAGAAAAGAGGACATCGCGAGGGTCATACAGGACATCTCTTTCGATGACGACTACACGCTGGACGACGTGAAGGGGATGCTCAGGGTCCTCGTGCAGAGGCTTGCAGACCTTGCAGGCGCAGACTCTGGATCGGATTCGTCAAGTTCTTCCTAAGGAGTTTCAGATGAGCGACAAGAGGTTCCGTCCGAAAGTATGCGGATGCTGCGCGAGGGTCGACGAGGTCGACCTCGGCCGGAGGTACTGCCCGACGACGGCGAACAGGATCTACAGGAACAAGCCGGCGGATTCATGCCCGTTCTTCATCGACGATGACGGGTTCAGGCGCGAAAGGAAGAATCGGAGGAAGGAAGATGTTTTTGAGGAATAAGCTGAGGCCGACGCACAACCCTCCTGGGTGCAATCCTCTCCGGGAAGAGGATCGCATTCCAGTCCTCAAGGTCGTGTCCGGAGACACGTGGATCGTCGACGCCGCTCTGATCGCCGCAGACGGCGGCCCCGCTTCGCCGAAAAACAGCCACGTCGAGTTCGTCCTCGCGGAGAACCAGTTCTCGCCGGCGATATGGACAGGCACGTGGGAAAGCGGGATAATCCCAGACGAGAACCGCGCAGGCCTCGTCCACGTGAAGATCCCGAGGGACGTCACGAAGGCGCTCCGCAGGGGGTCGTACATGTTCTCGATGCGCGTGAGCGACCTGATGAGGTATGCGTTCAACACGCAGCTCAAGGGCAACTTCCTCGTCGAGTACATGCCGACGTCTGACCAGCACTCGATACCATACAGGGACGGAACGACCGAGAAATTCAGCGGTGAGACCGAGGAGGAGAGGGTCCAGCGGATGAACGACGAGGGGACGGTCATGGTCAGGGACGAGAAGACCGGCCAGTACCACAGGGTCGTCGTCGTCTTCGACGAGCACGGCGACGCCAACCTCGCCGTTTCGAAGGAAGGAACCGGAAGGTAGGCTTTTTGGTATAATTGAAAGGCCGAGGCATCGAAAACCATGGCGGACAGGGAAGACATAGCCTACAAATCAGACCTCAACGGCTTCGTGAAGGGGCCGTCAGGCGCCACGCCCCAGAAGATCGCCGTGTTCGGATCAGAGTCTGGGACGATCGAGGCGAGCACGGTCTCTATATCAGACGTTCCGACCGAAGAAACGATAGCTGGTGAAGTCGAGACGGCCGTCGGATCCGCGACTTCTGAGATATGGAACGCCGTGAAGGGTGTTGACGCGCTTCAGGCTTACGGGTCGCAGGCGTGGGGTTCTGGCGTTTCGTATGCAGTCGGAGACTTCTGCCGGTACGACGGAACAGGATACGCAGGATACAAGTGCAAGGAGGCGCACACATCAGGACAGTCGTTCGACACGTCGAAGTGGGAAGGCGTGCTGACGGACGACGGATGCTCTGCGATCGACGAGATACTATCAGGATACTCGACGGAAGGACTCGCGTCTCTTCTCGACCTCGCGCCGGCCTGGAACTCGTCCAGCAGCGTCGAGTACAAGGTCGGACAGCTCGTCAAGAAGGACGGCATACTTCAGATATGCACCGTTGCCGGCCATGGAGTTGCGGCGACATTCTCGGCTTCTGGCGCGAACGTCGATGCATCCATATCGGAGAGGATTTCAGATCTCGATACGGCGTTGCGAGACGTCATCACGCAGCACACGTCCAACACGGCGATCCACGTGACCGAGGAAGAAAAGGAGGCTTGGAGCGGAAAGCAGGACGCGATATCGGACCTTTCTGAAATACGTGAGGACGCCGAGGCCGGCGCCGAGGCGGCTGAACGTGACAAGGTTGTGATATCAAACGGAAACGTCACGGCAAGTCACGCAGACGGCACGGGTTCTGTCGAGCTTGCAAGCAAGTCTTCAGTGGACGGCAAGGCCGATGCCGTGGCGATAGACGACGAATACGATACGTCTTCGAGCGGATATGCTGTCGGAGATACGTGCACGCATGGTGGAAAGTGGTACAAGTGCAGCACGGCGGTCTCGACAGGCGCCGCGTGGAACGCGTCTGACTGGTACGAGATCACCGTCAAGGAGGCGATCGCGTCTGGAGCTGCCACGCAGGAGCAGGCAGACTGGACGGAAAGCGACGACACGAAGCCTTCCTACATCAAGCACAAGCCGACGATACCGGCTGCAACAGTGATCGACGACACGCTCACCCAAGAGGGCGATGCGGCTGATGCGAAGGCCGTCGGAGACGCGATTGACGGAGTCCGTGCCGACATGGTGGATGTCGGAAGGCTTCCATACGAGATAAAGGAGCTGCTCGAGGTCGGATCGTCTGATTCCGCATACGACGACACGAAGGAGACGTACAGGCTCCTTGACAGGACGGTTAACGTCATCGAGACGACGATCAACGACAACAAGACGATCGCATTGATTCCGCCGGCGGTCCCAAGCGAGTCGTCTTCAAGCAGGAAGCTCGCGAGGGACTTCTACGTCGTCCTTCTCGTGGACGCAGACAACGACGTCGGCGTCTCAATGACGTCGATGTCGCTCAAGGACTGCAACGAGGGGAGCGTGACGCTCTACGTCCCGAAGGGCGAGCACGTCACGTACCGGTTCACAGACGCCGACGAGAACCAGTCGGTGTTCCTCGTTACCCTGTTCGCGGATCCTGCGATTCAGAAGGTCAGACAGATTGAGAAGGCGCTTGACGACATCCTGAACTGCGAGGGCATCGTGACGCCGTCGAGGGACGGAATCATGATTTACGACGTCACGGACGGCAAGTACCACAGGATGGTGGCCGTCACGGATGAGGAAACAGGAGAGGTCAACCTTTCCGTTGACGACGAAGGAGTAGAGCTATGAGAACAGTGAAAATCGCGGTCGCTATCGTCGCATGCGCCATTCAGGCATACGGAGCCGCCACCGTGACGGCGTCCAGGGACTACGTGGACAGGAAGACGACCCTGCATCCGTCTTCGAACGGGGTCGAGCAGGTCGGATACTTCCTCGGCACGCAGACGAACAAGGTGCTTGCGTCGAAGGAGTATGTCGACAACAGCATATCCGCTTCGTCTCCAGGGGACTACCTGAACGTCTCGAACAAGGCGTACGCCGCATATGACGTAACGTCAAGAGCCCCATGGCTTCCCGCAACAGACGCAGGAGATTATTACAACGTATCAGGGAATGTTCGTTTTTACGACTCTGAAAATATTGGGGTTGAATTCTATGGCGGCATCGACGTATACGACCATTTTAACATTTATGGAGGTGTTTTAGGGTGGGTTAGCCATGGGGCGACGTTTAATTTCGAAGATCCTTCAAGCCTTACATTTGGAGGAACTAACATAACGCAGCTCGTTGACAACCGCGCATCTGACTATACAGACAATGCGATAATTAGACTTGCTGAGACAAATTCAGTACTTTCAGGAGGACCGTACCTTAAAACGTCTCATTCGAAAGAACAAGAAACCGTGACTGTTGGTTACGAAGCAGGGCCAGGTGGTCTTTCGTTTTCGCCTTCAACGATATATGTCGGCGGCGAGGCTTATTTCGAGGATCTAATTGTAGTGTCTTCTGAAACGAACGGACCAATGTCTGGGATCATGCAGTATGGCGGAGAATATAAGAATGCGCGTCAGGAAATGGAGGACTATGTGACGAACGCCATGTCAAGAATCTCATCAGACTTGATAACCGACGGCACTAATATGATATCCGCGTCAGGGCATGTTTACAAGATCATGGATGATGTTTGGGTTGGAGGGCCAGTTGCATTGGATAGCAGATTTTATTACGGGATTGAAAACGTTTTTACGAACAACGGGAACATGGTGTGGACGTCGATTGGCAAAAATCCATATCAACCAGAATATCCACTTGGATACATATCTTATTCTGAAGGAACTTGGACATATTACACGTTCGACATGGACAGCTATGAAACGCAATCTGGAGGTCCTGATCTTAAAAACATAGACAATGGACGTTTCACAAGATGCAGTTATAATGTTTTCATTGGAAGGCTCGCGATGGCAAACGACATCCCAAGGGCTGCCGTTGAGACTAACGAATCTGGGAATGTAGAAGCAAACATCACTTTCCGTAAAGTGAACGAATATGGAACTCCTTTAGACACGGAAGTAAAGATAGGTGGTGGAGGTGCTTTTGACACTCACAACAAGCTACTGGTTGAAGGTTCATACAATGGTGGCGAGGTCTATGTGTCAGGAAGATATGCAGAAGGCGGCATTAGGATTCTAGGAGGAGGATCTGAAGCAAATCCGGACGAGGGAGGCAAAATAATAATTGACGGAACTAACATAGTCCCTGTCGTTTTTGGTGCAGCTCAGTCAATCGACACGAACTACAACGACTCTGCGTTTGTCAAGGACGACGGGACGATATACTACAAAGTCATGGAAGGAATTTGGAGCACTGTAAACGGTACTGAATACATTGACGGAGCACGCCTTTATGTGTACTCGTATAGAAACACAACAAACTGGACATGGTACGTTTCAGGAGGCACTCAAAGTTCTTACAGGACAATCGAGGCTCCTCTTGACGCGACTGAACTGACATTCAGGTACAGTGCTGCAATAACGAACAAGTTCTACAGGGGAAGCCATGTTGCTCGGCTCGGAATGGTCAGCAAGATGATTGAGACAAACGTCGTATCGCTTGTCACGAACATTCACGCAGACGTACGGGTTGAAGGGTCATTCTCACAAGGGACGAACACTACGGCAAGCGGCGCATACTCTCACGCGGAAGGCGACCGCACGCTCGCATCCGGAAAAGCTTCTCACGCCGAAGGCGTCGCGACGCGAGCAACCGGAGAGGCGTCACATGCATCTGGAGTAAACGTCTATGCAACGCAACGCGCTACGTTCGGAGCCGGAGTGAGCGTGACCGGCACGAACTCCGCATCGTTCATCTGGAGCGGATCCGAGACTTCGCCTTGGTATGGAACGCACGGGAAGGGAACATTCAACGTCAATCCGATAGGAGGCGCTTCGGGATTCTTCATCGGGAACGAGAACCTCATTCAGGTAATCAACGCATCTCTCATGTCAGACGAGCCGCACGCGGTCACGATCGAGTATGACGAAGGTCAGCCGGTCACGACGAACTACCCGGCACTCCGCGCGGCAGTCGAGCAGATCGTCCTTGACACGATACGAGAGAACTCGCTGTCAGGGATATACGATCCACATCTTCAGACATGGTGGACTCCGGCGATGATCAACGGAAGCTACAAGTTCATGGCAACGACAAACGTCGACATGAACGCCGAGTCAGAAAACTGACGGCTTTTAACAGAAGGGAAGACAAATGAACTGGAAACAAACACATTCAATTGGATCTGCTTGGATATTAGCAGGCCTGCTGTGCCTGAATTCGTTTGGATACAATGTCACGAACACCGTCGTGACGGTCGACCAGAACGGACAGCTCAACGTCGAGGGAATCGCATCCGTCCAAGATGTTGCGACGAACGCGGCAAAGGCTGCCGTCGCCGAGCAGAAGGCGGTCATCGCATACCAGGCGTCGGTTGCGACGTCGAACTCGATACAGACTGTAGTCATAAATCTCATGGCGAACAACGAGGTGATATACAGGAGCGGTCTGTCTGACTCCTTCGCCCCGCTAGTCATATTCGTTGAGGGGGTCGACAAGTTCGCAATATCTGAAGTCGAGTTCCAGAACACCTCCTCTACCGTGTCTGCCAACATCAAGTACGTCTGCACGCAGAACATAGGCATGAACAAGCCGACTGTGATGCACAGGGCGCAGCTGTCAGGAGGGCCTAGGACTGACTTCCTTGAGCTGCCTGCGGCTAACGTGACCCAGCCGGTGTTCCATTCCGGTTCGTACACGTTCATGAACGAAACGTTTTCTGGATACTACGAGATAAACGCGACGGTTCCAAACCCAGTAAGCACGGCATCGTACTTCATGTGGATAAAGGTCGAGCTCGACAGCCCTTCTGGAGACGGATCGACGCTTGACCTTCCCAATGGGGTGACTGGCGGAGTGACAGGGACAGTCACGTGGGGAGACAAGGATCTGACGTTCAAGGGCGGAATGCTGATGTCCGTTCAGGAGGCAGAGTGATGAAAGAAATCTTTGAACTCCTTCTCAAGTGGTGGGCTCTGTTCTTCTGCGGCGTGCTCTGTGCATGCATCGCAGTCTACGCAGCCATTAAAGGGTGCAACGCCATGAAGTCGTTTGCAAAAAAAATCTGGAAGGCAGGGCCGGCAATTGTTGCGATAGTCATATTTTCAGTCATCTACGGAGGGTCTAAGAGCGTCGGCAACAGATTTTCTTCAGACGAAGGGCTGAAAATTGTATCCGCAGAAATCAACATAGCAACGAACGAGGTTGACGACACGACGCTGACGGTCGTATGGACCGGTCCTGACACGAACCAAGTTGTATACGTAAGGGAGAAGACGACAGATTACTGGAGCCTAATTACAGACGCAAATCCAAACTGGTCGTTCACGTCGAGGAGCTATGAGAACGGAACGAACACTGCTGTGTGGACGATCTCACACGGTGTCGCGGCGTCAAACGTTACGGCGTATGCGATGTTTCACCTCGGCGAGAACGACCTTCCTCCTGTCGAGATCGTAGACATGGAGGGAATAGAGGTGCTGTCGTACGGGGCGACTTCCCACAGCGTGACGATGGAATACGGAATAAATCCAGACGCGCTTGGAAACATTCTGAACTACGCAGTCATAGACATGGCCGGGAACGACAATTCGTGGGTTGAGATGTATCGTGCAGTGGTGATGCCGGGCTATACGGAGGCATTGACAAACTCTGTCCAGTTCCAGGGGTTCTGGGTCGGAAGGACGACGAAATGGCGTGCTCGACTGGAGGTGGTGAAGCCATGAGGAAATCACTGATCATAACAGCACTGATCGCGCCGGCTGTCTCGTTCGCGCAGCTTGGGGCCGACAGATCCACCGTACTCTCGTATAACTCGACTGTCATCACGAACAAGGCGTGGGAGCGCAAGGTCGTGATGGTAAACGACGCGACAGGAGAGATATTCAACGACGACGGCCAAGTCGGGAGAAAGGCTCAGGTAGATGCGGCCAACGTCGCGGCAGACAATGCTTCAGACCTTTCAGACGCCGCGGAATCTTCCGTTCAGGCCCAGCTTGAAAGACTTAACGCGGCGGCGTCGCAGACGGCAACGAACTCAATAGGGCTTGCCCTCGTATACCCTCCGGAGACAGACAGGACGAACCTTACGTTCTATGTCGTCAAAACGGAGACCGATGGCATAACGGACACTCAGTGGGTGTGGTGCAACTGGGATCTCGCAATGTCGCCTTCTCGGTTCGTAGTATACGAAACGTACGGGTACTGCTCGACGAACAAGTTCACATGGACGGACTGGTCTGTGAAGACAAACGTAACCGTAAACGGAGTGACATGGACGGGATGCAAGAAGGGAACCGTAACGCGGCCTGAATGGGCAAGGGGAAAGTCGTGCCTAGACATACGGAATGACGTTCTCGGAGGGGTAAACGGATTCGACTTCGGAGACCTGACACTGACTGTTTCAGGAGCGACTCCGTTCACGGGATATGTCACGAACGGAATAACGCACGAGGTTTTGTACTTCAACCAAGGGTTCTGCATGGGTACTCCGCCAGAGCCAAGACAGGAGTAGCAGCAATGAGTCGTTCTGAAATAAGCATGGTATGCATATCTGCAATAGCCGGATTTCTGTTTGCTGCCATAATCTGTGGCGCGCATCTGAAGAGGGCTAACGTACAAAGGGACGCGTACGCTGAAATGGTATCTCTCTACGCGAAGAACGCGCACATGTGGAGAGAGTTCGCGATGGACATGTGCATTGGGCAGTTGTCAAACAGGCTTTCGGCTGTAGAGTCCAGATTGGAAAACCTCGTCGATACAGATCCGGAGCCGGTATATCTGACACCAGAATGGACAAATTGGATTTATCGCGTGTCGATCAAGTCGGCATGTACGGAAACAGAAGGAGGTGTGAAGTGAGAAAGATTGTCTTTTCAGCATTCTTCGTGGCCTCGATGCTTGCATCGGCCGACACGAACACGATGACCCTCGCCGAAATCGTCGAGCAGTACAATTTTGCCATGATGGCAGAGACGAACGACTTCGAGGTATTGGACGCTCAGATCAAGAAGGCTCGTATAGACTACCTAAGGCTTCTGAAGATGCGGAACAAGCAGAGGAAGGGAGCCGCAAAGGAAGATGTGGTCGAGAAGACTCGCAGGTCAGTCGGAAAAGCTGACATATTCACGAAGGACCAGAAGAAATTCTTCGACAACAGGCGCATTTGCGTGAAGAGGGACACGGAGACCATTCCAGGAAGCGTCATCACGACATGGTATCGAAACGGAAAGCTCGACACGAAGTCTCCAGCGGTCATTACAAACACGCTGAAGAGCATATCCGGAGTCGTCCAGAACAATCCGCTGCGAGACAGGATAGACAATCTTCTTGTACAGGTTACAAACCTCACGTTCCGGATTTCATCGCTTGACCTTCAGATAACAAACCTTTCCACACAGGTTACGAACTTGAACATAAGGGCCGCCGCAGCAGAAGCTCGTGCTTCAATAGCGGAGGCAAGGGCAGAAAGGGCCGAGAGATTAAGGTCGTGGCTGATCGAGCAAAGAGACAAGGCGCCGTTGCAGACAGTAAAGGCAATTTACCAAGCCATCATTGACAAGCTTGACGAGGATGACTGATGAAGGCGATTATCTCTATTTTGGCGATGTCTCTCGTGTGTGGATGCCTTCAGGTAGTCCGCATCCCAATGCCTCTCGACAAGTACGCAGATGACGGAAGCGTAACGAACAGGACTTGGACGTCTCTATTCGACAAGCGGCCTGACCTCCGCGTGTTTCCGACAGTCAAGATGAGATGCGTAGTGACCGGATGTTATTTCAGTCCTATCGACCCAGATCTGAAGGGACGTGACCTTCACGACGCGATTTGGTTCAAGAGGCTCGGATGGATACCGTTGACAATCATCTGGGCGACGTCGCCGTTCGATGCAGTAGGAGACGTCATATTCCTTCCATACGACTTGTACGTCAAACACAAAGGAGAGCAAAATGGACAATGAAATGACAGACTGGGCCGCGCATGTCCTGAGAAGAATCGTGTTCCGTCAGGACGGTAGCCTGACGATCGTAGGAAAGATCATCGGCATAGTCACGCTCCTGTTCTTGTTCGCCGCGTGCTCCGCTCTCTCCGGATGCGTGAACCTCGCCTACACGAGAAATCCGCTTTCCGACTCAAGAATCCAGAAGACGTACCAGTCAACGGGGATCGCCTTCTCCGCATCGTACGTGATCGCATTCCCACAGATCATGTCACCGACCGGAGGAGACGGTCTGATGCTGGCTAACATCGTCAGCATACCGCTTGGATGCGTAGGACTCGTAGACACGGCGTGCGAGGCCGTGATCGATACCGTCTGCCTTCCGGTGGACTGGCCTCTCGCGGCGAGCCGAAAGAGGAAGTGGGAGGCGTGGCAGCAGGAGAATTCCGCAGGCATTTCGGAATCCGAGGAAGTTCCACCTAAGAGGAACGGCGTGTGGAAGTACAAGGCGCCTGACGGCGTGAACGAGATCACGAGGTATCCCGACGGAACGGAAAGCGTCACGCTTGCATACGTCGTCACGCCACCTCCGCCTCTTCCGAAGGACGCCGTGTTCGTCACGTCCGAATACGCTTCGGTGACGAATGCGAATGTTGAGCCTGTAAACTGGAACTGCTCGCCCCAAAACTTCGTTCAGGAGGCAAGATGACGATCTACCAGAAGGTAATCGCTGCGTACGGCATACTCCGCAGCGCGATCAACGGGCGCATGTCGAAGTACGACGTCGCGCAGGAGTTCAGGGACAGCGCGACGTACGCCGTCGGCCGTCTTGTGATACACGACGACAAGCTCTACCGCTGCACGACAGCGCACACAGGACCTTGGGACGCGAACGACTTCGTCCAGTCGACTGTCGAAGAGGCGATCATCTACGAAATCGACAGGGCCGTATTGGCCGCATCTGCTGAGTTCGCGGAGAAGACGGACATAGCATCAGAATTCTCCAGTACTCAGAGATACGATGTTGACAGGCTTGTCGTCTACGAAAACGTGCTGTACAGGTGTTCAGTTGCGCACCCGGCCGGCGAATGGAACGGAGACCACTTCGTACAGGCCACCGTTGACGACGTGATCGCGCTAAACGGCGGACTGAAGAACATCGCCGATGATTTTGACAAGACGAAGTCCTATTCGGTCGGACAGCTCGTCGTTTACGACAACAAGCTCTACAGGTGCACGTCAGCTCACACAGGAGATTGGTCGGCCGGACATTTCACGACCTCAACCGTTGAGGCGGCTCTAGCCCTAAAGGCTTTGTTATCGGATCTGGCAGACGAATTCGCAGATGGCACGTATTCCGTCGGACAGCTCGTCAAGAAGGACGGGAAGATCTACCGTTGCACAACTGCGCACACCGGTGCATGGAACGGAGGGGCGGACTTCGTCGAATCCACCGTTTCCGGCGCATTGAACCTCATGGCGACGAACATCGCATCTCTTAACAGCGCGATTGCTCAAGCTGCGCTCAAGTCAGAGCTTGGGTATTCAGGGAAATCTTACGACATTGACGTTTCGGATGACATTGGGACGATATACGTCCACGACATGGAGGTTGCCGTTCTGCATCTTTCATATACTGGCGGGAGTCCGTATAACATCCATATCGATCTGCCTGACGTCGAAAGCGAAGACGGGAACGGGAATTTCCATGCAGCGAGATGTTTCATCATTGTTGACACTTCAGAAATAGACGACTCCGAACACATGCCGTGCATAGGTGTCGGATCGGCTGACGACACTGTCTTGTGGACGTCAATGAGCGGATGGTTCCAGACTGAATCTCTTAACCTGTTGTCTCTGACGTACGCCGGCAGGAATGTGTGGCACTGCGACCAGCAATATGTAAGTTATTGAATAGGTTTGCCGATCTAATTTTTTATCGTTTATCATTGACTTCGTGAAGACGTTCAAATACAATATATTGAAAATCTTCATGGAGCAATATGCACAGTCCTTGTCAAAAAACGCCGCAATGCCCTAAAAAGGGACAGATTTCAATAATGCTTGACGCCTTGGCGAAAAAAGGCGCGAATGGAGGTCGGATCGCCTACGACGATCTGCTCTCCGTTCTTCCAGAAGGGACATCTGAATCCCTCGCATCGATGTACATCGACATCCTCAAGTCGATCGGAATTGATATCGTGCGAGAAGACAGGGTTGTCGAGCCTTTGCAGCAGAGGCATCAGGCGTCTCGTCCAGAGAGCCTTATCGGCCAGTACCTGAGGCACGTCGGCGAGGTCAAGCTTCTCACGAAGGACGAGGAGGAGTCTGCGTTCAAGTCCATATGCGAAACGGAGGTTGTCGTCAGGAACGTGTTCAACAGCTTCAGGTTCGCACCAGACATGTGTCTTGGCGTGCTCGACAGGCTGAACGAAAGGTGCGACAGGTTCGACCATATAGTAGGAGGGGAATACGCCGGAAAGAGGGATGCCTACATGGCGCTCGTGCCGGCTCTGAGGGAGAAGCTCGAGCGCGTCAAGTCTTCATTCTCTGCATCCGAGATGAACAGGTGCTTTGACGAGCTCGCGTTCAAGCAGGACATCGTCGAGAAGCTATGCGACGACGCGCACGATAACGTGTACCTCCCATACCTTTCGGCAAGGAAAAGTTATTCATTGGATGACATGTCGAGAATCGAGTCTTCTGCCGGCATGTGCCAGAGCGAGATGGTCGAGAGCTTCAGGAAGCTGCACGAGGCGCTTGAAGAGGGGCGCAGCGCACGGAACAGGATCATTGAGGCTAACCAGAGGCTCGTCGTGTTCGTCGCGAAGAAGTACGTGGGGCGGGGGATATCGTTCCTCGACCTCATCCAGGAAGGGAATCTCGGCCTTGTAAACGCGGTCAGGAAGTTCCAGCACAGGCGTGGGCACAAGTTCTCGACGTACGCGATCTGGTGGATCAGGCAGGCGATCGCGAGGTCGATCGAGAACCAGGCTAGGACGATCCGGATACCGGTCCATGTGATCGAGCTCATCGACAGGATGAAGCGCGCCGAGAAGAAGATCGTCCAGCTTTTCGGAAGGAACGCGGAGGACGACGAAATAGCCGCGGAGCTCGGAATACCGATCTGCAGGGTCGCGAAGCTCAGGGAGACTGCCCAGCACGTGATACCGCTCGACGGGAAGATAGGTGACGACGACGGCGCCACGTACGGCGAGATGATCGCTGACGACAAGGCAGAGAACCCAGGAGACTCCGCGGACAGGGCAATCCTAAGGGAGCGAATGGCGTCCATGTTGAAGGATCTCAACGAAAGGGAGAGGCTTGTCATAGACTACAGGTACGGGCTGTCCGACGGCAATGCCAGGACGCTTGACGAGGTCGGGCTCCTGTTCACCGTGACAAGTGAGAGGATCCGGCAGATCGAGATGGCCGCTCTGGAGAAGATGAGGGATCCGAAATACAAGGCTGCGCTCGAAGAGTTCTTCACCAGATGACCATTCTTTGATATACTTATCACAAACCCTACGAAAGGAAAATGCAATGAACCTGTTGAACAAGATCGTGCTTGGCACGAAGTTTCTGTTTGGCGGCTTCGAGTCTGCCACCGATTACCTGCTGGGACTGCTGAACGACTTCATCGGCAAGGAGAACGTCTCCAGCAAGATCCAGAAGGCGCTTGAGTTCGTCTCGACGATCCTCAAGTACATGAAGAAGTACGAGAAGTACTGCCCGGCCATCTGGGCGAGCGACTACCTGAAGCTGATCGACGTCCTTCAGATGCTAGTCAACGTGCTCGACGACAGCAAGGTGACTGCCGACGAGATCCAGAGCGCGATTGCGGCCGTCAAGGACGCGATCGACGAGTGGATGAAGTAATCGAAATCCCCGGCCGGCGCATTCCGCCACACATCTGTGCGTCCGGCCGGGTAACTCGCAGGAGGAGCGATGGGAGTCTACGACGGGCTGCCTGCTGGACAGACACCTCTGTATCTCAAGGCAAATGGCGGCAGGGTTTTTGTCTCGATAGCAGGCGTGGGGACCGGTCTCCCGTCGATATCGCTCGAGAAATCCTCGGACGGAGGAAGCACCTGGAGCGCATTTCCTACTGACGGAACGAAGGTGAGGCTCGACTCTGGGTCGAAGATCTTCATTCGCGCAGGAAGCTCCGGGAATTCAGGATTCGGTGCCGGCGAGTCGTCGTACTGGAGGTTCTCGATCGACGGGTACGAGAACGAAAGCGACGACTGGAGCGAAGAGGGGGATTCGTCGGAGTGCGAGGCTGGCGGAAACGTCATGTCTCTCCTGTACCAGTCTTTCTCCGACAAGGCTTCAATACCGAGCGACTACTGCTTCGCGCACCTTTTCGACGGATGCTCGAAGCTGACGTCCGCACCTGTTCTTCCTGCAACCACGCTGAAGGATTCATGCTACAGGGGGATGTTCTATTCATGCATTGGGCTTGAGGCGGCCCCGAGCCTTTCCCACGTGACGTCTCTCGGCGAGTACTGCTGCTCGGAGATGTTCTACGGATGCATGGAGATGACTGGCGTTGCCGCGCTTCCGACTGCAAGCGTCGTGATCGAGAAGGGGTGCTACGAGTCGATGTACGAGGGGTGCGACATCAGCTCCGTGACTGGGTTCGGATTCAATTCAGTCATGAAGTACAGGTGCTTCGACAGGATGTTCGCCGGGTGCGGAAGCTTGACGAACGCAGGGTTGCAAAGTTTCAGCCTCGCCGGCGTGACGGAGCTTGCGGAATCCTGCTTCTCGTTCATGTTCTCCGAGACAGGGCTCTCGTCGATCCCGGCCATGCCGTCCTATTCGTCTGTCGAGGTGAAGGACAGGTGCTATGACGGCATGTTCTCGTTCTGCACGGCCATGACGTCAATTTCTGGATTCAGGCTTCCGGCGGCCATGGCAGATGGGTGCTGCAGGGACATGTTCTACGGATGCGACAAGATACAGTCGGCATACGTGAGCAACAACCTGTTCTCGTCCGTGAGGACGCTGAAGAGGGAATGCTTCATGAACATGTTCAGCGGATGCACGATGATTACGTCCGCTCCGACGCTTCCTGGAAGCGGAGTTTCCGGATTCGCGCTTGAGGACAACTGCTACGCCTTCATGTTCTCGGGATGCACGGGATTGACGTCCGTGTCTGGAACTGTTCCCGCGAAGATGGACACCTCGTGCTTCGCCGGTATGTTCAGCGGTTGCATAAGCCTTGAGGCGTCTGGGCTTAGCGGGTTCAGCCTTTCGTCAGTCACGGATCTTGCAAACGGGTGCTTCTCGGAGATGTTCTCAGGATGCACGTCGCTTTCGTCGATACCTTCCCTTCCTGGAAGCGGGTCAAGGCTCGCTCCTTACTGCTACGACAGGATGTTCTCCGGATGCACTGGGCTTTCGTCGATATCAGGCATGGTTCTTCCGCAGACGATGAAGGAGGCGTGCTGCAGGAACATGTTCTCTGGCTGCACGTCGATAACGAGCGTTCCGAACACGGTCTTCTCGTCGGTCACGAAGCTTGACGCGAGCTGCTTCATGGGCATGTTCTCGAACTGCACCGGACTACTTTCGTCCCCTGCAATCCCTTCGATAGACTTCGCGGATGGATGCTGCTCGAACATGTTCGCAGGATGCACGGGGCTTACTTCGGCGAGCGCGATCGCTTCGTCGAGGCTCGCGAAGCAGTGCTGCACGTACATGTTCTCGGGGTGCACGAGCCTGGAGACGCCGCCTTCACTTCCTGGGAGCGGGATCTCGATGGCCGACCTGTGCTTCTCCTACATGTTCTACAAGTGCACGGCTCTCAAGACGTCTCCGTCACTGCCGTCCACTAGCCTTGCGTATGGATGCTACCAGTACATGTTCTACGGATGCGAGAAGCTGGAGTCAACCCCTGCGCTTCCCGCGGAGACGCTCGTGAATTCGTGCTACAGGAGCATGTTCGGCATGTGCACCGGTCTTGGGTCTGGATCGATCGGTCAGATCTCTGCCTTCTCGAGCACCAGCGGTGCGATCGGGTACGGAAGCTGCTACGGGATGTTCTACGGATGCAGCTCGATCGACGACGCGCCGGCGATCAAGTCTGCGTCCGTCGGGCAGTATGCGTGCTCTTACATGTACTACGGATGCAAGTCGTTGAAGAACGCTCCGATCATCTGGTCGACAAGCGTATCGGACTACTGCTACGCCTACATGTTCGGGGAGTGCACGTCGCTAGAGAAGTTCTACGAGATGCCGGCCACAGATCTCGCGCCGCACTGCTATGAGTCAATGTTCAACAGGTGCGAGTCGCTCAAGGCTGTCCCGCGTATCGGCGCGCTCTGCATGGAGAATGCGACGATCGCGGCCTCATGCTGCTCGAACATGTTCTACGGATGCAAGTCGATCAAGCGCGTGATCGACACGAAGTCGGCGTCTCTTGCCGCAGGATGCTATTCGGGCATGTTCTCGTACTGCAGCTCGATGGAGGGGTTCGCGCATTGGGAGTTTGAGGACGTAGGTAGCCACCACCTGCAGTCCGGGCACCACTACGAGATGCTCTATGGCGACTCGAGATGGTACATATTAGAGGTTCCGGACGGATACGAAGGATACGTGTCGTACTACAAGTTTCAAGATTACTTTGACGATTATTGGCAAATCTATGTGGCATTTGGAAATGTAGACGACGAAGATGTGGATGCCTATGAGGTAAAGGCTACGCTCGTGCAGTCCAATTCAGGATCTCTCCCGGCGACAACGCTTTCGGCGAACTGCTACGGATCGATGTTCAGCGGATGCTCGTCGATGGTGAAGACACCTGCACTCCCTGCAACTACGCTTTCAACAAGTTGCTATTCGGGAATGTTCTCGGGATGCAGTTCGCTGACCGAAATAAGCAGCATCGGAGCACTCGGATCTTCGTCTGGCGTACTCGCGGAAGGATGCTGCTCTTCGATGTTCAGCGGATGCAGCTCACTTGTTAATCCTCCATCTCTTAGCCCGACAACTCTTGCCGCGAGGTGCTATGAGAAGATGTTCCAGTCGTGCACGTCGCTCGCTTCGAGCCCGAATCTTCCAGCCGGAAGTCTTCCTGAGAGATGCTACAGCTACATGTTCTCTAATTGCTCGTCCCTGACAGACGGGAATGTCGGATCTGTTGCCGCGCTTGCATTATACGGAGATGTCCTCTCGGAAGGATGCTGCGAATACATGTTCAGCAATTGCATTCTCCTTGAATCAGCGATCGTTCCGATGCCTGGAACGTTAGCAGATGGATGCTATGCCGGGATGTACTCCGGATGCAGAAGACTTGTGTCTGTGCCAAACCTCAGGGCGACGTCTCTCGAGCCGAACTGCTATGCGTACATGTTCGCAAACTGCACGTCGTTGACAGAGATCGAGATTCTTCCCGCAACGGAGATGAAGGAGAACTGCTATTACCGGATGTTCCAAGGATGCACGGGTCTGACCGGTGTCGAGCACAAGGAGTTCCAAGATCCGAAGAGGTGGTTCTACTCAATGCAGCCTCCTCAGGGAAAATCCCTTGCGGTATACTACTGGACGCGCGAAACCCACGGAGTAGGATGGTTTCTGTATCTCATACCTGAAGAAGACTCGTATTTGTTCTCATTAGGCGAATCGCAGTTCGATTACTTTGCCGGTCTGTACGTTCCTACAGGAAGATGGAAGCAATACCAAGGCGGAAATGGCGGCCTTCCGGATCCTTCAGGCTCAGAACACCTTGAGTTCACAGGTGTTCCGATGTCATGGTTCGGTGGGAGCCAGTATCAGACAGTGACCGTGGAGGCCGACTTCGACTGGCCTGCGACAAGGTACGAGTACAGGCTTCCTGCTACCGTCATGGCCGAAGGATGCTACGGGTACATGTTCTCCGGATGCACGAACATAGTGAAAATCGGAGGGATCGCACTTGGTGACGTCACAGATCTCGCGAGCAGATGCTACGATGGAATGTTCAGCGGATGCGATTCTCTCGGGAAGCGGGATTACGTGTCTGATGAATACGGGTACGACACGTTCGAGATGCCGAGCTCGATCGCCGGCGCCCAGATGCACGAGGAGTGCTGCAGGTCGATGTTCGAGAACTGCAAAAGCCTCCTTTACGCTCCGGACATATCCTGCACGTCAATGGCAGCCGCATGCTGCCAGACGATGTTCAAGGGGTGCACCGGTCTTGTGTCGACTGGATCGATCTCTGTGTCGAGCGTCGCCGAAAACTGCTTCGACAGGATGTTCGAGGACTGCACGTCTCTTGTTGACGCCGGCGGGATAGACCTTTCAGGTTCGACGAACATGTCTGAATCGTGCTGCATCCAGATGTTCTCAGGCTGCTCGTCTCTTGCAAGCGTAGGCGATGATTCGGGATCTGGTTCGGAAAGCTCATATTCGGACACGTCGGTCCTACTGCCCTCGTTCCCTTCGTTGACCGCAACTTCGTGCTATGAGGAGATGTTCTATGGATGCGAGGGACTACTTGTGGCGCCGAATCTTCCTGCTTCAGTCCTCTCCGACTCGTGCTATTCTGGAATGTTCTCAGGTTGCAGGTCGTTGGTGGACGCGAGCGGAATAGGCCTTGATTCAGTCACTGTCCTTGCAGACAACTGCTGCATGAGGATGTTCGAGGGATGCGAGAGCCTCGATTACTCGCATTCACCGTCACTTCCTGGATCCGGCGTCGCGATGTGCACGTCCTGCTACGAGGACATGTTCGCCGGCTGCATCGGGCTCGAGGAGATGCCTGCGCTGTCGAACACGATTCTCGCCGTGTCTTGCTACTCGGGCATGTTCAGGGACTGCGCAGGTCTCGTCGACGCGACAAGGTTCAGCCTGTCCAACGTCACCGTTCTTGCAAATTACTGCTGCGCGCACATGTTCAGCGGTTGCGTGTCGCTTCAGAACGCGCCGTCGTTCACTTCGGCCGACAACGCGGACTCGTGCTACGAGGAGATGTTCGCCGGGTGCGAGAGCCTCTCAGTCGCGCCATCGCTTCCGTCCATGAAGCTCGCAAACTCGTGCTACGCGAGCATGTTCCAGGGATGCACTGCGCTCGGGGCCCCTCCATCGCTTCCTGCCGTTGAGATGGCCGAGAATTGCTATGCTGGGATGTTCGCTGGTTGCTCAGGAAGTTCGTTCACGTCGGCATCGTCAGTTCTTCCTGAAGAGGACGGGTATTCGACGATCGAGTCACTCGCGCCGAACTGCTTCGACTCGATGTTCTCCGGATGCTCGGAACTGACAGCCCCTCCATACATGCCAGAGTACTACGTCGAGCTCGCAGAATGCTGCTACCAGTACATGTTCGAGGAATGCACTAGCCTTCAGAGCCATCCTGTGCTGAACGCCGAGACGATCGCTAGAAGGTGCTACAATTCGATGTTCACCGGCTGCACGGGCCTCACGCTCGTCCAAGGTACGCTTCCGGCGGAGAATCTCGAGGAGGGGTGCTACCAGTTCATGTACTACGGATGCACGGGGATGACTTCCGCTCCGTCCCTTCCCGCAAAGGTCATGAAGAACAGCTGCTACAAGCAGATGTTCTCTTACTGCGGCTTGACGTCCGCCGCCAACGTGTTACCCGTATCTGGAGGATCTTCTTCCATAACGGCGCTTGACGAGGAGTGCTTCTATGCGATGTTCCTCGGGTGCGAGAGCCTTTCTTCGGCGCCTACGATGCCAGTGTCGCTTCCTCTTCCAGAAAGCTGCTACGCAAGCATGTTCTACGGATGTACGGCGCTCCAGTCAGCCCCGGCAATGTCCGCGACAAGACTCGGAGACAACTGCTGCGACAACATGTTCGCCGATTGCACGTCGATCAAGGACGCAGGTGACGTCAACTTCGGAAACGTTACCGAGGCTTCGTCCGAAAGTTGCTACCAAATGTTCTACGGATGCTCGAGCCTCTGCCAGGACGGCGGAAGCCTGCCTGTTCTTCCTGGAAATATCGCGTTCGGCGATTCCTGCCTGTACCAGATGTTCCTGCTCTGCACAAGCGTGGAGGAATTCGGGAACATAATTGCGACGACGATGGGCTCGCAGTGCTGCTACCAGATGTTCTACAAATGCACAGGTCTTAAAAAGACTGGGTACATCTACGCGCAGTCTATCGGAAGCGAGTGTTTCGCATGGATGTTCGACGGATGCACGGCATTGAAGAGATTTGGAGGAATGACCGTCACTAACATCGGCACAAACTGCTGCAGATACATGTTCAACGGCTGCGAGTTGCTTGACACGATCGGGCAGATCACGGCTTCCGTACTTTCCGAGGGGTGCTATTACTCCATGTTCCAAGGATGCACCTCAATCACGTCGGTTCCGACCCTATCTGCCAATACGCTCGCCAAGGACTGCTACCACTCAATGTTCCAAGGATGCACTGGCATCACGTCAGTTTCTGCGATCAATGCCGAGAACCTCGCAGAGGGGTGCTACTACTCCATGTTCCAGGGATGCACGGGCATCACGTCCTTGCCTGCGCTCGATGCAGAGAACCTCGCCAAGGACTGCTACCACTCCATGTTCGAGGGATGCACTGGCATCACGTCAACTCCTGCGCTCGATTCAGAGAACCTCGCCGAGGGGTGCTACCATTCCATGTTTAAGGGATGCACCTCAATCACGTCTGTGCCGACACTATCAGCCAATACGCTCGCCAGGGACTGCTATCACTCCATGTTCGAGGGATGTACAGGCATCACGTCAACGCCTGCTCTCAATGCCGAGAACATAGCCGAGGAATGCTATCACTCCATGTTCGAGGGATGCACTAGCATCACGTCCACGCCGACACTCTCCGCAAGTACGCTTGCCAAGTACTGCTACCACTCAATGTTCCGGGGATGTACAGGAATAACGTCCGTTCCTTCGCTTGAGGCCGAGAACCTCGCAGAGGGGTGCTATTACTCCATGTTCAATGGATGCACGGGAATCACGTCCGTGCCGACCCTCTCCGCCGATACGCTCGCAAAGGACTGCTATCACTCCATGTTCGAGGGATGCACTAGCATCACGTCTGTGCCTGCGCTCAATGCCGAGAACCTCGCAGAGGGTTGCTACTATTCCATGTTTCAGGGGTGCACCTCCATAACGTCCACGCCGACCCTCTCCGCCGATACGCTCGCAAAGGACTGCTACCACTCAATGTTCCAGGGATGCACGGCGCTAGGGACGAACGGAGGTACGATAAGCGACCTGAACGCAACGGACTTGGAGGAGGGGTGCTACTACTCCATGTTCCAAAATTGCGGCTCGTCTGTGTGGCAGGGCGGAACATACGTGTATTATGGGATGAGCAAGGCCCCTGCGCTCGCGGCAACGGTGATGAAGAAGAACTGCTACAGGAGCATGTTCTCTTCGTGCTACAACCTGAGCGACATAAGCGGCATCAATCTGTCTTCTGTCGTCGAACTGGCAGAAGGGTGCTTCGAGTCGATGTTCTACGGATGCAGCAGCCTTGTTTCACCTCCGTCGCTTCCTGGTTCAGGCGTCGAACTTGCAGACAGCTGCTACAGCTCGATGTTCAGCGGATGCGCGAACATGACATCCGCTCCTGCGCTCGCGGCGACAGTGATGAAGAAGGAATGCTACAAGTCGATGTTCGAGAACTGCTCGAAGCTGTCGGCGGCTCCTACGCTTTCGTCAAGTAGCTTGGCAGAAGGATGCTACTACTTGATGTTCAGAGGATGCGGAAGCAGGACGTCGATAAATGGAGTTTATGTTTATACTGGAATACAGTCAGTTCCGGCACTTCCTGCGACTGAGATGAAGAAGAGCTGCTACAGGAACATGTTCTCGAATTGCTACAACCTGACAGACGTAAGCAACGTCAGCTTCTCTTCAGTTACCGAGCTTGCCGACTACTGCTTCGCGTGGATGTTCAATGGATGTGACAGGATAACCGCATCGGTTTCGCTTCCTGGGTCTTCTGTCGCGCTTGCAGACGGTTGCTACCAGTCGATGTACAACGGATGCAAGGGAATCACGTCTGCTCCGACGCTTGCAGCAACGGTCCTCGCAAAGTACTGCTATAACTCAATGTTCTATGGGTGCTCCGGTCTTACAGCAGCTCCCGCACTTCCTGCGACAGATCTTGAGGAGGGATGCTACGAATCGATGTTCTACGGGTGCGGAAAGCAGACATCTGGTGTTTATTCAGGAATATCTGTTGCGCCTGAGCTCAAGGCCACTGTCATGAAGAAGAGGTGCTACTATCAGATGTTCTCTTCGTGCTATAACCTGAGCGACATAAGCGGCATCGATCTGTCTTCTGTCGTCGAACTGGCGGACTACTGTTTCTATTCGATGTTCTCGTATTGCCGCGGAATACTCTATCCGAAAGACCTTCCCGGAGAAGACGTGGAGCTTGCACCTGAGTGCTACATGTATATGTACTACCAGTGCAATAAGCTGAGAGAATCTGCTGAGCTGAAGGCGAAGAAGCTCAGCGAATACTGCTACTATTACATGTTCGCAGGGTGCAACGACCAGAACTTCTTTACTGCCATGAAGATACACGCGACAGAGTCTGCGGATCATGCGATGTATGGAATGTTCAATGGATGCAGCAACCTGCATCAGATAACGATCTCGTTCATGGAGGATCCTGAGTCTGAAAACGACTACGGGTACTGGGCAAGCAACGTTGCCGCGTCTGGGACCCTCAAGAAACCTTCAGGATCAACGGTGAGCGCGATGGTCCCGTCTGGATGGATCACGTCTGATTATTGACGAAAGGAGAATGCCGATGAAACAGGACACGCACGGAAGCAAAGACGAGGAATGGGTCGGGTTCGACCTTGACGGAACCCTCGCAAAGTACGACGGATGGAAGGGCGTCGATCATATCGGAGAGCCAGTCGACCGGATGGTTCTCATTGCCAAGCTCCTACACTGGCTCGGAAAGAAGGTGAAGGTTCTTACGGCGAGAGTTGCTCCGAGAGATGATGGCGAGGGCGGAGACAAGGCCAGAAAGTATGTCGAGAAGTGGTGCGAGAAGCATCTCGGATTCGTACCTGAGATCACGTATCACAAGGATGCGTCGATGGCCGCTCTGTTCGACGACAGGGCCGTGGCAGTCGAGCAGAACACGGGAAAGGTTCTCGGAGGATGGCCGGACTTCCTTCCGAAGGCGTCAGAAAAGGCGAAGAAGGCCGTTCTCGGAAAGACAGAGAATAAAGCTTCGCCGTCCATTCGCGAGCGTCTTATACGAACCGTCATGAGGCGCAATCCTGATTTTACGCGCGACCGTGCCGTGAGCTACATCGACGGAGGCGAGTTGGACAGATACCTGTCCGAGAAGTTCAAGTAAAGAGCGCGTTTCTGCTCCAAATGATACAATTAATGCAGCGGAAGAGACAAACCGAATAAGGAGCAATGACATGAAGAGCATGTTTTTCGCGTTCGTTGCGCTGTTCGTCGGCATCTCGCCACTGTCAGCGCTTTCAGAGACAGTCGTTTACAAATTGACGATGGTACTCAAGGTCCCTCGCGTGTACGAAAACACGCAGTCGCTCGGCTATAGAAAGAACCAGACTCAGAAAGTCTACGCGTACGTATATGTCGACAAATCCAACCTAGATGGCGGCGAACCTCGCATAGAAGTGTACGACTGCATCAACAAGACGCACAAGGTAGGCGGGTCGTATGTCACGTACAGTGACGTTTCGGCTCAGGACGTGATGTGGAGGTACATCGGGAGCAACAAGACCGGCGTGTTCAAGAACACAAACATAAGGTTCGCACTCGATCTCGACCCGTCTTACAACATCGGAGCAGACGAGCCTGACAACACGCTCGTAATCATGCTGTCAGGATTCGGAACGACCGAGAAGTCGATCAAGGGCATGGTGACTGGTCAGATAGGATGCGGATGCAGGGCTTATGGACACAAGAGCCCGACGAGGACTGTCGACTGCAGCGTGAGCGACATCGTGCCTCTCAGCGGGACGTTCACGATGAAGCGCGTCGGTACGTGCAAATAGCCAATGGCTAAAAAGGGAAGAGATGGTCAGGGTGAACATGCCGGCAACTGCTCGCGATGCGTCGAGAATGATCCTCCTCCGGAGGTCTTACGAGATCGCGTCAAGAAGGGGCGATCCGGCATGCATTGACATATCATCAAGATATCCGTCACGTCTCATCGACTACCATTCCGCTCTCGGCGTCGACAAGTCCCAGCCGCTCGGAAACATGTCGTTCTGCGAGCTCGGAGACGGCACGTATCTCGTTTCTGTCAGGCAGTTCGGATACAGTCTCATGCCGTACACGGCGAAGCTGAAGTGGATCGGCCAGAACCGGCAGTTCAGTGGATACCATCTCGTCGTCACGGACAGGGACTTCAACTTCATCAGAAAGATCAACGCGGACATAGGACATAAGGTTGAAGACATCAGACTCATGCGTTATAGAGACGTCATTCAGGCTAGCTACACGGACTTGAACGAGGGGTTTCACGGGCCGCGAGTCGGATGCATGAACTTGCGCATCGAAGGAGACGTCGCAAAAACATACGATTGCATGGTTTTCCCTGAGATCAAGGAGAAGAACTACATGCCGGTCGAACGAGAAGGCGGAGCCGGCGTGTTCGTCACGGATCTCCTGAACGGAGAGATTAAAATAGCCAGCCGGCACAACCCGACGCAGAAGACCTCTCAGAGGTGCGTCGGACTCGTTCCATACAGAGGCTCGACGCCGATCATGAAGTACGGTGAAGGATACGTGTCTCTCGTTCATATGAGAATGAAGGGGCACAGGTTCTACAACGCGTTCGCGTTCTTCGACAAGAACCTGCTCGTGTGCAGGTTGAGCGAAGAGTTCACAGTTTTCAGCAGAAAGAGCCCAGTCAGCTTTTGCTGCGGGATGGCGATCGACGGAGACGAGGCAGTCCTTCCGATCTGCATCCACGACCGAGACACTTATCTTTTCAGGATTCAGCTTGAAGACTTCCGGAAGACTGCAAAGATGAGGTCTTGAAACCGGTGCAAAAAATCGGATTTCAGCTCATTAAAATGCACGAAAATACCTTAAAAACAGCCGTTTTTCGGTTATAATACATTGAGGTTAAATGACCACTCAGCCGATCGGATATTCGGTCCTCACAGTCAGTTCGCAAGTGGATGTGTGAACAAGCTATTTGGAGTGGGTGGCGCATAAAAGGCTGAATTCTTTACGCGGGCCTGCCGGGATTAGCAAAGTCCGACGCAACGTCTAGCACCTTCTACCCGGCATCACCACCGCCCATCTCCATCCAATTTCGTCCCGTGGATTAAAAATCGGGACTGGGCGGTCTGACAGGCCGCCTATATGGAGGCGTAGCTCAATGGACAGAGCGGGTGTTTCCTAAACACAAGATTCCGGGTTCGAGTCCCGGCGCCTCCGCCATTTACATCCCGCGCGAATTCAGGCATTGTTCGCGCGGGATCAATCATGCAGTGCCTAAAGGAGACAAGAAATGAACGGTGACGTAGCAATGTTCGTGGTCGGGATGTTCCTCATCATGACCATCACTGGGATGCTCCAGAAGTAGCGTCTGAATCAAAACCCAAACAAAAACAGAAAGGAAAAAGAAAATGAACATGTTCAAGAGAATCTGGCGTGCGGCCGTTGAGCCGGACATGGGCGAGTGGTGGCGCGGCTTCGCCCTCATCAAGAAAGAGACTGCAGCGCCGATCGCGGATGGAGCCAAGTCGTGGGACTCCTATTCGTACGAGCTCAGGGCGTACGACAACCGAGAGAAGAACTTCATTGCGGCCGCCATGCAGGAGCTTCTCAAGTGGGCGTCAGAGCACATTGCCCACGAAGGCGTCGAGTTCCGCGTCATCGTGCGAGGCGAGCACCAGTGCGACCTCATCAGGCGCGATGGAGATAGCGATTGCGTATGCCTGTCCGCAGTCGAGCACGTCAAAGACAAGAAAGCCGAGGAGGCCGAGAAATGAAGACGATCGTGATATCATTGTTGAAGTTTGTCGGTTACGGGCTGGCGATCATCGTCAGCCTTTTCGTTCTGTGGCTGTTTCTTGTCGTAACTCCAGACCAGAGCTCCGCTGAGGCGGACTACTGGAGGGAGAAGATCGAGGCAGGAGGCGCGAAATGAGCGTCGTCGAACGAGCGCGCGATTCGTACGACACGCTTTGCTGCCTTTACGGGGATTCGAACGCGCAGGGCCTCATGAAGGTCCGCGGCGCGTGCAACACGCACGTCGCGAGGCTCGCGCTCGCGATGATCAAGTCCCCGAAGGCGGTTGACGCCGCCCGCGTGTACGGAAGGCTTTTCGGGCTCCGATGGGGCTTCGGGAAGCTCATGGCCGCGAGCGGAGAAGACGGTTCCGTGAGACGCGTCGTAATCGGCGCGTCGCGCGGAAGGAAGTTCACCGCGTGGGAAGTCGACCGCGCGGTCGAAGTGGTTCTCAAGCTGATCGACATCAGCAACGGGAGGAATTGAAATGCTGGCATTCGTGATCTACTGCCTGGCCCTCGCGGCCGCGTAACGAAGGAGAAAGAAAATGGGACATTCGCATGTAGCGCAAGAGGACGGCATCTACAGCTGTCCGCACTCCGCGATCAAGCGCAGGCTTGACGCGTTCTGGAAAGACCACAAGGAGCTGGCGATTGCCAACTCTCACGGAAACGCTCGTATTCCGTCAGGCGACGGAATAAGCTACGACAAGTGGTGTATACTCTGCGGAAAGCCGTTCAACACGGTCAACGAGACGAGACAGACCTGCGAGGCGTGACAGAATGAGATCTTCCGCAAGGACGATCTCGAGAAGGCTCGTCGCGAGGAGAAAAAGCGAGAGGGCCGCCGCAAGGCGGAGGAGAATCGCAAGAAGCGCCAAGCCCGAATCAGGGATGAGAAGAGCCAGGGTGAAAAGCCCTCTGCAAAGTAGAACGAGGGGGCGGGTCGGCGCAAGCCGGTCCGCCTTCTCTTTCGCTATTGCGCGAACTCTGGTATAATGTCATTCCATGACAGGATGCGAAGGGAAATGCCTGATTGACGAGCTTGCAGCGCACAGCGGCAAGAACGTTCTGATCGGCGTCCGTTCGTCATTCTTCTTCATCGGCCCTGCGGAAGAGGCGATCGCCGACATGCACCTAGTCGGACTTCTCGCGAGGTTCTGCGTCGCGTTCGCATCGAACAAGCGCGTGTCGAAGAACGCGCTCAGGAAGGCCGCGATGTCGGAGGACGTCGGAAAGAGGAAGGTGTTGCGCACGTACGTGCGCGATCCTGTCGGAAACGAAGACGACGTCGTGATCATCGTCGAGGGAAAGGAATTCGGCGCGTTCTGGACGCGCGACGAGTACCTCGACGGACGAAGGGCGCTCATCGAGGCGCTTGGAAAAGACTGACGCATCATCCGAGGGAAATGGCGACCTGGCGGTAATCTGCTTCCGTACAGGAGCCGGGAACCGGCACCAGAGGCAGGCGGACTAGAAAGCGCCGAAAGGCGTTCCGCTTGAAGAAAGGCGCAAGGAGTATGCGTAAACACAGGAACAATGGCTACGGGAGCTACGGTTACGCCCCGTATCAAAGCTACATGAACGCGAACACGATCAACGTGACGAACGTTACAAACGTGACGAATGTGACGAATGTGACGCACGTCGCCCAGGTCGCGAACGTAGGTCGTTCCTACGGGCATGGACAGTTGCACGAAGGCCGAAAGAGGAGGCGCAGGCACGGATGCGGAGAGAGGCGTGAGAGCCTCCCGAAGCTGACGAGGTTCTGCGCATCCGGAGGGCTACTCGACTACGACAAGGCGTCGAGGATGTCCGAAGGCGAGATGTGCGACGAGGCCGTTCGCGTCGTGAAGCACAGTACGAGGAAGATGGCGTCTGCCTGGGGAGGTGTCGCGAGAAACCTCTTTGGAGGACTATCCGACATGGTCGGAGCGTTCTTTTCGTAGTCTGGCCGGCCCCCGAGGAGAAGGGGGCCGGCTTTTTTATCAAAGGAGGTATTATGATCTGGCTAAAGAATATCCCAGACCTTTTCGGATTTGGATGGCTCATCGAGAAGTTCTTCACATGGAGAATCAACAAGGAGATCAAGAAATTAGACCGTGAGATCAGGAAGAAGAGGGTCCTTATAATAGACGACTACAGTGGAATGAAGTCCCATGTTGAGAAGTTCGTTGAGGAATACAAGGTCGATCAGCTGTACAGGATACCAGACGACCTGAGCGTTCTCCTCGCATACGATGCGGTAGTCGTCGACGGACTTGGGATAAGGAATGGTAGATTCGAGGACGGTCTTGACCTGTGCATGCATTACGACAAGCCAGAAGGACAGTCTGTCGTCTACCACAGCGGACTTGTAGCCAGCGGAAGCGATCGGATGGCTCTCTGGGAGAGGGGGATATCATGTGTCACTAAGGGAAGCGATCCGGAAAAACTTGCGAACGCGATAAGAATCCCAATCATGGCAAAAAAGGAGAACAAACAAGATGAAGCCAGGACAGGAAATAGTCAACGGGTTCCTTGTGCAAAGGACATCCGCGGAAAGATGGCCAAAAGACGATCCATGCGGAAGAAAAGGTTTCGTCTGGCGGCACACTAGCTGGGCGTGCTACGACGGTGACAAGCTCATCTGCGTCTGCACGTGCAGGAGAGGCGCGAGGGCGGTTGCCGAATACCTCGCGAAAAAAGGAATACGAGGAAAGTCAAAGGAGTGACATGAAAGGAGAAAAGATCAGGTGCAGGACGGTCGGTGACTTGATCAATGCGCTAAAAAGCTACCCAGAAGACATCCCTCTGTCTTTGTGTGCGCATATAGCCGCAGGTCCTGGATGGCCAGGAAATGAAATGCATCCAGCCTATATCGAAGAAGACCCTAGAGTTGATATTTTCGTAAGAAAAATAAATTCGTGGGGGGTTGATGCGGTACAGATTGGAAATGAAAACGACGTTCTTGAACTTGGCGAAGGAACAGGGTATGACGACACCCTCTAAAACAATTAAGAAAGGATAAAAACATGCATCTACAAAGAATTGAGCTGACGAACTTCCGTCAGCACCGTCGACTCGATGTCGACTTCCATGGAAACCTGATTGCGATACTTGGGCAAAACGGGTCAGGCAAGTCGAATTTGATCGGCGCAATCCAATACGCGCTGACAGGCGAGCAACCTGGCTTCCAGAAAGCAGACCTCACGACATGGGGGGAGAAGGAAGGGTCTGTTCGGCTTTTCTTCACCGCCGGATCGAACAATGAGGAGTACGTGATCACGCGGAAGACGAATGGCGACGTGACGCTCAAGGTCAGCGGAGAGACTATCAAGCAGGCTCGAAAGGTCGAGGAGGCGCTGAATGACAGGATCGGACTTGACAAGGATCTGCTGAAGCAGGTAGTATTCGTCAACCAGACGGAGATCACGAAGCTGTTGACAGACGACAAGAAGGACCGCATCCTCGCGCTCCAGAAGATCGCCGGCATCGCGTCTGCGTCGAAGATCTACGAGTACCTGCGCCCAATCATCGCCGAATACGACAAGCCTCAAGGATTCGACGAGGCGATCTCCCAGGCGAAGATCCAGCTCAACGCGCAGGAGGGAGTCGCAAGCACATGCCGAAAGGCACTTGAACGGTATGACGCGGCCATGAAGACGCTTCCGACGAAGGAGGCTCTTGAGGCCGAGGTTGACCGTTGCGCAGGTGCCAACGCGGCAGTCTCTGAGTACGTGCGCATATCTGGAGCGCTTGACCATGCGCAGAAGGAACATGAGGAGGCGCTCGAGAAGCTTTCCGGAATGGGGGCCGTTTCAGAGGAAGAAGAGGGAAGGATCCGCGCCGAGTCGAACAAACTTTCGGATGAGAGGATGAACCTCCAGAACGACCATTCTGCCGCGAAGGAGTCTCTCCGGTTCCTCAACCGAATGAAGGAGCTTGCAGACGCGGCAGAAAAGGCACGCATCGACTTTGACATTGCGCAAGGAAACGCAGAGGAATATACGAGCCAGTTCAGCAACGCGCTTTCTGACGAGAAGGAACACGTGGATAGGCTTGGGGACGAGCAGGTCGCCGCTCAGTCCGAACTCAGGAGCCTCCGAAACCTCATTCAGTCTGCGAGCAGCGACGGAACGTGCCCAGTGTGCGGCGCGCCGGCAACGCAGGATGAAATCGAGAAGCACCTGAAGGAAAGGCTTTCGGAAGTCGAGCGCAGGGCGAGCGAGGCGTTGGAAAAAGCAACAAAGGCAAGAATGGCATACGACGCGCGCGAGGCCAAGGAGGTAGAGGGGCGGCGCAACATGGACCGCACGAGGTCCGTCTACGACAACGCGTTTGCGGCGCTCAAGAAGGCGCACGACGCGCACGTGGAAGGTTGCGAGATAAACCTCGACACCTTCAAGGTCTCGTACAAGGGCCAGACGCCTGACGACATTCCGTCCATTGAGAAGCGCGCGGACGAGATCTTCGGGCGCATACAGGAAATCTCTTCAAGGATATCGCAGCTGTCTCTCGAACTGTCGAAGATTGCATCCGTGAAGGACGCCGCTAAGTCGGCTCGCGAGAACGTGACGCGTCTTGCAACGCAAGTCGACCTGCTCTCGAAGAACAAGGAGGACTGCGCGAAGAAGCTCGCTTCCCTCGGAATCGATCCTGCTACAGTAGGACAGGCTGACGACGGAGCGTGCGCAAATGCTCTCAGAAAGGCGCGCGAGAACCTCGACGCGTTCAACGGAATCCTGCGAGACATGGCGGCCGAGAAGGGCCGGCTCGAAGCGGCAGAGCAGACGATCGCCAGCACGAAGAAGTATCTTGAAGACCTCGTGGAGAAGAAAACGATCGAGGAGAAGCAGCAGGCGAAGGTCGACACGCTCAAGCGCGCGCGCGACTGGTTCCACTATAATGAAGGTCCGAGGATTGTGTCCCAGCAGATGCTTCAGGACCTCACGCGGTCCGTCAACGACTATCTGGCGCAGTTCGACGCTCCATTCGTGGTCGTCGCTGACGAGGAGGAGAGCGGATTCCGCTGCCAGTTCATCGACGGGCGCACGATGCCGGATCCGCTTCCTACCGCATCCATGCTGTCTGGAGGACAGAAGGTGACGCTCGCGTTCGCGCTTATCATCGCGATCTACATGAGCTATGGCGGCCAGCTCGGTTTCCTGAGCTTGGATGAGCCGACGGCTTATCTCGATGACAACAACATCTCCCACATGGGAGAACTCCTGGAGAAGGTCGGAGCGGTCGCAAGGAACAAGGGACTGCAGATCTTGATGGCCACGCACGAAAAGGCCATCATGCCGTTCCTAGACACGAAGATCGACCTCATGGCACTGAAAGGAGAATGAAGTGCCTGGAAGAAAACCAGCCGAACCAAAGGCCGGCGAAAAGCACAACATGCTCACATTCATAGAGCCGGCCGGGCGAGAGCCTTCTGGGAAGATGGGCGAACGAGTCATATACACGACGCTCGGAAAGTGGCAGTGCGACTGCGGAAACGTGGTAATCTGCCGGAACAGGTATGTCTTAAGCGGGAAAAAGAAGTCGTGCGGATGCCTGTTGCGGGCGACGGGAGAATCGTGGCGTAAGGGAAGGCGCGTGGAGCGTCATCCTAATCCTGACAGCCCGATTGACAACCTCGCTGCTGCGATCAGGGAATTGGCCACGGCGATAATGACAATCAGAAAGGATGATGATAATGGCAAAAATAGCACTCGTTAGCGACGTGCACTTGGGCACGCGCCAATACGGAATCAAGGAGCGGTACGACGACTTCATCGTCGCGTTCGAGCGCTTCGGGCAGAGCGCGATCGACCACAAGGTAGACGCTGTCGTCATAGGAGGAGACCTGTTCGACTCGCCGCGCCCGGACGCGAAGTCAGTGCTTCAGGCGCAGTATGTCGTGCATCAGCTCGAATCGATGGGAATCCACGTGTTTGGAATCGACGGGAACCATGACCTGTCGAACTGCGGCTGGATTCAAGTCGTCGGAGCGCATGCGCTGTTCGACGGAATCCCAATGTCGAACGGAGGGATGATTCCTGGAGTCAAGATAGTAGGAGTCAACTACAAGAACGGTCGCGACCTCATCGCGGCAATCCTTCAGATGATCAGTGACGGCGTGACTGCCGATATCCTCGTCGCGCACTTCGCACTTGCGGAAATGAACGGAGGCGGAAGCGCCGACACTGGCGTACAGGAGCTATCACCGCTTCTGAACAAGCTCGGGGTCAAGTGCGTCATGATGGGACACGTCCATATCCCTGAAGCCAAGACGTGGAACGGCGTTCTGTACGTGAATCCCGGAAGCACCGAGATGAAGGCTGCGAATGAGCCGACTGACAAGTACTACTTCATTGTCGACACGGATACGTGGTCTGCCGAGCCTGTCCAGATCGAGACGAGGGAAATGCGGACTGTCGAGATCTGTGACGAGACGGACATGGCGAAGTTCCAACAGGGACTGACGTCGGAGGCGGAGCGCGTCGCAAACGGCGTCCTCGAAAGGAGACCGTTTTACCACGTGATTGCCGACGACTCGATCGACGACGCGTTCAAGCGCATCTCGAAGACGATACACGACACGAGCGCGATCGCCAGGATCGTGATGCGCTCGAGCAAGGCGAGGGACTTGGCTCCAGTCGTTGACAGGAAGGAGAGCATCAACACGCTGGAGAGCGCGATCGAGGCGCGTTTCCCGAAGGAAAGCGACGAGGCCAAGCACATCCGCACGTTCCTCGCGTCTCCGGATCCTGCGTCGATTCGCCTGAGCGTGCAGAAGTTCATGGAAGGCGACACGCCTTAAAAGACGTCTGAGAACGGTTATAATAACATGACGGAGAGTCTCCGTCTGTTATCCCCCCCCCTGTCCGCCGGCCAAGTCAGCGGCAGGGGGCTTTCCATTTTCCGCTCGCGCAGCTCCCTGGCGCGCGCGGACACGCAGTGTGGGAGAAGAAACAGAAAACAAGGAAAACAACAATGAGCAAAGAGAAGAAGGTCGATAGCGCCAACGTCAAGCAGGAGGCGATTCACATCGCTCCTCCGAATATTCTAACTGGCGAAGTTTGGATCAAGGGAACGGCGCCTTTGGTGATCCACAAGTTCTCGCACAAGGCCAAGATGGCCATCAAGGCTAAGCAGGAGGCAGGTTCCGTTGCGAACAAGAACAAGCGCAAGGAAGCGAAGAACTTCAAGGAGGTCTTTCAAGAGGCGCGTCACATTTCCCTCGATGGTTGGGACGGCATCCCGGCCGCAGCGTTCCGAAATGCGTGCATCAGCGCGTGCCGCCTCGTCGGCTTCAAAATGAGCATTGGCAAACTTTCGATTTTCATCGTCGAGGACGGATGGGATGCAGACGAGGGTACGCCTCTCGTGAAGATCATCGGAGGGGAGCCTCGCATGCTCGAATCGATGGTCCGAATCGGCGGCATCCAGAAGACGGTCGACATTGCGGTTCGCCCGCAGTGGCTGGAGTGGGGCGCCCGTCTGCGCTTCCGCTACGACGCCGACCAGTTCAGCGCTTCCGATGTCGTCAACCTCATCTCCCGTGCCGGTCAGCAGGTCGGTATCTGCGAGGGTCGTCCAGACAGCAGTTCGTCGACTGGTTGTGGTTGGGGAACATTCGAGATCTCCGACAAGGAGACCGTCATGGCTCTTGAGAAGAAGGGCAAGTGATGACACAGCTCGAAGCTCTCAAGGAGATCGCCAAGCGTGACGGGGGATTGCTTCGTCCTCGGGCGGTTGTTGATGCGGCGCGGGACGTAGAGTCCCCGCTGCATGGATGTTTCGAGTGGGACGACAAGGTCGCCGGCGAGAAGTATCGTCTCGAACAGGCTCAGCGGCTCATACGCAGCTTCACGGTAGTCCATGAAAGGGACGGCAAGAAGTGCGAGTCGCCGATGTTCATCGGACTGTCGGTAGACCGTACCGGCAGTTCGGGAGACAATCCATATCGTCTGGCTTCCGACGTCACCAAGGTTCCGGATCTCCTCGCGATTGCGGAGCGCGACGCGCTCGACCAGTTGAGGGGAATGAAGGAGCGTTACGGACACCTGAAACGCCTGAACGACATCTGGTCTGCTATCGACGCACACCTCTAGGCAGGCGGTGCTTAGAAAGGCATTGATCGGCATAGTGCAGAAATGTTTGGTAGGATGTGGCTTGGCGTGGCAGGCAGAGCTATGCTTGGCTTGGCAAGGTGTAGTACAGATAGGCAAGGTTATGTGCGGCAGGCATGGTCGAGAATTGCTCGGCAGAGCGGAGACCGGCTCGGCTGGTTATGTTCAGCTAGGCACGGGGTGTAATGTCGGGCAATGCACGGCTAGGCGCGGCAGGCATGGTAGTGTTAGGTCGAGTGTGGCACGGTTGGGATGGGCCGGGTAATGCGCGGCAGGTTTGGCGAGGCAAGGCGTGGATTGGCTGGGTCAGGCCCTGTCCGGTTTAGCGGTGCTTGGCAGGCAATGTAAGGCATGGTTGGGTGGGATTGTGCGTGGCACGGACCGGTAATGCTAAGCAGGTATAGCTAGGTTCGGATATGCGCTGTTCGGCCCGGTATAGCATGGCAGGTTAAGTTCGGATAGGATGGATCTGCTTGGCCAGACACGGAAGCGCATGGCAGGCTTGGTTAGGCTGGGTCTGTCGGATCTCTGAATTGTCCGGCCCGGCAGGCATGGCATGGTCCAGATAGGATGAGTCTGGAGTAGCAATGCAGCGCAAAGCAGGCATGGTTAGGCTCGGCTATGCGCAGTTCGGTCCGTTATGGCATGACCTGACTACATTAGGCGGTTAGTCCGCAGCCCCCGAAAGGGGGCTTTTCGATTTCAGCCGGCGCGTGCCGGCGTCAACAAAACAAACGAAACAAAGGAACATGAAATGAGCAAGAAAATGATCGGCGCCTACAGGGCGCTTCGAATGAAGGACATGGCGACTGCGATCGCCAACGTCGTACTCGAGACTGCGATCGCCTCGATGGCGGTAGCGTTGCTTCTGTGCAACTCCGCGGCGTTCTTCTTCGCGGCAATCATGTCGCTTTCCATCTTCGGACTGTGGATGGCTGTCAGGCTTGTCGCGTTCCTTTGCGACAGGCGCATGAAGGGCCTCGGTTTCGACGAGGTCGGCCTGGAGAGGCTGGCTTTGGCATGACGATGGAAGAGACCGTCCACATCGGACGAGGCGCGATAATCATCGAAAATCCGTGCAAGGACGTCAGGGATGGCCTTCGCAGGTTCGTGCACAAATGCACTGGAGGAGAATACGAGAACCTCTATACGCTTTCAAACGGCGGAAGGGTTCTCGCAACGCTTCCAGGCTATGCGAACCGCGTCAAGAGGCTCTGCAGGGACTCGAAGATCATTGACGAGCGGCTCAAGATGCCGGCTCCGATGGTCGAAGCCGCTCTTGTCGGGATGGAGCCTTGGGAGAACGCCATCAGGAAGTCCGTCTGCGCATGCGGAGGCGTAATCTCAGTTCCGGACATCATCGGGTTCGCGAAGACAGCGGCGGCAATCCTGAGGGCGTTCCCGAGGGACGCACTCATGGATCGCGGAACGGCGCTTAGCGTCGTCGCTGTTTCAGCTCCTGGATTCGCGAGGGCCGTTGCCAACGAGCTCGAAAGGATGCTTCCGGAAAGGGAGGTCGGACTTCTGACCGGGAGCAGGTGTTCTGATTCTGAGGACATCATCGTCTCGACATACGACTCGATGATAGACGTTCAGGTCCAATACGCGGGCGTGCTCGTCGGAGAAGTTCCGACGCATCATTTCTCGAAGAAGGCCGGTCGTCTTTCCGCGATCAGAAGCGCGGCGAGATTCGGAATCGCGAGCAGCTCGTTCGGAGGAGACGTTGAATTCGACATGGTAGTCGAGGGCATGTTCGGCCCTCTCGTGTCGTCCATATCGTACGACGAGGTCGTGAAGGCCGGAATCGGCACTCCGATAACTGTCGTATGGGTTCCGTCTCCTAAGCCGAAAGAGTACATTGGCTCGGCTCCGTTCGGAGTCCTTTCGGACACGTCGATGCAGCGTAACAAGGAGTTTGTGACTCTCATAGCAGACATCATGAAATATGTGCCCAATGACATTGGGTGCATATTCTGCACCGATCAGAATATTCTGGCCGAGCGCGTGAAGGCGCTCGTTCCAAGTGCCGTCGAGGTCGTCGCTTCTCCTCAGAAGGAGCGGCGCGCGATTCTCGGCGACATTGCAGGCGGCACGATCCGAAAGGCAATCGCGTCGACCGGCTGTTTCCCGCACGACATCAGCCACGGCGTCATGGTCGTGGCGAACTGCACCGAGGGGGACATGGCCGGGTGGAGCATTCCCTGGCGCCATCTGACAAAGCCGGGGGAAAAGACGTACCTCGTCGACTTCAGGCACGACTGGGACAGGCACAACGGCCGTCCTGGAAGGCTCGCACTGAACGACGCGGCGCGGATGCGTCGGTACATGGACATGGGGTTCTCCCAGATGTCCGTGTCAAACGCAGCACAGCTTCCGTTCTAGTGAACGGGGCTTTCTGTAAAAGTCCGCCGAGCGGCGGCAACAACAAGGAAAGAGACAAAATGAAAAACAAAGGCAAGAAGAGCAAGAGGGTAAACATCGAGTGCGTCGACGACCTGATCGACGCCCTCGTGGACATTGAGGACAACGTCAACGAAAAGTTGTACGACCTCGGCGTTAAGCAAGCTGTTAAGGTTGAGCAGGGAGTCGGTCTTGTGAACATCAAGATCGACGAGAAGGTCATGTTCTCAATGAACGTGACCGACGCGAGCGCGTCATCCGCGTTCGGCGCGCTGAAGAGCGCGATCGACAGGGCCAAGAAGTCTTTGATGCCAAGGGAGGAAGCTGCGAAGGTCGTCGTTGACGAACTCCCTGCTCCGGCAGAAAGGCCGGCCAAGAACGACATGACCGAGGAGAAGTTCCGAGCGGAGCTTGACAAGCTCGCAGAAATTGCCAATGAGAGGCTCGTCGAGCATCTCGGCGCTGAAAAGATCTCCGACGTGGTGATCAACTTCACGTTCGACGGGACGGACACGATCGTCCGTTCCGGAGACACCGAGCTCGTGACGCTTCATGGCCACGCGTTCGGCGCGGTCAAGAAGGCGAAGAGCGTCGTGTGGCCGAAGGTCGACGAGCTCAAGTCAGGCAAGACCAGAAACGCTAAGTCAGTCCGCGGAGGTTCGTTCTCCGAGAGGCTTGACGAAATCGTCAAGTCTGCAAACGAGAAGCTCTCTGAGATCGGCGAGGAGCCTATCTCTGTCACCACAGACTCTGTAGGGGTCTATCTTGCTGAGGGAAAGATCCCGATCTGCTCGATCCCGAAGGGGGTCGGTAGTGCCGACGAGGCGCGCGAGAAGGTAAAGGCCAGAATCTGGGAGTTCGTGGACGCTGTTCGCGGCGTGGTCGACCGCCGCAAGCACGACGTCCAGCGCGCCAAGGAGCTGGAGGCCGATTCCGCCTGGGACATGGCAATACTCGAAAAGGCAAATCCGGGAATTGACAAGTCAGAGCTTTGGAAGCTCGGCCCGAACGCGGACGCGGCTTCGGCTATCGTCGAAGCGGCCAAAAAGTCCGTCAAGTCGTTCAACGCCTCTCTGAGGTTCAAGTTCGACGGTCTCGACGAGATTCTCGGCGAGAACGAGGAGAGGAAGATGAGCGTGCGCGGGTTCACCCGCGGAATCGTCGTTTCCTTCGGTGAAGACCCCTGCTTCATCTCCATGTTCCCGCTTGTCGGGAACAACTCTTCCGTTGATGAGACGGCCGCGTTTGTCGGATCGCACATCGCCTCCATTGGCGAGAGCCGCATGAAGTACTATGCCGGCCTCGTCGAGGAGCACAACCGCCAGAACAAGATGCGCGAGCTCGCCGCGAAAAAGGACGCGCTGGAGTCCGAAATCGCAGCCATGGCGATGTAATGGTGTCGCATGGCGCAACGCCCCCTCCTCCGTTCGCGGGGGAGGGGGCATGCATTACAGGAAGGAGAATGAATGAAGTATAACAGATTTTTAGGTGTCAGCAAGACGACACAGCAACAGTATTTCAAGGAGGGGATCGAGCTTCTCTATCCGTCGCAGGATTGCCCTCTGAGGATCGCGATACTGCCCGCGTACGACGTCATGGATCCGTCTGCTACCGGCTGGGTGCCGGCAGTCACGGGCGACGAGGAGAGCGACTTCTACTGCGCGGTGCGCGCGGCGAAGTTCGTCGGCCACGGGAACCGTCGTGCGAAGACCAGTTTTCTTAGCCCTCGGACGTTCGACATCGACGCGGACGATCCGTACGAGGCGTTCTACGACTACTGCTCGAGGAGTTCGATAAGAGCTCCATTGCGGCGTAAGCCGCTCTAAAGAAGAAAGTGAATTGCTGGAACACCTAAGGGCGCAAGCCTATGGCAACCAGCAGCCGAGCTCGGTGTGGAGAGAAACCCCTATCCGAGAAGGTTCAACGACTATCCCGCAAGGGAGTAGGCGCAAGCGCGTCGAAGTACTCCACCTCGGGAACGAGGTGATGATATAGTCTGTGCTCTGGGGAAACTCAGAGATGTCCCGGTTGACCACCGGTTAAACTGCGCGGGCGTAGCGAATCCGCGCGAACATAAGCATGGTCGAATGATGCAGGAAAATCCTGACTGACCCGTTGACATAATTGAGCAAATGCTCTATAATATGCGGCGTGATCAGATCTCACCAGATCAGGCTCTATCCCAACAATGAGCAGCGGATAATGCTTGCCAAGACGGTAGGCGTTGCCCGCTACTGCTACAACTGGGGTTTGGCCAAGTGGAATGAGATGTACGACAATGGTGAAAATTGCAGCACAGGTCTGCTGTCTCGCACTTGGACGGTCGAAAGGCCGGAGTGGGCGAAGGAGACGTTCAGAGGGTCGCAGTCAAGGTCATTCATGTTCCTTGGAACAGCTTTCATGAATTTCTTCAAGCATAGAGCGGAAAGGCCCAGAAGGCACAAGAAGGGCAAGCACGATTCGTTTTATGTTGACAACGCTCACGCTCGACTGAAGGGTGACATGCACATACGACTGCCAAACATTGGAGTCGTTCGCATGGCCGAGAAGTTGCGTTTCGCTGGAAAGATCCAGAGATTCGTGGTGTCCAAGGAAGCTGACAAGTGGTACGTGTCCATAACCGTTGAGATACCGGACGAGTCCGTAGAGGAGAATATGTCTGCCGTTGGGATAGATGTAGGCTCGAAGCATTGGGCCGTGTCTTCCGATGGAGACGTTCTCGACAGACCGAAGTCGATCCAGAGACTGGAGAAGAGGCTGAAGCGTGCGCAGAGAAGTCTGAGCAGAAAGCGGAAGGCCTCCAGGAACAGGCGTAAGGCAAGGATGCGGGTCGCAAGGCTTCACCAGAGAATTCGGAACGTGAAGAGAGACGCGGTGCACAAGTTCACCAGCAGGATCGCCAAGAACCACGGCGTAGTCTGCTGCGAGAACCTGTGCGTCAAGGGAATGGGAAAATCGGTCAAGTCCATACGCAAGGCCGTGCGCAACAGCTGCATGGGCGAACTACGCATGATGCTGTCTTACAAGGCGGCTCACTACGTGGAGATAGACAGGTTCTACCCGTCGAGCAAGAGATGCTCGAAGTGCGGAAACGTCAAGGAAGAGCTCGGGCTGTCCGAAAGGACATACCGGTGCGAGGCCTGCGGGAACGCGCTTGACCGAGACCTAAACGCGGCTCTCAACATACGTGACGAAGGATTCAGGATTTTCACCGAGGGTCACTCGGAAAGTGCCTGTGGAGGGCGTTGAAGCGACCAGTGGCTAGCCGCTGGAAGTGGAGCGTCCGTTGAAGCAGGAAGTGTCATTTGACATGTGACAGGACACGTGGTCGTACCTGACGAAGGACCACAGAGGAAGGAAGCTAACTGGAGAGGTCGAGGGAGCCGTGATTCCGCGTATGAAGACCTTCTTCGTGGCGAACGTGATTGACATGTCGGCAGGTCCGAGAGGCGGCGTGTTCGTGACAGAGATGTCTGAATCTGTCATGAAGAGCATCCTCTACTCGCAGAGGAAGAACGGATCCAGAATTGACGGGATAGCCTTCCAGAAGGACGGTGAAGGCAAGCTCGCCTATGGAGACATCACCAACCCTGGGAACGCGCTCGTGATCGAGGTTGCTTGGGGCGGAAAAGGATATGTGGCGCGTCCCGCGATCGACCAGAAGGGAATGATCGTCCGCACGGAGCTGCCCCTCACGCTCCTGCAGCACAGGCAGCACATGGAGGAGCCGGCGACGTTCATCCAGCGTCCAGAGAGCCCGCAGGAGATCATCGACCGTCTTGCAGGCATGTTGCGCGGATACAAGCATCCAGAAATGGGGAAGCTTGACGAGATCGAGGCCCTGAAGGAGGCGATGAAGTTCGCCTACGGAGACAAGTACCATGTGGACGACGAGTCCGAAGAGAGGGACGATCCGTTCGCAGAGGCTGCCAGGAAGACCGCGGAAGAAGAGCCGGCAGACAAGGCCGAGGAGATCTCGGCCGCGGTGGAGCGCGGCGTGGAGCACGAGAAGTACACGCCGGTTCCGGAAGACCAGAAGCCTGCTCCTAAGAAGAAGGTCAAGAAGGTTAAGAATAAGGAGCCTGAAAAGAAGGAGCCTGAAAAGGATCCGTTCGCTCCAGGCGAGGACATCGACCCTTCTGACATAGCAAGCGTGAGAGCCATGCTCTCAGGAGGAAACTGATGAGCAAGAGAGATGGAATGGTTCAGATGGCTGAACTTACCGTATACCAAATGCGCAAGGTTGTGCATCGGGAATGGATTGAGTGCTCTGGTGGCGTCGACTGGCCGTGTCTGAAGCTCGCTGCAGAATGCATACTTGAGAAAATTCGTGAATGGTCGTACATCGCCAATGACGGAAGTACCATGCTTCCAATCGAGCAGGTGTTCGGCAAGCTCACGTACAAGATCAAGCCAGTGAAGATGCACTTCCCGGCTTACTACAGAAACTGAAAGGAGAAACAATGGACAACGAAAAGATCGAGAAGAACAAGGAGCTGTTCACGCAGCTTCTGATGGGAACTGGCAGGAATGGCATGGAGATGGTCCTTGACGGGATCGAGAAGCTCGGCTTCTTTAAGGCGCCGGCGTCCGCGAAGCATCACCTCGCCGAGGATGGCGGGCTGCTGCAGCATTCGCTGAACGTGTACGAGCAGGCGATGGAGATCCGCGCCGTCCAGGTCCATCTCCATCCTGAGCTCGAAAGCAGGATCTGGCCGGAGAGCGTCGTCATTGCGGCGCTGCTGCACGACGTGTGCAAGGCAGAGGTGTACAGGCAGGTCGAGAAGTTCCGCAAGGACAAGGACAACCGCTGGGAGAAGTATCTCGCATACGAGAACGACCAGAGCCACTGCCCGCTTGGGCATGGCGAGAAGTCCGTGATAAGGCTTCTCCGCATGGGGCTGGATCTCACGGAGGACGAGATCTATGCGATCCGCTGGCACATGGCCGGCTGGGACCTCTCCGACTACCGCGAATCTCGAGACAGCTTCGCGAGGGCGTGCGATAAGTGCCCGTTGCTGTCGGTCATAATAGCCGCGGACGAGCTTGCTACCAGAATCACGGAAAACATCGGGAAGGTGCCATGACTGAAGATACGAGACCATCGTGGGACGAATACTTCCTGCGGCTGGCGAAGGACGTGTCCACGCGAAGCAACTGCTCACGCCGCAAGGTTGGAGCCGTAATCGTCAAGGACAACCACATCGTTGCGACTGGCTACAACGGAACGCCGGCAAAGACGACAAACTGCTTCGACGGCGGATGTCCGCGGTGCAACGGCGAACACAAGACAGGCGAGAAGCTCGACGAGTGCCTGTGCGTGCACGCCGAGCAGAACGCGATATGCCAGGCGGCAAAGCACGGCAACTGCATTGACGGGGGGAAGATCTACGTCACCTGCTCGCCGTGCCTGACGTGCCTGAAGTTGATCATCAACTCCGGAATCAAGGAAGTGATATTCGGAGAATGGTATCGCCAGTTCAACGACCAGGAGAAGAAGCTGGTCGAGGAATCGGGAATCAAAGTTAAGATGTACGAGTCGGTTGTAATCTCAAATGAAGAGTACATCGATGGGCTGAGGGGACGGCGGTTCAACTCTGAACAGATCGTTATGGTTGAGCAGATGCTGTCCGACATGAAAATCGCAAACAAGAAAGGTTAACAATGGCTAAAAAGGAAAATGAAGACATCCTGATGGCTGCAGTTATGGAGGGATTCAAGGCGGCGGGGATCAAGGACGCCTCCGAGTCCGTGACGACCATCGCGAAGTACTGGGAAGACATGAAGTGGCTTGACGTGTACGACCCCATCAAGAACCGTCCGTGCATCGCCATGGAATGGCTTCTCGGCGCAAGGGGGTTCCCGGTTGGCAAGGTGTGCCAGCTCAGGGGTTCGTTCTCGTCGTCAAAGTCGACCTTCCTTTACTACGTGTACGGATGCGCCATGCGCGGAAGCACGATGAAGGACAGGAAGGCATGGGTCGCTCACATCGAGACAGAGGGCGCTCCGAACTCCGCCGACTACATCGCGAGGTTCGGGTGCGACCCGCGTCTCTTCCTGCAAATCAAAACCAACGACCTGAACGACATGTTCAAGCGCATCGACACATTCGACATGGCGCTTCACGGAGGGAGGGACGGCACGATCAACCCAGAGACTGGGCGTCTCGTGAAGAGCAAGTTCTCGAAGGAGGATGCTCTTGATCCGGATATGACCAAACCTACCATCATCGGAATCGACTCCCTCTCAAACGTCGGAAGCGACGCCGGAGAGGATTTCGTCGACCTTGATAAGTCGGAGCGTCCTGGAGGCGACTCGAAGGACGTGCGCAGGTTCTTCCGGGCGAGGGAGCAGGATTACGACCGCCACCAGGTGACGATGTTCGTGACCACGCATGAGACAACGGAGATCAAGACAGGAGGCGCCGGCTATGGTGGGCCGAAGTCCACCGCGAGAAACCAGAAGGCTCTTGGAATGGCGCTTACCATTGCTCTTGACACGCTGGACGCCGAATGGAAGGGCGGAAAGGACGGCAAGGAGGTGCTTGGTTCAAGGCAGTATCTGAAGACGTTCAAGTCGAAGATTGCGCCTCGCAACAGGAAGGTCGTGCTGTACAGGAAGCTTCTTGGCGGCTACGACATGGCAGAGACGGACCTCCAGTTCTTCCTTGGCGACCCCAAGAACAACAATTGCGCGGAGAATCCGTTCCTCCCAGGAGGGTTCCTGTGCCCTGAAGGCGCGAAGTGCGGAATCACGAGGGTTCGTGGCGGGTGGTCTGCGCCGATGGTCTCCGACAAGGTGTTCAAGACCGCGGACGAGTTCATCGATGCGCTCTATTCAGACGCCGAGCGGTTGCGCAAGATCAGGGAGATCCTGCGCATCAAAGGTTTCGGTTTTGAATTCGAGACGCAGTATTCCATCCCGGAAGGCGATGACGACTCTGAAGGAGAAGGGCTTACGCCCGAGGACATCGCGGAGGATGTCCCTGCCGGCTCCGAACAGAACACGGAGGGCCTGTGATGGGCCGGATCGACGAATACGCATCGATCTACTGGGCCGCGGCCTGCCTGGCGTTCTGGGCAGGCTGCGGCGTGTCTGACGTACAGCTTTCAGACGCCGTGAACCTGACGTGCGACATCGCGCGTGTCACGGTTGCTCAGGAGGCCGTGCTGAAGGAGACAATGTCAAGACTCATGAAAGGAGAAAACGATGGCGCTCATTGACGACGTAAAGGAAGAAATCAAGAAGGCTCACACCCCGAAAGTCCCCGAACAGACGGAGGAGAAGCCTGAGAAGAAGAGGCGGCAGAAGACCAAGGAGGAAATCGCCGCCTATATCGCGCGAAAGCAGGCCGAGGAGGAGCGCCGCTACCTGAAGCAGCAGGAGGCGAAGTCAGGCCGTTCGGCGCCGGCTCCTTCACAGAAAAAGGAGCGCAAAAAGAAAGAGGAGAAACCACAGAATGAAGAGGTTCCAAAGAAGCCTGATTCCGAGCAGCCGAAGAAGCGGCGCCAGAAGGCCATGAGGCAGACGTATGTCTCGAAGCCTCGTCCGAAGACTATAAGGACGATCGACCTCCCTGACGGAGGATCCCTTCTAATCGTCTACATGCCGGGGCCGTCATGACGAACAAGGAAACAGTCGAGTACGCGAGAAAGCTCGCCCTCTGCGACGAAGTGCTGAACAGGAACATCCGGTGGTGGCACAGGCGTCAGGGGAGCATGCCGCTTGCTGACAGGGGCAAGCCGTTCATTGAATGGCTCGACTGTATGATCGAAAACCTGTCTTACCAGATCGACAGGTGGTACGACATCCCGAAGGAGCTTCCGCCGGCTGAGGATCTCGTCTGCGCGCTGCGCGTGAACGCCGAAGGTGACTTCCTCGCGCTGTATCAGGAGAAAAAGGCCAAGAGCTGCTGCATGACCGACGTGAACTGCTACGTCGAGGAGGGCGTCGTCTGCTCGAACATCTGGCTTCGCAGCGACTACGCAGATCTGACATACGACAAGGCGAGAGAAATCGCAGAGCAGTTCAGGAAGGTCGGCTATTCGGCAGAAGTGATTGTCGAAGACGAGGACAATCGAGAGGCGACTGTCTGCGCGCAGATCGACTTCCCGCTCTACCGAGACATGGCGAGAAGCGGACGAAAGGCAGATTCGGTCTTCATGTATTCTGATAAATCTGATACAATAGAACTCATGCCGAAAAAAGAAAAAAGCGTATCCGACCGCGTGAAGGACGCGATTGCAGATGCGATGATGATCGAGCGTGAGAAAGTGACCGATGAATCGTCGTTCATCGACGATCTCGGCGCCGACGAGCTCGACATCATCAAAATCATCATGCAGCTCGAGGAGGATTTCGGGTTCGCGATACCTGAAACAGACGCAGAGAAAATCGTGACTGTCAGTCAGGCGGTCGCGTACATCGAGGGACATATCGCAGAGAATCAGATTTAGACGATGGCGAGGAAAAAGCCAAAGCCCAAGAGGCGAAAGAAGCTTGAGAAGAAGACAACCATCCGCAACCGCCTCATGCGGCTTTGGGTGGAAAAGGTCAGGCTCCTGCACGGCGACAGATGCGCCGTGTGCGGGCGCGCCTACGGAGACGTCGACGCGAAGGGCAAGGAGTGCTTCCTCAACGCGCACCACATCGACAGCCGAAACACAAACCCTCGGCTCAGGTGGGATGCGCTGAACGGGATACTCCTCTGCCCGAAGCACCACAAGTTCTCAAAGAACTCTGCGCACAAGGGGTCGATCTGGTTCATCACGTGGCTGCAAAAGCACCGGTGGAACCAGTACGTCTACATCATGTCCCACCGTGACGAAGAAATTGACATCGACGACCGTCCGACGCTGGCAATGATCGAGGAACGCCTGAAGTCGCCTCCGACAGAGGCCGAGGTCGAAGTCGTGAAAACGACATGAAGCCCTTGCGCTCCGATTCAATATATTGTAAAATGTTCTTGCCGGACGGGGATGGTCTCCGTCCATAAAACACGAATCGGAACAAACAATGGATGTTGAAATCGGAAAGGCAGGCGCCGCGGAAACGCCGGCTTCGTTCATGGCTGAATACGTCATTGAGCACATCTCTGCTCTGATGACGCTCGGGGGGATCGAGTCGATCAGCGCGACGAAATACATATGCGGCTTCGGATCGAGGCTGCATGTCACGATGGCGCCGTTCGCAGACGCGCCCGAAGAGGTGAAGGCGCAGGGCGTGATCATCAAGGACGCCCTTGCTACGATCCTTTCAGTCGCGAACATCACGCGCGTCGTGATGAAGCCTGCCGAGGACGACCTGAACAGGATGAAGGCGACTTGGGAACATGCAGTCATGGACGCGAGGGCTGCAAACGCAGGTTCCGCACAGGACTTCTCCGCACGGTCTGGAGCAGATTCCAAGAACGCGAGGTCCGCAAAGGGATCGAAGGTTCGGCCATGAGGATGCTGGTGGACGACGGCAGGGGACGCAGACCCTTGCAGAAGATGTCATTCCCGCAGACGAAGCAGGCTGCAGCTATCATGGACTGCATCGGCCGCCTGATACCGCAGGAGGGCGTCGACTATGACGTCGAGATCATCTTCAACGGCCCGAACGACCCGAACGTGTCGATGAACATCGCCGCCCACACGGACAAGGGCGAGTGGTGGAGACAGTACGTGATGAAGATGATCAAGAAGTACCCTCCGACAGTGGAGAACCCGGAACCTTCCATTCCGATAGACACTCACGAAAAAAACGAGGAGGACGGCAATGAGGAAAGCGTGCCTTGAGTGCGTGGCAAAGCACTTGGGCTCGGCCGCGGTCTACATCGAGGAAGTCCAGCTAGGCTATCCGAACTACTTCGGATTCGTCTACGGACAGCTCGACCACGCGGCTTCGGAGAGCATGGAGGAGATACCTGACCTTGCGTGGGCGATACGCGAGCATAGGATTAAGTGGGCAAATACCAGAAGGAACGACCATCCTCACAGGATCCCGTTCGAGGCAATGTTCGACTATATTGATGCTGTCGAATCGTTCGGTGAGGTCTTGGAAGTTCCTGAAGAGGTTTATGCAGGACTGTCGCGTGACAAGGACGGAAATGTCGTGTTTTCAGCCGACACCAGGCCGGATGCGGGCGAAGAACAGCCTGAGGCCGCGAAAAAGGAAGTCAGGAAAAACGCAAAGGACAAATGAAATGGCGAAGACAAGAGAAAGATACACGGAGCATCCGTCGATCGCTGTGATCGGCGGAAAGCCGAAGCTGAGGGTGTTCGAGGACTTCTTCATCGAAGAGGAACTTCCCAAGTGGCGCAAGATAGCCGTGAAGATCGAGAATCAGGACAATGGCAAGTCGGACGACACCAGTGCTTCCATGAACGGCTTCGGCTCTTCATGGGAAAACAACGGATCGATATCCGACAGGCGTACGGAGAGGGAGCTTCTGCGAAACGCCAGGCACGAGCGCAGGAACTACATCGGTCGCATGGGCAACAGAATCGACACGAACGCCGGTTCTTTAATTATCGCGGGAGACAAGACAAAGAAGAAGTCTTGTTTTGGCAGGATTCTCGACAAGTTCTCATCTCCGAAGAAGCAGAAAGAGCCAGACAAGCCAGACGAGATTGGGGAGCCGGCCGACAAGGTGTTCGAGGAAGTCAAGGCATCGATGATGTCTCCAACGAACGAGGAGATTCTTCGGGCAAAGAAGGTCGTGGACACGGTTGAGAACCAGCTGAAGGTTTCCGGACAGTACGAGATCGCCAATAAGGTGGAAGGAAGCCGTAGCGTCCTTGAGGCCGAGCTTGTCCTCGTCAGATCGGGACAGCTGAAGTACATCACTGAGGAGCAGATCGTCAAGTTCATGCTGCTATCCGAGCGTGGGATGCGTCTGGAATACCTCAGGTACTACGCGAATATCCTTCCTTCGGAGGTTGCCAAGCGGAAGATCATGTTCGACGGGCTTCTCGTGTTCGACAACTACTGCGTGCTCTACTATGACGGCGGGGCCCCGAAGTTCTCATTGATCAATGAAATCATTGACGACCAAGAGAGGATCAAGCGCAGGGATCAGATACTGTTCGGCATGATCAAGGGAAGCCGCAAGCTGTACTACGTGACAGACTGGGTGACTGCCGACGACGACCTCACGCTCGAAAAACTTGAGACTGTCATCGGCGAGAAGGCACATGATCTCAGCCGCGACGGGTTCGCCGGAACCGATGAGGAAATAGGACGAATGCTCGAACGCATGGTTATCGACATCGAGGTTGAGTCTGAGGATGCTGCAAAGAAGGGCATTTTGATAACCGACGAAAACATGATGGAGTTCATTACCACCGGAAAAGCGCCGAAGCCACTTCGCGATCAATTCAAGAAGATGGGAATCAAGCCCATGGATGGAGTGCGCGTCCAGGGGGAAGGCGGCGGCAAAAGCAAGAGAAAGCGGCGGCACCGTCACGGCAAGGACTGGAAGAAGTAGAAGTCTCACACATCAAAGACAAAGGCTCACCCGTTCGGGTGGGCCTTTTTGTTTCAAGGAGGAAACATGGGAAATCTAAAGAAGAAAAAGCGTCCTGAATGGACGTGCATCGCAGAGCGCGAGTTCGACGGCGACATCGTTATAACCGACCCCTGCTACATCAGGGAGAACGGAAAGCGGATTGACTGGGGTTCGCACGAGGCGATGATGAAGGATGTTGGACTGTGCAACAGGACATACTACGGAGACTGGGGATGCACGGTGTTCGCGGCGATGGGCCCGGTTGGACATTCGTACGACAAATCAGCCAAGATCGGCGAGTTCTGCGCGGACGCTGGAATGGTGTGCGTTCTTGACATGCGCGACGCGAGGAGGATGTGCCCAGACATCGACAAGTGGATCGCAGAGCATTACTGGTGCGCGACGGTCATCAGTGGATTCAAAGGGAAGGTAAGGCTCATGACGATGACGACGAAGCGCTGGATGAAGGATTTGAAAGACCCCAAAAAGCGCATCGTGTACGACGACGTAGAGCTTCGCGTGCGCGGAGACGGGATGAAGGACGGAGACACGTTCTGTTTCGAGAGCTACCAGACAAGCCTATAGGAGGTTGACATGGAAAAATACCTAAAGATTGCAGCAAGGGCATGGGCAGGCGCGACCCTCAACATCAAGAAGTTCGCAGACGCATATGTTGAGGCGGTTGGTAAGTTCAGAGAAAAGGCGATGGAGAGGTTCTCCGCGGCGTATCCGATGTTCGGAAAACGCGAATGGCGCCGACTCGGGCAGATAGGAGCCGGAAGTCTTCTCCCGCAGTTCTTCTTCAAGAGCGACTTCTTCGTCGGAAAGCTCCTGAACATGACCAGCTCGATGCGCATCCAGAAGGCGCTTGTCGGAGCGTCTAACGACGGAAGGATCCGTGTCGACCGCGGGAACGGGCCAGAGAAGGTCAAGCTCGCAGACCTGACGCGCAAGGAGGAGAAGGCGCTAATCCTGCTTCTCAGCGAGGAGAACGAGAAGCTGTCACCTGATGATCTGAAGCTCAAGTACAGGACGCTTGTCGCAAATGTCAACAAGTCGAACCGCAGCAGAAGGCCGGCGTGGGAGATCAGGATCGTTGGCGGACGTCCGGTTGCGCACTTCAACAGGGCTTGCAACATGGAGGTGTACGACCTTGAAGATGCGCTGGAGCGTGTCAAGGGATGCCGTTCGGGATCTGCGCGCACGAGCCGCGAGATCCTGAATGAACTTGCAAATCACATCATCAATCTTGAGAGCCTTCGCGACGTCGAGTGGGATTTCGTGGAGGAGTGCGGACACGACTCCTCGATGTGGACCGAAAAGGACGAGAGTCGCCACCAGTGGATCATAGACAGCATCCAGGCTGAGCGGGATTACGCGACGAAACTAGTCCGCGAAGCTACAGGAAACGACAATCTGAAGGTGTAGAGGAAAGGAGATTAAATGGGCAAGAAGATTTCGGGCCAGGGATGGTTCGCGGTCAAGATAGAAATGCGCGGTACTAGGGCCGTAGCAGTCTTGACAGGCGACCATTTCCGGCCCGACCAAAAAGACATCGCGAACGCAGTGACTGGCTGCGAGGGAAGCGATTCCGCGCTGGAAGGAAGATCCCCTGTATATCTTGTGAAGGATTCCGTTGTAGGCGTCGCGCTTGGAGCCTATCGAATGAAGCAGGGGCTCAAGATCGTTGACTGCCACGACGGATCCAGGGGAAAGCCGTGCGGAAAGTGCAGAAAGTGCATGGAGGCGCGCGAGCGCATGTTCACGCGCGTCATACTCGGGTCTCTCGAGCTTCCTGAAACGGATCTGTCGAAGAGGCTGAGAGACGCCGTGCAGCAGGTCATAGGACTTCCGTGGACATACGCTCCATGGAGCGGCCCGATGACGGACGAAGAGGTTGAAGAAGTATTCGAAGAACTGGGAGTTACTCCCGTAAAATAAGGAGAATAGAAAATGAACCACATTGTTACGAAGAGCGAAATTGAGACCGAGGCCCGCGTCAAGTACGCGGAGGCGAAACCGTCGGTGATGGTCGCAGACGATGCGCTGGCAAAAAAGGTTGCTGATCTTCTTGCCCTGCGCAAGAAGATGGATCGCGATGAGCTCATGAAGTCCCAGATGATGGGGGAAATCATGGAGCAGATGAAGAAGGCCACGGTCCTAAAGAACAAGGACGGAGTGGTCATCGTGACCTGGAAGGAGGCGAGCTCCACGTCCAAGGTTGACTACAAGGGCCTGTGTAAGCTGTACAAGGTCAAAAAGGAAGACTATGCGGCTTACACAACTACGAGCACCGGCGCTCGTACGTTTGAACTCATCGAGACGAAAGAAGAGCGCGAAAAAGTTTCCGACCTCATCGAACAGATGGAAATCTGAACATGACAGAAGATGAATTTAGGGAAAGTTCAATGTAAGGATGTGCGGAAAATGCTGTGCGACGTGCAAGCACGGATGTGATTTGTGCGACGACGGTGCATACGAATGCGTACATCCAGCTCTCGAAGGCGACTCGATCATTGTATCTTCTGAATCGGTCTGCGATGCATGGGAGAGGCAATGAGAGTCTACGTTCTCAAGGCGAAGTTCACAGGGCTATACGAATGGGGCCCAGGATGGCTATCGAGCAGAATAAAAGACGCATGGTACGACTTCTTCAGAAATGTAGACAGGATCATAAGGCCGGCGTTCTGGACGTATCTCGAAAAGAACGTGTTCACGCAGACCCAATATCTTGTCGGGACAGGCGGAAGCGTATTCCTGCATCCGATGGACGTCTGCTACGTCGGACACTCGTGCATGGTCTCAAAGCGGCTGAATGAACGAGGCGTCTTCGAGGAGACGGCGCCTGAAATCGACGAGCTGAAGGAAATACTAACAGGAGCCGCGAACGCGTGCGGAGGAATCGTGGAGTTCTCCGATGTCGCGTTCACGGAGGTCAAGGAGCCTACATATGTGAAAGGAGAAGCAAGTGAAGGCGCTAAGCTACCTTAGTGGTCTCAAGGAAATCAACACGGCAGACCTCTTCTGCGGTGCCGGCGGCGCGTCCACGGGATGCGACGAGGCATGCCGGCGACTGAGATTCAGAAGGCGCGGAGTTGCGATCAATCACTGGAGGATCGCAGTTGACACGATGCGCAGGAACCATCCCAACCTCAACACGCTCGACTGCAAGATCGAAGAGGCTATTCCGGCCGAGCTCGTGCACGGGAAGTTGCATCTTCTATGGGCAAGCCCAACGTGCACCCATTTTAGCAGGGCGCGTGGTGGAAAGCCGAAGGACAATCAGCAACGCAGCCAGCCGGAATTTGTCCTCACGTGGCTGACGCAGTGCGACGTGGACAACCTGATCGTGGAAAACGTGCCAGAGTTCCGAGACTGGGGCCCTCTTGATGAAGAAGGTCATCCGATTAAGTCGCAGAAGGGCGTGTACTTCAGGGCGTGGGTCACTCACATCAAGAGCCTTGGCTACAACGTCAAGTACGACGTCTTGTGTTGCGCTGATTATGGAGATGCCACGACGCGGAAGAGGTTTTTCCTGATAGCGTCAAAGGCAGGATTGCAAATGCCGGAGTTTCCGAAGCCTAAGTTCGGGAACCACGTCAAGGGCATGAAGCAGTGGAAGGCCATCAGGGAGTGCCTCGACCTTTCAGACATCGGGAAGAGCATTTTCAACAGGAAGAAGCCGTTGGCCCGCAACACGCTGAGGCGCATCGCAGTCGGTATGAAGAAGTATAATGGAATGGACTTCCTCATCGACATGCTTGGAGCCGGAGAGAAGCATGAATGCAGGCTCAAGCAGCTTGAACTTCCGCTACCGACTCAGCATGCTGGAGGAAACCGCTTTGCGGTCGTCCGTCCATTCATCGTCAAGTTGCGCAACAACAACACGGTCGAGGATATCGATGAACCTCTGTCGACAGTTACCACAACAGGCGCGCACCACATGCTGTGCCAGCCGTTTGTTGTCGACTGCATAGGTCACGCCGGAGATTCAAAGGAGCTGGATGGTCCGATCGGAACACAGTGTACGCACGACAGGTTCGCACTGTGTTCTCCGATGATTATCGGGCAGCAGAGCTGCTCGGCGGCGCGCTCTGTGGACGAACCGTGCCCGACCATATCGACGAGCGGCGCAATACAAATCGCGACTCCGATCATATTGGACATGTCGCGTCCTGGAGGAGGAGACTCTGGGCACATTGGAAGCGCAGACGAGCCTATCAGAACGATCACGTCGTGCGACGCGATGCAGCTCGGGCTTCCGATGCTGGAAGACGGCAGGCTCGTCGACATCAGGATCAGAATGCTGAAGCCGTCCGAGTTGGCGGCCGCGCATAGCTTCCCGAAGGAATATGTATTGACTGGAAACCGTGGGGAGCAGGTCAAGCAGATCGGAAACTCAGTGCCGGTAATGACCGCGGCGGCGCTGTGCGAGCAGATGCTCAAGAAGTACGCGGCGTGACAGGAGGAGATCATGAAGAAGAAATTCCTTGTTAACTTATACGACCGATATTCAAAAGAGAGAATCGCCCAGTTGATAGTTACGGCCGTAAACATGGACGAAGCGTTCAGGATCGCCGTTGAATGGCAAGAATCCAGAAAAAGCAAAAAAAGGAGATGACATGATTACAGTGGATGAGTTCTGGGCCATGTGCAACGATACTTGCAAGGATCTTATGAGGAAAGGCCATACGCCTGCGACGCTGTTCACGCAGAACTGCGCGATCGTGTACACGGCCATGAAATGCATGAAAAACTGAAGGAGAGGAAATGAAAGCATTGACGATGATGGGAATCGCGGCGTTTGCCGCGCAGGAATGGGGAAATCCGCTGACAATGGTCGCGGACGCATTCGGATGCGAAAACCGGGCGAAAGTGTGCCGGAAGCGCCACGAGGTAAACGCGAGGCTGAAGGCGGACAAGGCCAGGAAGGCGGCGAAGAAGGCAAGGCGGAGGAACAGGCGATGAGCGATCTGTGTCACATGCGCAAGATGGAGCGAGGAAGGGTACTCTACTGCCTCGACTACATAATGCGTAGCCTGAACGACGAAGAGGCTCAGGCTATATGGCTTGAGGAAGGTTGCGAGGACGGTCTTATGACGGACAGGAATTTCCTGACCGAAGACCAGGTCGAAGACCACGCAGAGCTCGTCGAATCACAGCAACAGCTAGACGACTTCGTCGCTCTCGCTGCGAGGACTCTCTTCAGCGAGGTGTATCCGGATGCATGGAAGTTCCTGACAGACCAGTTCAAGCATAAGTTCGACGAGCTTATGAGGCCAGAAAGGTGCGTGCTGACATGAAGGATGCAGAGCGCATATCGTTCAACGAGAACGAGAACTGGGGAGGGCTTGAGAACGCATCTCTCCACACGGCTGCAGTCGGGGCGAGGATCGCGGACAACAGGAGACGCGAATTCGGCGTGTTCGCTGACAGGATCACGGTCGTCGGGGAAAAGAAGGTTGCCATGATGCTCCAGAAGTGGGCTCTTGGCAGACGGACGCTCAATGCTATCAAGAAGCACACGCGATTCTCGTTCTACGGGCCTGGTCACGACGAAAACACGTGGATGTCCGGAGAGACGAAGAACAGCGTCATCATCTCGCTGACTGTCAGGTGCTGCGGCGAATACGTCTACCTTAAGGCATACGCTGACAAGGTGGATGGCCCGATCGACCTCCTTCCTGCAAAAGACGAAAACGGAGAGGTCTGCTGGGAAATCGTCATGAACGGAAATGTCGTCGGAGCTGACTGGCCGAAAATCCATGCGGACAGCAAGGACTCAGCAATGTCTCTCCTTCTTGACTACATCGGAAACGAGCTTGAGGGGAAGGACGACCTATGGCAGTCGTGAAAGAGAAGGTTGCGGGCAAGCGCCCGAAGTACAGGTATGTCGTGAAGGTCGTCGAGACCGTTGAGTCTCTTACTGCAGTAGAATCCGACAAGAAGCTCGCGTGGAACAGGATCAAGGACATCGCCGAGCGACGAAGGGTGTCTGGAGAGCTTACATTCAACGGAGTCAAAGACGTTGACATGTGGGTCTGCGACGCGTATGTAGACGGGAAGGAGATCCACAGAACCCCGTCAGACAGGAAGCGCAAATGAAAGGCGACATCATGTTCGCACCTCTGTTCAGCGTCTGGCAGATAGACGCATGGGCAGATGGTGACGGCGGGTGGACGTGGAACGACAAGTACAAGCTATTCGAGTTCCGATCCAGGTCGTTAAACATGAAGCGCGAGTTCACGATGCGGCTTCGTCACTTCCTGTCGTGCTACAAGAACCCGATAACGGGAATCAAGGAGTATCACGATCTTGGAAAGGGATGGTTCTATGTGACCGATGACTGGTACATAATGGAACTGTGCAGGAAGTGCGATGGCCAGCCATGGTTTGCATGCATACGAGAATCACAAAGCCATTAACGAGGAGGATGCTAATGAGTATGTTCGGAAAAGACTGGGAAAACGGCGTAAGCATCGCCAAGTTCAAGTGTGCCACGAACGGGCCGGAGGGCATGTGGGACACTGAGATGAGGATCGTGAAGCTTGAAGCAGGAAAGAGATACTTCGTCGTGTACGATCCATTTGCAAACCGTCTCATGTGGTTTGACGGAGATCGCCTCGGGAACATCGAGGCTCGTGTCGCGTTCAGAAACATCGTCGAGCTTGCCATGTGCGACGCAGACGAAGGGAGGAACCTCCGTGGAAAAAGTTGAAGTCACGTTCGAAGGCTACATGGAGACGCTCGAGCATCTCAAGTACGACGACCTCGTAACTGCGTTCAGTGGATACCGAGGAGATGACGCATGGGACCTCTTCGTCCTCATGGTGAGGCGAGGAGACCTCAACCTGTCGAACGGCCCACTTGCCGTCATACGCGAGTTCTCCGACAACGCGGAGATCGTGTACGAGGACGATTTCGCAGACAAATACCCGAAATACTCGTCAGTCATGACGTGGGACGAGTTCGTCAGGAACGAATGCATCTGCGGCGACGAGTGCGCGGCGGTGCTGTCAATGGGAGAATAAAAGATGAAGGTCATTACGTTGAGCGAGCCTGACTGCGGAGGAAAGCCGACTGGCTACTGCGCAGTCGCGGAGAGCGAAGGAAATATCGAGCTGGCCGCGCACATCAAGAGAGCCCTTGTTGACGTCTGGCACTACGGCGAAGGAATGGCAGACAATGCTGTTTCCGGATACGTCATGCGGGGACTGAAGGAGCGCGGGTTCGCGTGGATCGACGAGCGCATCCTCGTCGAGCTGAACCAGGTCGACAAGTTCGACGACGAGAACGGAAAGAAGACATACGCTGAGATGCTCGTCATCGGCCTCAACAATGGTACGATCAAAATCGAGGTCGAGCGCGCTCCTGTTGGAGTGGACATGAAGTGGGCCGAAGGCGTCGTCAGGGACGCGCTGAAGTTCTACATGATGTAGGAAGGAGGACGAAATGAAGGCCGATTTGGCAAACAACTGGATCATGATGTGTCTGATTCCGTACGGAGTCGCTGAAGAGCACAGGAACAAGTTCGTCGCGTGCATGCTCGGAGACGAAATCGCGTCGGACGAGGAATTTTGGAAGATGACGGATGACTGGTGTGAGTTCAAGGTATGTGCCGTAGGGTGCAGGTTCAGTTATGACGGCGCGTGCTTTCACCCGTTCAGGCCAGGGAGCATGTGCGACGCCATTTTCTCAAGCGTTATGCGCGGATGCGGAAACGCAGGACCGCTTGTTAACGAAGAGGCGTGCAAGGCACTTGACCACAGGCACTGCAATCACTGCTGTCTTTCGCTATCGAAGGAATGGGACGACACCGAGTTCGAGCGCGTCGAGCGTTTCTACAGCGACCTCATCGAGGACGCATCGAAGCACAGGACGCTGTACGGCCGCACGTACGACGAGTTGATTTCACGCGGACTCAAGTCTTCGGAGGGAAAATGCTTCTTTCCGGGTCGTCCGAATATGAAACAGTACGAGGACAACGTGCGCCGTCACTTCGACAAGATGACGCGCGAACACTACAAGATCATCGTCGACGCGATCGACGAAGACAGCAAGAGCATCCGGGACGTGGACGAACAGAACGGAAAGTCCGCGCTTGCGAAGGCGCTCCTGAAGGTGAGGCTCGACCTCGTGACGCACTGGATGAACTACTGGGCGGCCGGAAAATACAAGGAAGAGGAGGCGTGAAATGTACGAGAACATGAACGACGCGCTGAAGATCATCTGGATGGACGAGGGCCGTCAGAAGCTCCGCGAATCGATGAACGAGATGAACGTCCGAATGATCAGAAGGTATCCGATGTTCCAAGACAAGGAGGAACGGAACCAGAAGGTCGACGAGAAGGACGCGGTGCGCCTGTGCGGTTGCATCGAAGACGCGCTTGAAGGCGTCGCCAAGCTCGACGATCTCATCGACGAGCTCAAGTGGATCCGCGGAGGGCTCGTCGAAAGCGTGCTCGAGATGCGGAACGCCTACCGCTGCACGGGATGCAGAGACGCGATCATGCGTCTCGCCGAGCTTTCGAAGCAGGAAAGCCCGTGCGCCGAGAGCGTGAGGTCCGCGTTCGCCGAGCTTCTCGGATTCTCAGAACTCCCCGAGCAGTTCGTCAACGTGAAGGCGATTGAGTCGAGAATGCACGAATATACCTGCGTGACTTTCGGGGTCGCAGACAGGCCGACGACGGCAACGGTAGTCATACCGGTCGAGATCGACTACGGGAAAGACTTCAAGATCCCGAACGAGATCGAGGAGCTTGCCCAGTATTCGCGCGAACTTCTCTCCGACAAGGCGGGGCCGCACATCAAGATGTTCGTGAGCCTCGGAGCCGTCTCGCACGCCGGCGAATACTGCGTGAACACGACGGACGACGTCTCGTGCGTCTGCAGGAGCGTCCAGGAGCTCAGGGACAAGGTCGACAAGGTTGTCGGCCTCGACGTCATCGGAAAGATGAAGTGGATCGAGGACATCCGCGACGTAAAGACGGTCGAGGACTTCTCCTATTGGAGGGGCCTGAGATCCGCGCGCGCGGCTGCCGAGAGGAATAGGAAAGGAGCATGATGTGCCAGGAAGCATAGTTGGATACGACGAGGCCCTCTCGGCGGTCGGGGAGGCCGCCGGGAAGGGTGTCGGAGTCTACGAAATGGCCATAGCGTTTGAGCTTGAATACGCCGTTTCGGAGAAGAGAAAGGCGCTTGGAAGGCGCAAGAAGGCCATCGAGAAGCTTGAAGGCGACGCGCCGCTCCTGTACGACGCGGCAGTCGAGCTCTTCAGGAAGGCAGCGGGGGGATGTTCTCCGATGGACGCCGCGCAAGGCATCATCAGAAGCTACCTCAACTGCGGAATGGACGTAAAGCGGGCGCGCGCGTACGCGCAGATCGCGGATTTCGCCGTGGGGACTTGACTTCGCGGCGAAGTCCGTGTAAAATTACAACCCGAAACAAGAGGAAGAGAAGATGCTTTTGATCACCGTCGCAGTGGCGTGCATGGCATTCGGCCTGTACGCCGGAAAGAGGCGGGCGAACGGATGCGGATGGTACGCCATCGCCTGCGAGCTCGCAAAGGGAGCGTGGGACCTCGCCGCGAGGGCGTGGAACTTTGTCTCAGGACCGTTCAGGAAAGACGGGGGCGGCCCAGATGCCGGCGACCTTGCCACGGCCTGAAAACGGCATGGCAAGCCCAAAAGGCGTGTCGCATAACTTTTTTACGGTAAATTTTTACTGTAAAATCGAGTTTACTGTAAACACTTGCGGAGGGTTTCATGGACGATCCAATCGCTGACGCGCTTTGGCCCAAGATACCGGAAGACCTCCGCAAAAAGGAGGTCAGGCTCCCAGCCGAGTTCATGGCGATCTTGGCCAACAGAGAATACGAAAATGAAGAAATAGGTAGGATTGTGCGCTGTCTTTTGCTTAATACTGACATGTTCAACAATTCGAAGGTAGGCGGCGTCATACATTACTTCAGGCAGCTTGAGGAGAAAAAGTCCTACATCAGGGAGGCAGTCAAGAGGCACAGGGCGAAGAAGAAGGGGCAGCTTCCGGTTGAAGGCCAGGCGTCTCAAGACGGGTTTACAGTAAAACAAGAGGAGTTTACAGTAAAACAAGTTGACATAACCGAAAAACGGGTCGAACTTGTGGCCGAACCGCTAGTCCCCATCAAAAAGACACCTACCACCTCAAAAGAAAAAACACCCCCTATAGTCCCCCTAAAAAAGAAAACCCCCTCCTTCCTAGAAAAGGCGAAGCTGGAGGTTCAGGGAGATCTGTTCGCATCTGTAGGAGAGCCAGAGCGTCAGGAAAGCGCCACTGGAGGCCCTCTGGGGCTCCCGGACGTTTCCGACGTGAAAACGGGCGTTCAAGATATTGAAAGAGATTCTAGGCCCGTTGAAGACGCCTCAGAAGCGATCCGGACGAGGCCGACGGCAACCGATTCTCGTTCAGACGCCGCCTGGATCCCGCAGAAGTTCAACATGTTCTGGTCAAGGTATCCGCGGAAGGTGGCCAAGAAGGACGCCATGAAGGCGTTCACGAAGGTCATCAAGGCGCAGCCGGACGTCGAGAGGTTCATGAACATGCTCCTCGCATCCATCGAGTGGTGGAAGGCGCAGGACGGGTGGAAGAAGGACGACGGAAAGTTCATACCCTATCCTGCCACATGGCTGAACAGGGGAAGCTGGGAGGATTCGATCGAAAACGGGTCGTCGCCAGGAACGGCCGAGTTCCTTTCAAGGAGCGAGGAGAGCGACGATGACCTGATACGGAGAATGACAGGAGGTTGAAGTGGCAGCTAAAGACATGAAGACGATGTTCGCAGAGATGGCGGATAGACTTGCGAAGAAGTACCAGCCGAAGGACAAGGAGCCTCCGGGAGTAAAATCTTCGGTCGTCGAGATGGTCGCCGGCCAGATGGCCGAGCGCGGATACGAGATGACGCCGAAGTCACTTGAGATCCTGACGGACTACCTCAAGGGGTATAACCTCTGGCTCTGCGGGAACGTCGGAGTCGGGAAGACGTTCTTCTTCGACGTGATGAGCCTCATCAGGGTCGAGGAGAAGGGCATCATGCCGATCTGCAAGCTCTCGATGATCGAGACGATGGGCTGGACGATGGACAATGCGAGGGACTGGGTCGTCGAACACAAGGACGACGATGTCCTTCTGGACGACGTCGGGTCCGAGCCGGTCATGAACTCGTACGGCGTAAAGGCCGAGCTGTTTCCGTATCTCCTGGAGAAGAGGATGCAGCTCACGAACAGGAGAACGCACATCACGTCGAACCTCGGGCCGAAGGACATCCTCGCACGGTACGACGTTCGCGTGTCTGACCGTTTCGTGCAGATGTTCAAGTTCGAGAGGTTCGAGTCCAAGAAGAGCCGGCGGGAGACGCGTCCGTGGAAGACGCCGAGGCAGGGAGGCGGGCTCCTATGAGGAAGTGGTCTCCAGTGGTATACACCTGCTACTTTTCGGGTCTTGGCGACAGGTACGGACGCGCGGTGAGCGTGTGCCGGCAGCAGCCGCCGAAGTTCAGGCTGCCTGTGGCCGACGAGCTGTGTCCGCCGTTCGGCATGTACTGGAAGTTCCTGCGCGGAAGAATGAGCGTGCGTCAGTTCTCGCAGATCTACAAGCAGAGGTTCGGACTTCTCGACCCGGACGCCGTCGCTTCAAAATACGACGGACAGATTCTCGTCGCATGGGAGGGCTACGAGGACAAGGAGAAGACGATGCTCAAGTTCAGCCACAGGCATCTGATAGCCGAGTGGCTGCGTCACAACGGCATCAGGTGCGAAGAGATCCCGCCAATGACGAGGAGGAGAAAGGTTCTATGAGCGAAATGGTCAAATCTGGAAGTCCGTGGTTCGACTTCCGGAACGGGGTATACCCTGTACGTATCCTGTTCTTCATCGGGAACAGGGAATCGATGTGCGAATCTTCGATTGACGGTCTTACCGGTCTGTCGAATCCGATGTCGAAGCGGATGGCGGAGGAGGCTTCCGGAAAAATGAAGAGGTGCTTCGGCACTTCGTCTCCCGGAATCAGCGGAGAGTGCCTGTCGATCGAAAGCGACAACGTTCCGAGGTTCTGGATCGTGCGGATGGACTCGTTTGACGGATCCGTGGACGACACCGTCATGCTGTCGCACGAGTGCCTCCATGCCGCGCTTTCCATACTTGGTTATTGCGGCATATCAGAGAACCCTCCGTTCGAGGCGCTCTGCTATCTGCACGAGGCGATATTCAAGAAGTTCATGATGGACGCGTTCGGATGCGTCGGGCTCTTGAAGAGGACGAGGGAAGAGGCTGAAAAGACGCTGGAGGAGAAAAATGACTTATCTTGAGAGAATGATGAAAGTCGAGGACTTCACGGCCGAGATGAAGGCCGGATGGGGTCCAGAGACTGAGATGGGACAGCCGGTAAGACTTAGCCTGAGCGTCAAGCTGTCTTACAATGAAGATTTCAAGGGATATTGTTTGAGCATAATCGGCGATCTCAACATCAAGGAGTCCGCCAGACTCGGACTTCATGCAATCCACATAGGGTGGCAGTGCACTGACATTGAGGAGGTCCTTGAGAGAAACGGACTCCGCTGCATTGGTCTTGACGTGATCGTTCCGATCTGGAGGAAATGGAGCGGAAACGACATGCGCCCTGGATCCGAGGCCCAAGAGAAGTGCCTTGAGGAGTTTCAGGAGAACTGCCCCGAATGGAAGTACAACTACGACGGAGCGTGCATTCTCCTGAAGCAGCGAGACCTTTACGAAGACAAGGGCTGCATCGTCAACGGGAAGCCATACAGGTACGGAACTGGATGGATGTTCAGGAGGATCCCAAATCAGGTGCTCGCAGACCTCTGCGGTGCACTTGACAGCGGCCTCATCATCGTTCCTAAAGCTGCCGAAATCTTATACAAGGAGAACAAGTCATGAAAGGAAAAAAGACGAAGAAGTGGAAGCCCATCGTGTTCCGCGAGGGGCCTTACGCGGCAATCGACCGCGAGCGGTTCGCGTCGAAGTGCTCGGGCAACCCGAAGTTCGTCGCTAAGTGCCTCGCGCAACACCAGAAGTGGCGAAAGAGCGAGGGCGAGTACAAGTTCCACGAGGATCCTGAGGAAAACTCCGATCCGCCGCTGTGCCCGAAGGCCCTCACGATCATAGAGGACGCGGCGATACGCTTCCTAATGGAGATCGAAAAATGCAAGGCGTGAAGATCGTCTGCGTGTCTGACCTGCACGGGTGCCTAGACTACGGCCGAGTTGCCGACATGGCCATCCGAAGGAGGGCGGACATACTCGCGATAGCCGGAGACGTCCAGAACGCCGACATCTTCCGAGACACGAAGTCGTACTTCGAGAGGGATTTCATCGGGATGGTCGATCGGCCGCGCCATCACGGAATAGACGTCGTAGGCACTCCTGGGAACCACGACTTCTACATCAGAAGCCTTCTCGGGTCTCAATCCGGCAAGATCGAGGCGTGTCCGAACATCCTCGTCGACAAGGGCGTGACGATCCGCGGCGTCAAGTTCTGGTGCACGCCGTGGGTTCCTACGATCAGCGGACGTTGGGCGTACGAGGCGGACGAGAGCATGCTGTCGGATTTGTTCGCGAAGATCCCGAAGGGGATCGACGTGCTGATCTCGCACACGCCACCTCTCGGAGAGGGCTTATCTCTTGACTCGTATGACGTGAGCCTAGACCATAGAAAAGAATACTGGCGTCACTTTGGAAGCAGATCTCTTCGAATTGCAATTGAGGAGAAGATGCCGAAAGCCGTCGTGTGCGGACACATCCACAGCGGAAACCATAATCTGTGCAGGATCGAGAACACGGCGATACTAAACTGCTCGCTCCTCGACGAGAGGTATCAGGAGACATACAAGCCATCAGAAATCCTAATTGGGGATGGAAAGATGAAGTTCCGTACGAACGGAGGTGTGAAATGGCGGAAATTGACGAACTGGCAGAAAGATACTTGAATACGATCGGAGTTTCGCGCAACGATAGGGTCACGCTGTATAGACTCGGATACTTCAAGGCACCTGCTTCCGCGCACCACCACTTGGCTGAGCGCGGAGGTCTGCTCAAGCATTCCGTAAACGTGACGCGGTGGCTTGAGAAGCTTACTTGTTCGATAGGTGTTGATTGGCCTAGGAGAGAGTCGCTCTATATCGTGGGAATGTTCCATGACATAGTGAATGCGATGTGCTACAAGTTCCAGCCGGCCGGCGCGGAGGAGCACATCGTCCGCGTGCCGCATCCGTACTCCGGGCACGGAGCTGCGTCTGTGGCTATCATATCTTCCGAACTTGGCATGAAGCTATATCCTGCCGAGGTTTCCTCCATCATGCATCACATGGGCGCGTTCAACCTTCAGGGCCTTGACCTCAAGGATTACGACAACGCGCTCGGCATCTATACGAAGGAGATCATCGCGACTCATACGGCGGACATGCTCGCGGCGAGATACGACGAGGAGAACTCGAATGCCAAGACAGGTTGCTGACAAAGACTTGGGTCCGTGCCTCAAGCCTCCGTTCTACACGCTTGAAATGGGAGGGTTCGGCAAGCTCATATCTGACATGGAGGGGAGGACGCTCCTTGTCGAGCACAGGAAGAGCGAGTTCGTCGACGAGCTCTGCAAAATCATGAACGAAAACAAGGAAAGGCTGGTGAAGGCTTGGCTAAGAAAATAAAGACGAACGTGAGGCTTTTCAAGGCAGAGGACGCGATTTGGATGTGCTTGCCAGAAAAGCTGAGATGCGGGACCCCTCTGCTCAAGACTATTGACGAAAATGGGTTTTATGTTGGGTCCGAATCCGGTGCCGCAAGTTGTAGCTGGAAGACGGTCGCGTCGTTTCTCGGAAAGGACAGGTGCGAGCTCGTGAAGAACCCAGAAGGGGCCAACTACGTGCTCGTGTACGACGAAGAGAAGATCAACAAGAAAGGAAACTGAAAATGAAGACGATAGACGAAATAGAACAGTATCTGAGAAGCAAGAAGGTGTCAGGCGTACTTGCCGTGAGGTTCCGCAAGCTCGCAAGCGGGTTTGCGACGGTCGATGCGTTCTTCTCGGCCAAGAAAGAGGACATCGAGAAGATGTACAACCGCATCACGCCTAACAGCAAGCACGGGATGGGAGACAAGTTCTGGCCCGTGTTCAACATGGCGCTCGACTTCTACAAGGGGCATGTCGAAGCCCCGGAAGAGGATCCGCGCGAGGCGGACGCCGATCCTGTCGTCGACATGACTGACAAGAGGCTCGTGAAGATGCACTCGTACGAGGAGCTGAAGTCAATCGTCGACATGATGGAGTTCTGCAACATCGAATCCATAAACTTCCTCGAGATCGCAGGATTCCTCGAGAACGTCAAGTTCCGCCAGAAAGGCACGAATGCCTCGACTCATTCCGAGTCGAACCCAAACGGGGTCCTGAATGCCGACAAGCAGCAATGACATTACTGCGGACGACATCCTGTCGTTGCTCGCAGAGAAATACTCGGACGCGCAGAGATACATCTGCGCGGCCGAGGTTTCACCGAGGACTGGCGCATGGGAGCGGCGGATCGACCTCATGGTCATGAACTGCTTCCATAGCGAGGAATACAAGATCCAAGGGTTTGAGATCAAGATCTCAAAGGAGGACCTGAAGCGCGAGCTGATGGACCCTGACAAGCATGCCGTCTTCTTCAAGGAGATCGACTACTACTGGATCGTAGCACCAGATACCGTACTCGACAAGCTCGATATCATACCGCCCAAGTGGGGCGTCATGAAGGTCACGCGGACTGAAGATGGGTTCAAGCTCGTGACAGCCAGAAAGCCGATCGCTCTCCATGACGAGGTGATATCAGACAGGGTGATTAGCCGGCCGTTCGCTGCCAGCATCCTCCGGTCGTTCATCAACCACAGCCTTGGAGGCAAGGCAAGGGCGCAGGAGCGCGAGGAGCTCAGGAAGAGCATCCGAGCGGAGGTCGAGCAGCAGCTCGCCAAGGGCGCGCATGTCGTCCCGGACTGGGAGTACGACAGCCTCGTACGGGCGAAGAGGATGTGCGAGGCGCTCGGATTGAGCGTCTGGTACTCCGGATGCCATGAGTACGACATCAAGGTATTTAGGGAGGCTAAGGCAGTTGTCGAGAACCTGTCGTACCTCGACAGGTATCTGAACGATTCAGCATCTTCGATCAGAAGGATCAGAGGCGTGATCAAGAGCATTAAGGATGGGAGCGCGTCGGCTGCGGCCGCGCTTCAGGCGTCAGCAGATGCTCTTGAGAAAACAAGAAAGGATAAAGCAGAAGATGGGAAAGTACAAGGTGACGATCAACGTTGACGCGACGGTCGACGTCGTTGTCGACGCGAACTCTCCGCAGGAGGCGTTCGAAAAAGCGTCTCTCGCTGACGCGAGTCTGACGAGCATCGACGACTTGGACGTGTTCACGAGCGAGCCTGTCGGATGCGAGGACGAAAATGGGAACTACACGGAGTATCACGCATGACTCATGAGAAAATAGGAGTGATCGAGCGTTTCGCCGTCACGTATGTCGAATACGGTGACAGCGTTGACGGAAAGGCTCGCATACTCGGCCTGTACAGGACACATGCTGAGGCGCTGTGCGAAATGCACATAGCAGCGAAGCGGTATTATGAGGATTTTGGCCTCGACAGGTGCGACATCCTTAAGTACGACTCGGCTAGCGTCGGAAGCACGGACGAGTGCGGGTGCGAATATCGAATAGACAGGGTTGAGATACCCGTGTTCGAAGGTGAATTGTCAGATGCTGGAGTTGAGCGTAACGAGGACGGCGACAAAGTCGTCCACGCATACGTGGAGATTCCAATGTCAGAAATCAGAAAGTGGAACGACCTGATGTGGGCGGACAAGCTTGACTATGAAAAGCTTGGATTCAAGCCTCATGATAATGTCGCAAAGTGGACTGCGAGGTTTCCGGACGGATGCTTCGCCGATATCAAGGTAAACACCGGAGAGATGGATCATGAGTGCTACGCCGAGGCTGTGCTGTTTGACGAGCTCGGAAGTCAGATCGCATTCTCTCACGATGCGAGCTACGCGCTTGACGGTCCGGACTGGGTCCTTTGGGCAGGCGACAAGGAATATCGCATTCACATCATCGGAAAGGAGAAAGATGACTATCAGAACAGGAAAGAGGCTTGAGGTATTCCATGACGGAAAGATAAGCCCGAGCAGGATGTCGACGGTAGAGGTTATTGACGTAGTGTCGATAACCGATATGGGCAAGAAGTATCTTCGCATGTGGAAGAAGGCGATAGTTGATGACTTTAACGAGTCTCTTCTAGGTGGTGTCATATGTTACGTTGGCGGACCGCAGAGGTTCTTCGACTGGAACTGTGGCAAGTTCATCTTCGCCAAGATCGTTGGCGACAAGGAGAACGAGAAGGATCCTATAATGTTCGCCAAGCGTCCTGGAGGCGAATGGTACGGCGTGAACTGGAACTACCTGCTAGACGTTGACGGACGTGTTCTTAAGAAGAATATGCCATTTTGGGAGGAGTGCGCCAAGGAGATGGGGAAGAAGGTTGTCTGGAACAAGAAGGAGCACAGGCTTGAATACTTCGACATCAAGACAGGAAAGAAGGTGGAATCATGAAAAAGGCGTCAATCGTCCTTTGGAACAACCTGAACATAATCCTCTGCTGCATCTGCGGAGGCATGGCGATGTACAGGCACGACTGGTACGGAATGGTAGGTTGGCTGTGCGCCGCGCTCGCATGGATGCAGAGCAACTACCACAGGTTCTGGATGGACAGGTGGGAGTTCGTGAGCGAAAAGGCAATCAACGTCCTTCACTGGGTGTCGCAAGGGGCCATGTACAAGGTTGAAGGATCCGCGGAATCCGGAGACGTCGATCCTAAGGGATGTAGCAAGAAGGCTGCCGACGCGTTCGTCGCGTGCATCAAGGAAGCGTCTCGCTACCTGAACGGAGGGACGACGACGTTCTCGGTTGCGCATGGAGGAATCGAGATCAAGGCCGACATCCAAGACGTCCAGGAGATGGGAGATGGCGAACAAGCCGATACAGATCGACACGTGGACGACGTCTGAAGGAGAGTTCTGCGCCAGGTTCTGCATAAACCGCGGGCGCCACCCTTTCGGAGTCGCCCGCGGGATATTCAGGACGCTTTCGGAAATGCATCCTGGAGAGATGTACGAGCTCGTCTCTCTGCAGGTCGTACGTCCTCAAGACGAAGTTAAAGCAATGGTTCGTTGCACGATTCAAGAAGGGAAGCTATGAGTGAAAAAAAGAAAATAGCGAAAAGGCTGTGCTCGATTCTCCACCTCGTCCTCAAGAGGAAGTGGTACGACATGATCGCGTCCGGAGAAAAGCTTGAGGAATACCGTACTTCCGATAAAGTGAAGGGGCAGATCGACAAGTGGTACGGGCATGCGTTGATCAACGGGAAGATGTCCGTGGTCGTATTCCACGACGGATATCGTCGAGACAGGAGAAGCATGGCATTCCTTGCTTGTAAACCTGAAGTCAGAAACCGTTCGTCTAATCCAGACTGGGGAGAACCACATTGCGACCACTACGTGATACACCTCGTTAATGAAGTGGAGCTTGTCTCGAATGGCTAACAGGAGAATCGTCAAGGCGAAGCTGGACGACATCGACTGCGTCGTCATGAAGGTCTGCCTGCCGAACGAGAGGATCGACATGCTCAGGGCCGCGCACTACAGCGAGATCTACGTGAGGCCAGGTGGCGCTCCGGTTAACGAATGGACGGGAAGGTCCGTACTCGAAAGGAGGCAGCTCGCGCTTTTCGTCTACACCTGGAGGGGTCTCGAAAGGGACGTTGGCGATCTTGTGTTTTTCGCAAAGACTCCTGAAATCAGGACGGAGAGCCGGCACCCGGAATGGGGCGAGCCGAGCGGAAAGCACTATGCGATACCGCTCAGCTTCCCCGTTTCAAAGGTCGTTCTATTCGCGGAGGAACTCGGACATGATGATTCAGGTGACTAACCGGTGCCGCATGATGTGCCCGCACTGCATGGACGACGCGACTCCAGACGGAGGGCTCATGGACTTCAACACGACGTTCTTGAACGCACTCAAGTTCGCGAAGACGTCCGGAGGAATGCTTCTTCTGTCTGGAGGTGAACCGACTGAGCATCCGCACTTTATGGACATGTGCAAGGAGGTCTCGAAGTGGGGGTTCAAGTTCTCCGTCTGCACGAACGGCATGTGGATGTTCGAGCCAAACCAGGTTTACAGGTTCGAGCGAATCGCAAAGCTTTCAGGATTCTGCGGCGCCCAGATCTACACGAACCCGAAGTGGTATCGCCTGCACGACAAGACGGTCAGGAAGTACGAGGAGAACCGTAGAAAGTGGACATCTCTAAAAGTCTACCTCGACATCAACGAGATACGCGCCATGAGCGACATCGGGAGAGCGGAGACGTGCGCGAAGGCAATCGAGGAGACCGAGGCGTCACCGTACCACAACATGTGCCTGAAGACGCACGTGTCGGCCGTCCAGTGCAACGACCTCGAGACGTTCACGCAGATCCTCATGTACCAAGGCGGTTTCTGCAAGCCGCTTGTCGACTGGGAAGGCAACGTACATGCCAGCGAGAGCTGCCTGTGCCAGTCGTTCGGAAACGTGAACACGGAGCTACCAGGAGAGATTTTCGATCTCATAAGAGCTGGTAGGCCATGTGGCAAGTGCATCCCATGCAAGAGGTATCTTTCGGAGGATGATCCGAAAATGGTTGCAGCCAGAAGGCTGCTTGGACAACAAAAACAAGGAGAATGAAAAAATGGTTAAGGTAGGTTTCAAAATGATTCATCCGGACGCGAAGCTTCCGGTCAAGGCTCATGCGAGCGACGCCGGCATGGACGTCTATTCGGTCGAGAAGACGATGCTCAGCCCGTTCGTTCCGACTTTAGTAAGGACTGGTCTTGTGCCGTGCATCCCGGAAGGGTATGAGATCCAAGTCAGGCCAAGAAGCGGCCTCGCGCTAAAGCAGGGCATAACGGTCCTCAGTTCGCCTGGGACGGTTGACTCTGGATACAGGTCAGAGATCGGTGTCATCCTCATGTGGATGCCGCGGTCGTATCTTCGGCAAGATGATGTGAAGTTCGACATGGGGTATATCATCGACAAGGGAGACCGAATCGCGCAGTTCGTCGTTGCTCCTGTGTTGGAGTGCGAGACATGTGATGTGGAAGACGTCGGCACGTCCGACAGGTCCGAAGCCGGCCACAACGGATTCGGGAGCACTGGCGTATGAGAGAAATAGATCAGAGAAAGGATAAATTTCTCCGATGTCTCGAAAAGCATGCTCGTGGCGAGAGGATCGGTCGGCTGTTTAAGCTCGTAAAGGACTGGTTTGACACGCACAGCATAGGAGATGATGGAATATCAGACATAGAAATTACGTTTCCTCGGTCGGGAGACATGGGGGACGAAATTTTTAACGTCATGTACAACGTGGACATGGATCTACGTTGCGCTGCAGGCGTGAGGACGCAGGAGTATCGGTACAAGCCTAAGACGATAGACGGAGTTGTGTATGTGGCGGTGGAGAATCCTCTTGACATACACTGGAGAGTTAACATCGGAGCCATATCTCTTGACGAAACAGATAATGAGGATGAGAAACAATGACAAAGGCTATGAAGATGCTCGAGGACTTCCGGAAGTGCGCCTCGTACAGGGACGAACATCCTGGAAACAACATGCCAACTGTATTCGGCCTTCCAATGGACGTCTACATAGGAGACGTGATCGGACTCCTGAAGGAGGAGAACGCGTCGATCGAGCGAATAGTAAGGGACGCGATCATCGACTACCAGGAAATGTTCACGAATGCGCCGAACGACGAGGCCGAGCGCGAGGTGGTCGAGCGGGCGGAGAAGGCCAACAACTGGCTTCTCGAACATGACTTCGAGATCGAGCCTTTGTCTTGGACTAAGGAGGAGGCGCCATGCCTGTGATGTTCGCAGAGTCAATGACAGACGGTGAATGCGTCGTCGCGTGCGTCGCAATCATCGGGTTCTGCTTCGTCATGTGGGTCTTTAACAGATAGGATCCGAAATGGTGGCGAAGGCATCTATACTCGCGCTTCTCGTCGCGCTGCGCGCTGTCGAGTCGACGAACGGGATCGACCCGCGCGCCGGCGGCAACGAGCTTCAGATCACGCCGATCTGCGTTGCAGACGTCAACCGCATCTATGGAACGTCGTACACGATCGAGGACGCGAAGGACAGGCGGCGGTCGGAGGAGATCGCCGTACTGTATCTATCGTACTGGGGTCCGAGGTGCAATCCGCATCCTGACGCAGAGACGTTCGCGCGGATCTGGCACAGAGGCCCTTCGAAGTGGAGAGACGCGAAAGGTGCTGTATATTGGAAGAAAGTCAAGAGAAACCTCAAGGAAAGGAAAAACTGAAATGACTGAGACAACAATGTATTGGATAACGCGATTGGACGGTGTCAGAAGCCTGCTCAACGGCTCTGGCATACTCTGCGGCGTGGTATTTTTCGTAGCCGCCCTGTTCTGGGTAATCGCCGCTTCGATCCGAAAGGCAAACGAACGGTACAACCGAGACGACCACGTCGACAGCGACTGGGCACAGGCCAACGCGATCGAGAAAACGGCCAAGCCTTTCGCCCTCTGGGGCATTGCGCTTTCGACGGCGTTATCGGTCGCGCTTGTTTTTGTCCCGACGACACGCGAGATTGTGGCGATCAAGGTCGTTCCGGCGATCGCCTCGCCAGATATGTGCGAGAAGCTCAAGGACGTCAGCAGGGATTTCGTAGACGTCGCGGCCGAGTGGCTGAAGGACGTCAAGTTAGGCGACAAGGAAAGGAAGAGAAAATGACAAATGCAGGACAAATGGCACGCCTTCAGAAGTTCGCGTGCGAGGACTCGGAAAGAAGCATTTCGACCGTCGTCGTGAAGTGCGGAATCGGATACGCCACGGACGGGAGGATGATAGTCAGAGAGGCCATGGACGAGCCGTGCGAAGACATCGTTTCGAGGGAGGACGGAAAGCCGGTTCCCGTTGACAACATGGTGAAGTACTCGAAGTATCCCGACGTGGCCCATAAGTGGTACGTGTTCCCGAAGAAAGAGTTCGAAGAGTTCGAGCGGAACTTCAGGGAGGCGTTCCGCGCAAAGGTCGTGGAGAACGACAGGGAATACAGCGAGCGATACAAGCCTGTCATGTGTCCGTGCTGCAACGAGGACCTCTACTGGGACACGTACGAGGAGAAGCTCGTTTCGAAGCGAGAGGAAAAGCAGCCCGTGCAGTTGTCTGACATAAGCCTTCCAGTAAGGCTGGTTTTCCCGGACGACGGATTCATCGTGGTGAACTTCGGGTACATCTTCCGCGTGGCTCAGGAGTACAAGGACCTCATGTTCGCGAAGTCGAAAGTCGAGGACCAGAAAGCGGAGCTTCTGTTCATGAAGACTTCAGACGAGAAGATGGCGTCCGTTCTCATGCCGCTCAGAACGTACGACAGCGACTGCGTACGCGGACGTGTCGCAACCATGAATGAGGCTGGTTCGTGAAATGGAAGTCATACAGATGGGCCACATCAAGACGCTTGACGGAGAGTATGTGACTGGCATGATCGTTGAGGCTTCGATAGACGAGCTTCACGCGGCCGGGAACCTCCTCTACAGGAAGGTCAAGGTCGTTCCATTGGAGAATGCGGATGGTGATCGAAAGGTCTCATTGAGTGGCGACACTCTCTAAAGAAGAAAGTGAATTGCTGGAACACCTAAGGGCAGGAGAGCCTATGGCAATCAGCAGCCGAGCTCGGTGTGGAGAGAAACCCCTATCCGAGAAGGTTCATCGACTATCCCGCAAGGGAGTAGGGCCAAGCGGCCCGAAGTACTCTCTCTCCGGAAGGAGAGAATGATATAGCCAGTGCCGCATGGAAACATGCGGATGTCCCGCCTGACCAGCGGTTAAACTGCACGGGCGTAGCGAACCCGTGTGAACATAAGCATGGTCGAATGATGCAAGAAAATCCTGAGATTCACTGTTGCGAGAATTACACGAATGTGTTATAATCTCCATCGTGAATCGCTCACACCAGATTAGGCTCTACCCGAACAAGGAGCAGCGTATAATGCTTGCCAAGACGGCCGGCACAGTTCGCTACTGCTACAACTGGGGTCTGTCGAAATGGGACGAGATGCACAAGAATGGTGAGAAATGCGACCAGTATCTGCTTTCGAGGCTGTGGACGCAGGAGAGGCCGGAGTGGTCCAAGGAGGTGTTCAGGGGTGCTCAGACAAGGGCGCTCCTGAACCTTGGTGGAGCGTTCTCCGCATTCTTCAAGGGAATGAGGCGGCATCCTGGTTTCCACAAGAAGGGGCGGAAGGATTCGTTCTATGTGACCAATGACAAGCCTAGGCTGAGGGGAGACCATAAGATAAGTCTTCCGAACATAGGCGTGGTCAACATGGCCGAGAAGCTGAGGTTTGATGGAAAGATCCTTGGCTATACGGTATCAAAGCAGGCTGACAGATGGTATGTGTCCATTCAAGTAGAGCTTGCAGAGAGTACATGTGTGGCAGAGAATGAATCTGCGGTCGGGATAGACGTGGGCTCCAAGCACTGGGCCGTGTCTTCCGATGGCGACGTCCTCGACAGGCCGAAGTCAATCCCGAAACTGGAGAAAAGGCTGAAGCGTGCGCAGAGAAGTCTGAGCAGGAAGCGGAAGGACTCCAGAAACAGGGATAAGGCAAGGATGCGGGTCGCAAGGCTTCACCAGAGGATTCGGAACGTAAAGAGAGACGCGGTGCATAAGTTCACAACCACGATAGCCAAGAACCACGGCGTCGTGTGCTGCGAGAACCTGTGCGTCAATGGAATGGGAAAATCGGTCAAGTCAATACGCAAGGCAGTGCGCAACAGCTGCATGTCAGGGTTGCGCATGATGCTCGCCTACAAGGCGGCGCACTACGTGGAGATAGACCGGTTCTACCCGTCGAGCAAGAGGTGCTCGAGGTGCGGAAACGTCAAGGCGGAACTTGGGCTATCCGAAAGGACGTACCGGTGCGAAGCCTGCGGGAACGTGCTTGACCGCGATTTGAACGCGGCTCTCAATATACGAGACGAAGGGTTCAGGATTTTCACCGAGGGTCACTCGGGAAGTGCCTGTGGAGGGCGTTGAAGCGACTGGGGCCGCGGCCCCAGAAGTGGAGCGTCCGACGAAGCAGGAAGTGTCATTTGACATGTGACAGCGAGCCGACAGTACAGCTTCGTAACGTCGACTGCGTCGAGTTCATGTCCGGACTGTCCGACGGCTTCTTCGACCTTACGATAGCCGATCCCCCATACGGGATCGGAAAGGACTGGAAGCGGAGAAGGCGCGCGGCCGAGCTCTACGACGAGAGCGGATACGACAACGAAAGACCGTCAAGGAAGTGCATCGAGGAGATCGTCCGAGTCAGCAAGAGGTGGATCATCTTCGGCTGGAACTACTTCACGGACATCCTTCCGCCGACGAACTACCTGATCGTCTGGGACAAAATGGCCAACGCAAACCAAGTCGTCAAGTACTCGAAGTGCGAGATCGCGGCGACAAATGTCCGAATCCCGTGCAACCTCGTATCGATACCGTGGGACGGCTATCGTATGGGCGAGGAGACGGGGCGCAAGAAGATCCATCCACACCAGAAGCCAGTGGCGCTCTACCGCTGGCTTCTGGACTGGTACGGTCCGGGGAACAGGGACGACGAATTTTGGAGGTCGATCGTGTTCGACCCGTTCGCCGGCAGCGGCTCACTTGGGGTCGCATGCAAGGAGAGAGGATACAGGTATGTCGGATGCGAGAAATCAAAAATGTTCTACGAAGCAGCGAAAAGGCGGCTTAAAATCAAGGAGGAATAGGAATGACATGCGAAGCGAGACAAACCCCAAAGGGGCATACGACAGTCTATTGCGGCGGAGATCTCTTGGCAACGATAAGCGGAGCCGGAAGAACGAGGGAAGAGCGGATGCGTCTTGCGAAGATTATTGCCGCATCGGTGAACATGTGTCGGTATATTCCGCACGACGCGGATCTTGACTCATTGAACGACCACGCAAAGTATATGATGAATTGCAGCATATACGGAGGCGGCGTACTCAGCCAGATCGTCGAAAACATCAAGACCTTCAAGAAGGAGGCTGGCATATGATCAAGTACGAATGCGACATGTGCGGAGCGCAGAGTGAAAGCCAAAAGAAATTCTCGTACGTCAGGCTTCTGGAAGGCAAGAAGACCTTTCTGTTGTGCAAGCGTTGCGAGAACGCTGTGATCAGATTTGTCGAAAGTCACAAGGAATCTCCTACTGGTGTATGACATGAGCGAAGATCCGATTGAGGCCATAAAGCAGATTGTGGAATGCATAGACGAAGGATGCGTTCCTGGAAGCGGACACGTGACGAGCGGATGGCTGCGAAGGGCGTCGAAAGATGATATCCTTGACTGGGTTTGGGGAAACCTCAGGGGAAGAGTGATAAACGCATTGGAGAGGACAAAGGATGCCATTTCAACGTTGAATCTCGGCAACTCGGCGGAGATGCGCGAAGCTTTGAGAACATGTAGAAACATAGCGGAATGGATTCGTTCTGGCAAAGCAAGCGTGGAAGCCGGTGTGGAACGCATGAAAACTGAGATTGATAAATCCCTCTCCGCTTCGGCGAGGAACTGCGACAGGTTCAACTCAGGAGACCCTGATAAGGATGCCGACGATGCGCTTCATGCGTATCTTGACGAAGGCGTCGCGGGATTCCGCGCTGTCGCGAGGTATCTTCTGTCACCGATGAAGGAAAAACCATGCACACGTGCGACGGATGCTACTACCTAGGAAGTGATGGATACTCCTGCATGAGGGAGAGTTATCCAGAACATGACAAACCGCGTAATCCCTGGAGGCCGAAAGATGCGTGGTACGTCAGATGGTTCAAGGCGTTAATTAGGTTGTTCAGAAAGGAGAAGTCATGATAGACTTTACGACAGAGACTGAGAGAAAAAGGTGCAAGCAGATCGACAAATGCAAAGATCTGATGTCTGAGGTGATGGATGCGCTTGGATGCGGAATAGATACCAGAAAGGCGACGAACAGGCTAATCAAACTCAGGAACTACCTGAACAGGGAGTTCCCAGACGTAGAGAAGCGGGAGATGTTCGACGCGCTCGTGCGCATTGGAAACTGGTGCGCACAAGATTTAGCGGAGAACGCCCACTTGGGCGATCCATCCGGGAACTACGAGAAGACGCTGAACGGACTATGCAACATCTGCAGGCCGTTCATGGAGAAGGCGAGAAAGACCGAGAGGTACGGTTGAAATAAATGAATGCGATCGAGCTGGATAAAATACTCAAGACGGTGCACGATGTCGTCGAAGAAGAATGGAAGAAGGTCTCCCCGGAGCGTAAGAGGCGCATGGTCGAAAACATCATGAAGCGGGCGGCTGCAAGGGCGAAAAAGAAGAGCGCGCCGAAATGAGAATGCGAACCGACGAGTACACCGGCGAGCAGTACGACGCCGACAAATGGTATCGAGGTGCGAACGGTTGCTGGGTCAACAAGGACGCAGAGCGTGAACATCTCGATGCCGTAAGGAAGCGTGACGACGAAAGGCGCTCAAAGCTGAATGCAGGCCGTGTCGCGAGAGGGAAAAGGCGAAGGCCGCCTTCCTCTTTCGCAAGGTCTGCGAGCAGGTACGCCGAGTTCCTTCGAGAAGACGGAGGTGAGACTTTCGGAGAATGGCTACGTCTACAGAAGAACAGGAGGATTACATGAAAAGCGAAATCAAACTGTCGCGTGAAGAGGAGCGGGCAGGTTCCGTGGGCAAAGGAGACGACATGAAAAGACGGAAAGCGTACGTCCAGTCTACCACCGCCTGCCCTGTGTGCGGGCGCATCGCTGTCATGCGTATGTTCAAATGCAGATGCGAGGACTGGTACGGATATTACGCCATCCGCTTCTACTGCAAGAACAAAAAATGTCCTGTGGATCATGTATGCACGGAGTTCTTCCCTGACAGTGAAAGCGCGGAAAAGCAGATGGAGAAGTACATTGTCAAGGAAAGGAGAAGGAAGAAATGCAAGAAATAAAACTGACGCGTGAAGAGGAGCGGGCGATAGACGAAAAACTGGGGCCGGGCTTCAAGAAGCGCATGAACGAGTTCGCCAAGGATCTTGGCGATCTCATGATGAAGTTCCCGATGGCTCAGGGGCACAGCAAGGAGGCCACGTACCTCCAGCAGCCGTTCATGATGATGAGCGGCGCTCTGCATCTGGTCAAGCGGTTCGGAATGACGGAGGAGGAGCGCGACGAGGACGACGAGATTCTGGCCGGAATACCGGCAGCGCTCGACGCTCTTGCCAGTCAGGTGAAGTCGGAATGAGCTGTTCTAGTCTTATACATGGCGACTGCCTCTTCATGATGCCTGAGCTTCTGCCGGACTCGGTAGATGCGATCGTGACCGATCCGCCGTACGGACTCACGGGCGACGGCAAAGGCGGTTTCATGGGCAAGGAGTGGGACGGGTGCGTGCCGGGAGTCGAGTTCTGGAAGCGGGCAATCAGAGTCGCAAAACCAGGAGCCTGGCTTCTTGCGTTCGGCGGCACGCGAACATACCATCGTCTCGCCTGCGCCATCGAGGACGCCGGCTGGGAAATCCGAGACTGCATCATGTGGGTGTTCGGCGGAGGATGGCCGAAGTCGCTCAACATCGCAAAGGCGATCGACAGGCACAACGGATATGAGGGCAGGGTCGTCGGCACGCGCAAGGTCGACACGAGCATGCAGGGAGGCAACCTGCTGAGAGGAGACCACAGGCGCCACGAGGTCGAGCAGGAGGTGCGGGAGCTGCCTCCAGAGGCCTCCAAGTGGGAGGGTTTCGGGACGTGCCTGAAGCCCGCATACGAGCCTATCCTCGTCGCGAGGAAGCCGCTTGACGGAACGGTGATCAACAACGTGCTCAAGCATGGGACAGGTGCGATTAACATCGATGCGTGCCGTGTTCCTCTGCCTGACGGAGACAATCTGACGGACAGGATCGAGCGCAACGAGCACAAGGCTGACACGCATGGTATGGGATACAACTTCGTATCCGTGAACCGGCCGGCGGGAGTCGGCAGATTCCCTGCTAACCTCATCCATGACGGCTCGCCGGAGGTGCTGGAGCTGTTTCCGGATAGCAGGGGTCAGCAGGGTGCCGTGACCGGCAAGGAGCCGAGCGAGACGACGCGAGGCATTTACGGAAAGTTCTCAGGAAACAGGAAGAAGTCTTGCCCAAGGGGCGACTCTGGATCCGCGGCGAGGTTCTTCTACTGCGCCAAGGCGTCGAGGGCCGAGAGAGGCGATGGAAACACCCACATAACAGTAAAGCCGCTTGCGCTCATGAGGTATCTCGTGACGCTCGTGGCGCCTCCCGGATCGGTCGTTATGGATCCATTCATGGGTTCTGGTACGACCGGCGTTGCATGCATGCAGACCGGGCACGGATTCATCGGGATAGAAAAGGAAAAGGAATACTTCGAGATCGCGAAGAAGCGGATCTTGGAGGCGAAACAGGAGGAGACATGACGGAAAAAGACATACCAGAGCCGCTCAGGGGATGGGAGAGACACGTGTTCTCAAGCGGCTGTTTCACAGGTGAAGACTACCTGTCGTTCCAGAACGCGTACGCAAGATGGCTACGCAAGGCCCTGAAGCGCTACGCCGTCAAGGTGTACAGAAACCACTACGAGTTCTCTGCTGTCATCACTCGAAAGGGAGAGAACGGAAATCCCGACAGGCATGTGTACATGTCGATAAGCGACGTCAGATTCTTCCCGAAGGCGTGGTACAGCCGAGTTCTCATGCGGACGATGGAAAACGCCGAGGACTGGACTGGCGGCGAGAACACGTACTGCTCAATCGGCTACATACCGACAAGGGTAGAAGAGCTGATGGCTGGGTGACTCTTGGGGAGGCTAACATGAATACATACCAGATGGAGTTCTTGACTTCAGGGAATTGCCAAGTCAAGGCAAAAAGCCTTAAAGAGGCGTTCGACAAGATCACGGAACGATTCAGGAGGTGCATGGGCTCTAACCAGACCAAGATAAGATGCCTTAAAATCAACGGTCAGCTCGTTGAGGACGAGCGGAAAGGAAGCAATTGATGAAAGTGGGAAGAATGGAAGAGAAGGAGGCCGAGCTCTACATCTGCAAGCGCCTCAACGAGGTCAAGGAGATACTCGACGACATCGCAGAGAAGACAGGCTTAACTTACATTGTTCTCGACGATAGGTTCGTCGAGATGTTCGGAAAGGTCGGATCGAACCTCATCTTCGGTCTCCAGGAAGTCATGAAGGTCGTTCCTGATAGGATGGACCTCGCGAACCAGGCGAAGCAGTCAGCGTTCGTCGCTAACTTCGAGCAGCGGGAGAAGGTAGAACAGCGCAAGGAAATGCGTTCTATTTTGGAGGAGCTCATCATCAGGTCGAAGGACGGACTGAAGGCGGATCTTCTTGAACTGAAGGAAAAGTATTCGAACTTCGACGCCGAGGAAAAGAAATGAGCGGAGGCTGCATGGAATATGCGTACTCGCGGATATATCAAGCCGCGATGGACGTGAAAGAGTATCTCTACGAAGCAGAGAAGAGCCATCCGTCGGACTACGAGTTCGATTCAGGCAGGTTGCACATGAGCCCGGAGGATCTTCGCAAGAAGGTCATCCAGTACATGATGAACGCCTACGTTGCTCTCCGCGTCGCAGAGGTGTACGCGAAACGAGTCGAATGGCTGAAGTCTGGCGACGACGGATACGACAACTTCATAGAGAGAACGGACAAGGATCTTGCAGAGCTCGACATGATGCTCAACTTCACGGTCAAGAAGCCTACGGAATATGAGGTCAACGACATGCGCGAATGCCTTGTCCAGCTCATGGATGCAGTGGAGAGATGTGGCTATCGTGAGTTCGAGGAAGTCGATGACGACAGCCCAATGTACAAGGCATGGAATAGGGCAAAAGAACTGATAGGAGGCAAAGGTGACTAATCCAAATTGGAACGACGATGAGCTCGAGAACTACCGCAGGCTTGTAAAGACAGGAAACGGAAAAGATCCAGAAGGCATCCACGGCCTTGCGTATACGGCGGTCTGCGAGATGTATTCGAGCAGGGTCGAACGCGAGAAGAACGAGAAGTTCTGCAAAGTCATCACAGAGGCCATGCTGGAGGTGTTCGACGGCATGCGCTTCATCGAGGAAAAGCTCGGCGTCAGCCTGAAGGAGATGTCTGACAAGTATTTCAAAGAGAAGAAGGAGCGGGCAAGGAAGGAAACGAATGCGATCTGCGAAGTCCTTTATGCGATGAGGCGCGAGTACGTGGACATGACGACCGCGCATGGTCCAATGGGAGACCATGTCGGAACGTGCAGGACGATCAAGGTCGAGGCGCTCGAAGACTTCATCGGAAGGATGTGCAATGCGATCGGTCTCGAATGGAAGGACGTCGTCTCCTATGCGGAGGAAGCCAATGGAAAGGCTCAGTGAAATCGAGCCGGTCTTCGTGGAGTTCATACCGGAAAATCCTGAACATGGTAAACTCTACATTTCAGAGAAGTTCCGAACCGCCACGCATCTCTGCGCGTGCGGTTGCGGGAACAAGGTAGTAACGCCGCTCAAGGATGGATTCTGGTGGTGGATGAAGGATGCTGGAGGGAAGGTTATAATGAGGCCGTCTATAGGCTCATGGAACCTTCCTTGCAAGTCACACTACCACATTACCCACAATCGGATTGAGTGGCTAAGCTCAGAGGAGGCCAGACAATGCGATATAACTACGGTGAGTGCGAAACCTGCGCGCGAAGGGGAGACCCGTACTGCGTAGGGTGCATGCCGACGAGGACTTCTGACGGAAGGTTCTCGCGCTCGCTCTACACCCCGCACAATGGGCCAATTACATTCACGACTCAAGTGACAGTTCCAGCAAGTGCTGGAGAAGGAGAAGAAGGAAATGATGACACATGAACAGGTCGATGAAATCGAGAACAAGCTGCGACAAGCGCAGAATCTGGTCGAGGAATGCGGCGCCGCGATCTGCGACGAGCGAGAAAACGGAGCTCCAGACACGTGGAACCATCTGACGTCAACGGCGAACGACATCGGCGACATCATCTGCGGCCTGTGGAGGCTGCGTCCGGAGGCATGAAATGACGATGGAGATGAAGGACGGCCTACTCGACTTCTTGGAGGCGATGACGCAGGCGTTCCACTTGCTTGACTCAGAAGAGAAGTCGTTCATCGTAAACAGGGGGAAGATCGAGATCAGGTATAACCTGAATACTGACGACGAGGTCAAGAAGGCCGCAGACAATGCGATCAGGAAAATCGAGGACGTCCTCATGGACGTTTCGTTTACTCCGGATGTCGGAAATGAACACTTCGGACGGATCGCAAGGGCCGTTGGAGAATACCTTTCGGTTAAAGACGGGGCAAAACATGAACATGGCAGCATGGCAGTCAATGTTGCGAAGGAGGAATTGGAATCATGAGCGATGAGGAAGGTGACGACATACCGTCGCTTGATCCGCGTGACGCACTGAAGCTGATCCTTGAAATCTGCGAGCCGATCTCTACAGGCGATATCGACGATCCGCTAGAGAGGGTTTGCAGGATATCCGAGAAAAGCCTTCAGGTGGAATGCGAGAGCATTAGCCACGAGAAAAGGGCACTCGCGAACAAGCTATACGCCCAGGCGATATATTTCAGGAGAGTAGTCCTTGAGATGCTTGACGGCCTGACGCAGATGTCTCTAAAGCGAGTGCAGGAGGAGGGCGATAGGCTGGACAAGATAATGTCGGACATCAACGACGGGAAACTGCCTTACAGGTTCGAGTCTAAGGTCGAGAACATCTGCGCTACTGCTGCGCTGTTGTCGAAGGACGTGTTATGAATCACGACTCGTGCGACTGTTGCATGCACGCCGGTGATTACTGGCCGATGTATGTCGGAGACGACGAGAGGAAGTGGGGGACGATCAAGTGCGCCAATAAAAGGCGCCGAGTGCTCCCGCTTGGATGCGAAAAGTTTGAACCGGTAGAAGAGGAAAAAGATGCTGTACGACGTAAGAATAGAGAACAGGGGTGCTCGCGACATCCTCATAACTGGGGTTGACGAGGAATCTCTTGGAGAGACGATCGCGAGTTGGTGCGGCGGGCACACGACGATCGTAGTGACGCGGAGCGAGGATGAGAACGATGGACAGTAAGCCGATGAAGTTCAAGGGCGGAGATATCGTCTACACAGTATTCCGCGACGTTGGAGACATCTGTCTAGGGAAGGCAGAGATCGTCGACGCCGTGCAGACATATACGCCAACTGGAAGGCCTAGGAAGCCGTTCTACAAGGTGAGGGGCATCTCTTTCAAGGTCGGCGACAGCCAGGATTTCGAGGAGGCCTCGCAAACGATCGAGGACAGATACTTCAGGAGCGCCGTGACGGCCGTCAGCGAAAGTCTGAGGAGGCTGTTCGAGGAATTCGCGGACAACTCGCCCGAGGCAAGGCTGCTGAACGCGCTGTTCGCCAACTGCGAATGCAAGCCGAAGATACCTCCGGAGTATCTCGGGCCAGTGATCAGCGACCTGCTGAAGTACCAGAAGCTCCTTGCGAAGGCATTTGACATCGACAATGCCATGCTTATGGAGAGACGTGATGAATTGAAGAAGGAACTGGAGGTAAAGGACAATGAAGCTCAACATTGAAATCGAGAGCGGAACGTTCGAGAAGGTGATCTCGGACGGAATAAAATCGCTATCGCCAGAAGAGGTCGGAGACCTGATAAAGCAGGCGCTCCTTGAGGCGTTGACAAAATGCGAAGAGTTCAAGGATCTTCTGATCGTGAGGGATAAAATAGGATGGAGCAACACTTCGGAGATCAAGCTCGGCCCATTGGCAAGCGCGGCGATTAAGTCGATAGACCTTGAACCTGACATCTCAGAGTTCAAGAAGAAGATGGTCGACGCGCTCATGGTGCACCATCGTGAAATGGTTGAGGATATGATGATGCGCCTTCTCATAGAAAAGATAACCTACAGCGACTCGCTTAGAGGCGCGATCGAGGAAACGGTCAGGCGGGTGCTATATGAGGCAAGGAACAATGGACGACTTCAATGAAGAAAAAGAAGTGGACAAGGTGAAGTCGATCTTCAAGAAGAAGAATTCGGAAAGGTGTAAGTTGCGCGGATGGCCGTATCGCCGATGAGGATTGCGATCCACAGCGTAGACGGCATGAACTACCCGAATCTTGCCCTGATGAAGATATCCGCATGGCACAAGAAGCGAGGTGACAGCGTTGAGTGGTTCGTGCCTCTGAAAAGATACGACCGCGTATACGCATCAAAGGTTTTTACGTTCACCCCAGACGACCCGTACCTTCCATCTGACGCAATACGAGGAGGGACTGGGTACGGGTCGTACGTTCCGCTTCCTGACGAAATTGAGTCTGAGCTTCCTGATTACACGATATACCCTCAGTTCGACGCCGCATACGGATTCCTGACAAGGGGATGCGTAAACAAGTGTCCATGGTGTGTAGTGCCTAAGAAGGAGGGGACTCTGAGAGTTGTTTCGGACATTGCGGATATCTGCAACACGAGCACTGGCTTCAGGAGGAAGGTTGTTCTAATGGACAACAATATTCTTGCTGCTCCAGTTGGATTTGTGAGGGACCAGGCCGAGAAGATGCGCAGCCTGAAGGTCAGGGTCGACTTCAATCAAGGAACAGATGCGAGACTTTACGACGACGACAGGGCTGAGATCATGGCCGGCATTCCATGGATCAGGATGGTCAGAATGTCGTGCGATACGGATTCTATGATAGGTCCGTGCCTGAAGGCGATCGAAAAGCTTAGGTACTTCGGATGCCGAAACGAGGTGCTGGTGTATATCCTGTCCAAGAGTGAGGAGATTGAATCCGCTCTCAACAGGATAAAAATTCTTACGGACTTTGACGGAAAGGTCGTTCCGTTTGTGATGCCGTACAGACCGCTCGACGGAAGTTGTGTTGAGCCTTCTGGAAAGCTCAAGCGTCTTGCAAGATGGTGCAATAGGGCTTGGATACGTAAGAAGTGCAATTTCTCTGAATACAGATAGGAGGAAAGGTGAAAGACGAAAAGTTGATTCAATGGCCAAAGGCTGTTTACTGGGACAAGCCGTGGAATCCATGGTTGGGATGCAGGCCAATATCGCCGGCGTGCGATAACTGCTATGCAAGGTGTGCGACGACTGAAAGGTTCGGTCAGTCGTTCGAGCCTCACAAGACGAAAAAGAAGACCCCTCCGCAGTCCGGGGTGGTGTTCTGCGGGAACATGACGGATCTATGGGGGGACTGGATCTCCAAGGAGGAGTCGATGTCCATCCTTGACAAGCTGTTCTACTTCGATCCGCATGGAGGCGGAAAGAGGCCGTTCGACGCGACGTACCTGTTCTGCACGAAGCGTGTCGACAATATGTTGATAACTCTGCGAGACTACTCGGAGGTGCCGAACGCGTACTTCGGGTTCACAGCGGAGAACCAGGAGTGGTTCAACAGGCGCGTCGACTGCGCGGCAGAGATTCCGTTCAGGCACAAGCTGTGGCTGTCGGCGGAACCGTTGCTTGGGCCTATCGACATGGGGGACATGGTTGAGATGTTCAAGTGGATCGCGGTAGGATGCGAGAGCGGACAGAACAGGAGGCCGTGCAAGATCGAGTGGATCGAGGGCATTGTGGATCAGTGCCGTAAGGCGAACGTTCCGGTGTTCGTGAAGCAGCTCGATCTGGACTTGAAGTGCGAGAGGGATATCACAAAGTTCCCGAAACATCTACAGATCAGGCAGGTCCCCTGGTTCCGGAAGGATGGTTCGAATGCCTAAGTGGACGTTCTGCAGGAACGACGGCGGCGCATACCTCCTTTGCGACGGTGTTGAAGTCGCTCACGTCCCGAACATGTTCAGTTCGGAAGCCGCGAATCGCGGAATACCGCTCGGAGGAATGGCGCGCGCGAAGTGGCTGTGCGAAATACTGGAGAGGAAAGATGCGGTTCCCGAATCCAAGAGTCCCTAAGAACTATTTCAGCTGGTCTCTAAAAAACAGGCAGAGGTTCTGCAAATGGGTATGGAACCCTTGGTGGAAAATTAAGGAGTTCGTCGAGAAGCGTCTCACCAGGAAGGGATTGTCCGACTGGTGGGAGGCGACGAAGTTCAACTTCGAGGTTTGGAGATTGATCAGAAAAGACAGAAGAGAATGGAGGAAAAATCATGGCAGGAGAAAATGAAAAAGAGGAAAAGAGCCCATACGAGAAGGAGCTGAATGCGTTATGGAAGTCGCATGCCGAACTCCTGAGGGCTGCGTTCGTGCATTACAAGTCACCGCTTCCGGTAAGCGCAATGCTGCACGTTCTGCATTCGTCGATGATGGACTTAGAGGTCCGCGTCCTTGAAAAAATGAACAAGGCCGCCATGGAAACGGTTGATAACGAAAATGCAGAGAAGAGAGACTCTTGAGGCTGTCGAGCGAGACATCCGTGAGAACTACGCAACGATCTACATGAGCGAGGATTTCCGTACGGAGAGCGGAGAAATCCCTAAGGAGGTCGTTGTCGAGCCGGCGAAGCTTCTTGAGAGGTTCGAGAAGGCCAAGCGATACGTCTGGATGGTTATAGCAAACGGCACGTCACATGGAGAGTACGAAGGGAACTCCGCGAGCGCGTGCCTGTTCGCAACGGAGAAAGAGGCAATCGAATACGTAAAGTCCGAGATCGTCGACATGGTGCTCCACACCGAGCTTCTGGGCTGCGACTACGATGACGAGCGGCTTGACGAAGTCGTCAGAGACAAAAGTGAATGGTTCGGCAAGCACGAGGCGCAGTTCCGCGACCTCGGTTCGATAGCTGACTGGAGAATTGAGAAGGTGGCCGTTCCTGGTCCGCCGGAAAGGAAACGCATAAAATGAAGAAGTGGGCTGTTCAGACAGTAGACTACTATGAGTCCGAATGCTATCGCGACTCCCTTGAAATGGGGCTCAAGCTGTTCAAGACGAAGCTCGATGCGATCAACGAGCTCAACCGAGTCATCCGCGAAGACTGGACGACAGAGGTAGAGGTCGATGGTGAAACCAAGAAGCTCGCCGACTGCTGCGGGATGTCCGAGACAGACAGCGTGAAGTATTCTTCATGGTACTACTCGGAGGACGGTACGCTCGCGTGGTCGTTCTGCGACAACGGCAGCGGGCACAAGGGCGAAGTGATCGAACTCGAATTCGAGAAAGGACTGACAAAATGACAGAAGAGAACAAGAGGCTCCGCGAGAAGGTCAAGGGCATTGAGGCCCTCTGCGCGACGTGCCTCCAGACGCAGCCGGACGAAGACGAAAAGTGCGAATTTTACCTCAGGCAGGTATTGGCGAAAATCGCCGACTGCACGCGCGAGTTTCACGGACTCTCGGAGGTGGAGGCGTACGACATCGTATGGGACACCGACGACAAGGATCCGGACGAGCTCGGACTACCGAAGAGCATTCGCCTCATGGTCGATCTCGTGGAAGGTGGCGACATCGCGGATGACATCGCAAATATTCTGTCCGACCGTTCGGGGTGGTGCGTGAAGAGCCTTAAATACAGGAGGATCTGAAATGCCAGAGACGAAGAAGGTGAAGGTATACGTGTCCGGGAAGATGCGCGGAGTCATGGACTACAACCGGATAAAATTCGCGAAGTGGACGAGAAAGCTGAACGAGGAAGGCTACGAGGCCGTGAACCCGTTCAAGGTTTGCGAGAAGTTCGGCCGTCCGGAGGACATCGAGAAGGACCATGAGCTGTTCGCGAAGGTGTTCGATGCGGACATGAAGGCGCTTGCAGAGTGCGACGCAATCTTCATGATGAACGGCTGGGAGACGAGCTCTGGAGCAAAGAGCGAGCTTCTGTATGCGCTCGAGCACAACATGGTCATCATGACCGAAAGCGAACATCCGCTTTCTGACGACGAGAAGATCGATTCGGTGTGCGAGACCATCGAGGGGCTCACGAACGTCTACGGCTGCAGGAAGAACCTCGAGGAGATCGCGAACCGCATGGCTCACATGCACAGGACGCTCGTGCAGTCATTCGCCGGCGGATTCATCATTCCGTTCGTGAGGGAGCTTGCCCACATGAAGCGGGCCGACCGGTTCGACGGCAGGAACAAGGCCTCATGCGAGGCATGCCTTGCCATGTCTGAGGCGCTTGAGGAAAAGTACGGGATCTGCGAAGGAGACGAGCTCTCGTTTCCGATGGTCTAGGAGTATCCATGGCAAAGAGGAACAGAAGCAGGTTCGCCAAGAGCGATCGGGAGTCTTTCAAGCGGTTCAAGGACGTCATCCCAAAGAACAAGTACGAGTGGGAGGGTGGCGTCGTCCTGTACGACGCAGTCTCAGAGGAGTTCTTCAACATTGCGTTCGGCTCTGGAGATAATCTCAACTCCGACGACATCGATGCCGGCTTCGACGACTACATCATGGTCGAGAGGTACGAGCTCGACGGGACGAAGGGCTCGGCGTTCGTTGTCGTGGACGCGGTTGACAAGGGTTTCGTAGACGATACGACGGAAGGCCTGAGGGAGGTCGACGGAGGACAGCTCCTCCTGAAGCGTAAGGAGTGGACGGACGGAGACATTCGTAGGTTCATCACCGAGGCTCTCGATTTCGTTGGATACGGTGCGGCATGTATCGATGAGCCGTACAAGTATCTCGTCTACATCGCGTCTGAAAAATGAAAGGAAGACATGAGACACATCAAGAACTATAAGCAGGCGAGGAGCATCATGGTGGAGCACTTCAGGAAGGAGTGCCAGCGGATAGGCGCCGACCTCGCGCTCTACGAGAGCTGCTTCGGGAACCCGAAGTGCTGGGACGAGACGTGCAAGCGCTACAGGATCAAGCGTCCTCGCCAGAGTCTATCGGAAGGAGGCATCGTCACCGAGGCCGACGTGAAGCGACTGCGCGACCACCTGGAAAAGTGGATCCCGAAGCAAATGTCTCTGTGGGGAGCCAAGCTCGAAGCTGCCGACAGGGCCGGCAAGCTCATCGAACTAAACATGTGCATCAACTGGGGGCGCCAGAGGAACGGATGCGGGCACCCAAGGTGCGAGGCGTGGCTGTTCTTCGAGGACAAGGAGTACGGTTCGCGCTCCGCATACGGAGTAGGAACGGCCGGAGGATGCGGGTACGACCTAAGGTCTGCCGCAATGCAGGACGCCCTCGGCTTCAATACGAAGAAGGGTGACTGCGCAGAAGAGCGCATCGCGAAGTCGATGGCACGGGCTTCGCTTGACCGTTTCGTGATCGAGCACGGTGAGGCGCTCTGGAGCGAGTACGCGATCGAGATGACGCCGTTTCCGCACCTGAGCATATCCGCAAAGGGGTCAAACGTATTCACGAACCTGTTCAGGAAGATTGGCTGCAAGCCGTACCGCGAGTTTCCTGTGAACGACTACCTGCTTGACTGCAGGGAGACCGATAGAGGAAGCGACGTCTACCACCTCATCCGGAAGGACAGGATATGACGAAGGCCACGATACGAAAGTGGCGCGAGCGGTTCCTTGACTACGTGATGAGAAATGGGATCGACCTGTCGGACTCGGAGGGAAACGACATCGCCTTCGACTGCGGTAAGCCGATGTGGAATCAGAAGCTCACCGTATACGATGCCGGGAACTTCGTGAACGTGAGCGTGAGGAGGAACGGTTGCGTGTGCGAGGCCGACGAGGTCCACGTCGGGAAATGGCTGAGGATGTTCGCAGCCGAGAACGGTGTATTCCACGTCGCCGTCGACATAGAGGTCGTCAACGACAGTGATGGGACGTACTCAATAGACGCCTCGACAAGCTTCGAGGCGATCAGGGCATGCGAAAGACCTGAGCCTCAGGACGACTACGATTCTTACTGGGTGATAGGAGACGTCGAGAGATACGAGTTCTTCGGGACGAAGGGCGATGGCTTCGACTACTGCCCGATGTCTGTCAACGACCCGTCTGCTGCAGACCAGTTCGAGTCGTATGACAAAGCTGTCGAGGCTATGGTGAACCGCGATGACGTTTTCGAATGGATCGACGAACAGCCCGATCCCGTGGCGGTGAGGCCGTTGCTTGTTGAGGTCAGGACAATTGTACGCGCAGTGAGAAAATAGAAAGGAGACAAGATGTTCAAACGATATAGGCTTGAATGGGACGATGACGAAGGAAAGCACTCAATCGACTTTTTCGTGAACAGCAAGGCGCGGAGGGGCGGATTCGTCCACCGGGCCTGCATGCTCGGAGTTCCTCCGCGTCTTGACGCGATGGACAACAACTGGAGCGAGTACCGGGCGAACGAAGGGAAGCTGTTCGAAAAGCGAATTGCGAAGGTGTCTTATTGTAACAGAACGTGGGAGGGGTGGTCTGGTCAGACGTGCCTTGCGAAGCTCTGGGATCAGCTCGCGAAGCTAAAGTTCATCGACATGGGACGTATCTCGAAGACGAACCCGTTCAAGGTGGACGACGAGCCTACGCACGAAGACCTATGGGAACCTGACGAGCTGTTTGACAGGTTCAAGAGGAGTCTGACATGATTGCAGTGATCGAACAGGAAAGTGATTCGCCAAAGATTCCGTTTGTCGTGAAGAATGGCATGATGTTTTTCAACTGCACGCAGGATACGATAGACCGAGCTGTCGAGAACGAAAACCGCAGGAAGGCGTATCTCAGGATAGGAGAATGGGAGAACATTCCATGATCCAGATCGTGATGAAACCTGACTATGACGTAAAGCCGGAGAACAAGGAGAACTGCTACAAATGCCTGTTCAACGGAGAGGACGTCGGACTTCGCGTGTGGGGCCAGAGGGCCTCTCACGCGGAGGAGAAGATGATGGTCATCTTCAGGGAGCAGCTGAAGGGAAAGGTTGTTGACTACGACCTAGAAGCGTACATGAAAAGCAAGGGCGTTCAAGCGGAAGGCGCGCAAGACGCCCCCTGCGAGAAGAAAGGACGGGAAGCGCCACTTCTGCCGGGAATGGAAGGGTCCGGCTGATGACTGCAGAAGAGGCTAGGGAGAAGTACGAGGAAAGGTTCTGGTCGGTCTTTGGAGACCTCGGCGAGGCTGCCTCGCTGATGTCAATTAGGTCGTGCGCAGGAATCTGTGAACGCATGCAGAACAACATGACTCGTCTGTTGGACGAAATAGCGAACGATGGGTTCTATATTGAGCTGTTCAGGTCACATCTTCCGTTGTCTGCGTGGGGTATTGCATTCATCCCAATATCTGAACTCATGTTGAAAACGATCAGAAAAAAGTACAAGGAAAAATACGAAGAATAGCCATTACTAAAGAAGGAGAGCGAAAAATGATCAAGGAAGAGATCGACCAGGTGCACATCGAGCACCGAAGCGAGGCGAAGTACTGGAACATCACGATGTTCGTGGTCCCGCGTCCCGGAAACAGCGGAAAGGTCCCGTGCTACGCCGATCTCGTCGAGGCTGCGGAGGACGTCCTGAGAAAGGCCAAGGGCCTCGGCAGGGAGTGGTATGCCAGAAACGCCGAGGTGATGGCATGGTCGGACAACACCAAACGAGGGGTTCTTGATGAGCCCCGTCGCTAAGTGATTAGTGACGAAAAAAAGAAAGTGAATTGCTGGAACACCTAAGGGCATATGCCTATGGCAATCAGCAGCCGAGCTCGGCGTGGAGAGAAACCCCTATCCGAGAAGGTTCAACGACTATCCCGCAAGGGAGTAGGCGCAAGCGCGTCGAAGTGCTCCATCTTGGGAACAAGATGATGATATAGTCTGTGCTCTGGGGAAACTCAGAGATGTCCCGGTTGACCGCCGGTTGAACTGCATGGGCGTAGCGAACCCGTGTGAACATAAGCATGGTCGAATGACACAAGAAAATCCTAACGAGCCACTTGACGTAATTGGGCAAATACCCTATAATATGTCTCGTGATTCGATCTCACCAGATTAGGCTCTATCCCAACAGGGAGCAGCGCGTAATGCTTGCCAAGACGGCAGGCACAGCACGCTACTGCTACAACTGGGGTCTGGCCAAATGGAATGAGATGTACAAGAATGGTGAAAGCTGCAGCACGTGCGAGCTGTCGAGGCTTTGGACGAAGGAGCGCCCAGAATGGTCGAAAGAGGTTTCGAGATGTCCGCAGACAAGGTCATTCATGATTCTCGGAGCGGCATTCGCGAATTTCTTCAAGAAAAGAACGAAGCATCCTTCCTTCCACAAGAAGGGGCGCAGGGACTCGTTCTACATTGACACTACAAAGGGCTGGCTCAAGGGCGAAATGCGCATACACCTCCCTAACATAGGCGATGTGCGCATGGCCGAGAAGCTGCGTTTCTACGGAAAGATCCAGAGATTCGTGGTGTCTAAGGAGGCTGACAAGTGGTACGTGTCGATATCCGTTGAAATGCCAGACAAGGAATCTGAAGAGAATGCGTCCGTGGTCGGAATAGACGTGGGCTCCAAGCACTGGGCCGTGTCTTCAGACGGAGACGTCCTCGACAGACCGAAGTCGATCCCTAAGCTGGAGAAGAGGCTGAAGCATGCCCAGAGAAACCTGAGCAGAAAGCGGAGGGCATCCAGGAACAGGGCGAAGGCAAGGATGCGGGTTGCAAGACTTCACCAAAGGATTCGGAACGTAAAGAGAGAAGCGGTGCACAAGTTCACAACCACGATCGCCAAAAACCACGGCGTCGTGTGCTGCGAGAACCTGTGCGTCAAGGGAATGGGAAAATCGGTCAAGTCAATACGCAAGGCCGTGCATAACAGCTGCATGGCCGAGCTGCGTATGATGCTGTCGTACAAGGCGGCGCACTACGTGGAGATAGACCGGTTCTGCCCGTCGAGCAAGAGGTGCTCGAAGTGTGGTAACGTAAAGGATGATCTCGGACTGTCCGAAAGGACATACCGATGCGAGGCCTGCGGAAACGTGCTTGACCGCGATCTGAACGCTGCTCTCAACATTCGTGACGAAGGATTCAGGATTTTCACCGAGGGTCACTCGGAAAGTGCCTGTGGAGGGCGTTGAAGCGACCAGTGGCTAGCCGCTGGAAGTGGAGCGTCCGTTGAAGCAGGAAGTGTCATTTGACATGTGACAGGCTCACGCCGAACAGGTTCCGCGTGACGCTCGACATGATCACCAAGGCGATGGAGGACAACGCCGATGCAGACGAATGACCGCATGTACCCACAGTGCAGGTGCGCACGGTTCGGCCAGTCGCGGTTCGAGCCGGTCAAGCGCACCGCGCTTGACGGAAAGGTGTGGTGGTGCCTGTACGACCGCCGCAAGAACGAGTACGTCGCGTGGTACAAGAAGAAGATGCGCCGGCATGTTCTTGTGCAGCTGGTCATCGACTTCAAGCACGGTCGGCTTCCGTACGACCCCGACCCAGGGTTCAGCAAGAAGTGGCTGATGGGGCGAACCGCGCCAGAGATAGCATATCTCGTAGACCATAGGAGGCTAAAAGATGAGACAGACTGACTTGAAAAACGTCACTGGAAAGATGCTCAAGGATTGGTGGGAGTGGCTGGTCCGCGAGCAGGAAGGCTGCTGCTCCGTCAACTTCGCGAGTACAGAGAAGTACCGGTACTGCGTCTGCATGGGATGGCGTTCGGGATTTGGCCCGGCGTCCGAGGAGCGGTGGCGGGGCAAGGACGGGAAGTGGCATCAGGCGTTCTGCCCTCCCGTCGACCCGAAGGAGGCGGATAAAGGCTGGCGCATCTGCTTGAAGATCGGCCGGCAAACGCACAACAACATCATGCAGTGCGACTACGACATCGACTTCGAGATGCCGTACGTCACTGCATACATGGCGGCATCCGACGCGGAGCTCGTCGAGGGCGACGTGGACGATACTGACGAAGACATAGTCCTCAAGTGGGGCAAGGTCGTCACAAAGGGCAGGAACGGGCACATCGAGTCGATGAGGCTAGGGGCCCCCGTCGGCTACCGCTCGTGGGATGACTTCTCCAAGTACGTGAGAAAGATAGCGCGCCGCGTGTGGCGCGACTGGAAAGACCATGACGACTGAAAGGATGAGAAATGGAAGTGAATGAAGTGTTCTTGCTTGAAGAGACATACAAGGACGGAGATCCGGAAGTCGTAGGCGCCTATGATTCGATGCGCGCGATGATAAACGGATTGGCCAACCGAATCGCTGACGACTGCATTTTGGAAGTATTCGGCGTAAACGGAAAGGTCAGCGACAAGGCGCTCAAGGCGATAAAGGAGACTGCGAGGTCATGCGCGACCATGATACCGTCCATACTCCACTGCGACTTCGCCGACGACGAGTGCCGGCGCGGGAAGACAGTTTACGGATACAGCCAACTTCCTGTCGAGGGAGAGGCGCAGTCCGACGATGACGAGATGGAGGATGAAGATGGCTAAGTTCAAGATGAAGCTGTCTTTTGTGGCCGTCGTTGATATTGACGCGCCAGACGAGCATGAAGCGTTTCGGCGAGCGGGAGACATCATTGATGCCCACAGCGTCTACGCCGACGACGAGCTGGACGTAATGCATGACGAGGCTTACTGCGCAGGAGGGACCGGAGACGATCCGCCGCTCAAGAAGAAGCGTGCGTATACGATGAGAAACACTGACTTCGAGCCGCAAGAACCGCTTCTTGTCGTCAGAGAAGAACCAGAAAACGGAGGAAGAGAAGCATGAAGGTGTACACGTTGGTAGAGTCGGAAGAGTCGTTCGCCGAACCGTATTCGTTGAAGGCCATCCGGAGTTTCAGGTTTTTGCCGAATGCAAGGTACGCTCTCGCAAACGAGATCATGATGAGGGCGCAGAAAGACATCCTGTTCTCAATGACGCTGTGGCATGACGAAAACCACGGGGATGAGTTCAGGAAATTCGTCTTGGACAAGACAGGAATGGAGGATGTCGAGTCGTACTTCAACAGGGACAATGACAATTCAGATTTTCCGGAAGACCTGAAGAGAGCGGTCCTCTCGTACGTCCTTGAGAATGCAGAAGGCGAGGAGGCGTATCATATATTCGCGTCAATACTGAATGACCAGACTTACCACTTCGACATCGTTGAAAGCGAACTGGGAGTATGAGCATGCAAAGAATGATATGGAGCGTGATGTCCATCGACATGCCAGACGGAGATGAGATTGAAGTCTGCGTGACGAGTAGCGAGCGGAGCAGGCAGGAGGCTGTAGATTCTTGCGCAGAATACATAATCGAAAGGATGGACCTGCGTCCAGACATCCGATATGCGCTGATGCACGATGAGAACCATCCGAATCTCGCGGAAGAGCTGGAACAAAAGACCGGCGAATCGGCAACGTACCTGAGAGACCAGTTCTGCTACGACGTCAACGCGTCGTGGGACGTGTCAGATCAGGTCGTAGACGCGTTGAGGGAACTCTTGAAAAGCTCGATATCCGTTGAGGGGGGTTATGACATGTCTACCGAAATGGAAAGCGACATTGGATCTTCAAGATTCATGTTCCTCGTAGAGGAGAACCCGCTTACGGAGGAAAAAGATGTCTAAGAAGAAAAAATTCCTTACGGTATACACGGCGAGCAGCACGGAGAGAGGACCGAAGGGGATCGAATGCCACACGGTGTCCGGGACTTTCCTGACGAGGGGAGACGCGATCCGCGAATGCGCGAGGGACATCATGTTCACGGTCGGAGCGCGGCCTGACATGAGGAGACTGTTCTTGCAGGACAAGCGCGTGCGCAAGGCCTTCAGGGATGGAGGGATGACGGACGAGATGATCGACAACCTCTCAGACGACTCAATGAAGGACGAGGACGCGATCATGGATAAGGTCGCGATCGGCCTCAAGGAGCTCATTATCGACATCATCGGCGGACAGAGCTGCATGACGTTCGGCTCTGACCTCGTCGAGTTCAGGTTCGACGTTGACGAAAACGACGTCGTCTGCGCGGACGGTCTTCAGCTGTGGACATGCATCACGTCTGGGACAGACTCCAACAGGCACGACCCTGAGTTCGAGCAGCCATTTCCTGAGGTGTTCTTCTCGGTAGAGGAGGCCATGGAATGCGCTCTGGAAGATCTTCGTCAGTGCCTTGACGGATACGGACGGGCACAAAAGACGGAGATCTTGCGCGAGGCGAGAGAACAACTTGAAAACGACGGCTACTACGAGTTCGACTTGAACGACTCGACGTCTCGCCGGTGGGACATTTGGAGCACGCCGATCGACATCGGCCAGGGATCCGGTAAGGTCCAGAGGCCATAGGAGGTTTTATGCCGAAGAAAATCCCAAAAGAAGGAATGCGGAGATTCATAGCCACCGTGTACGAGGAATTCTCGGGGGCATACGAAATCGAGGCGAAGGACGAGGCTGACGCAAGGAGGATCGTGGAAGAAGGAATTGACGGAGACGACCAAGACTATTGCCCGTCACAAGAAGGTAGCGGATACAGGAGGAAAATCTACATTGACCCAGACTGATAGTCCGTGGTAAACTAGAACGAGTTGTCGGGGCGTAGCGCAGTCTGGTAGCGCACTTGCCTTGGGCGCAAGCCGTCGGGGGTTCAAATCCCTCCGCCCCGACCATCTTAGGACCCGTAGCTCAGTGGTTTTAGAGCTGGCGGCTCATAACCGCTAGGTCGGGGGTTCGAATCCCTCCGGGTCCACCAATCCAAAGGAGACGAAAATGATAGACATCAATCCGGCGTCCATGCTTGGCCTGATGTTCCTGCTCCACTTCTTCGCCGACTTCAATCTCCAGATCGGGGCCGGCCTCGACAAATTCAAGCAGAAGAAGTGGTGGAGTGACCAGATACCTAAGAAAATGAAAGAACCTTTCAGGTTCGCAATGTGGGAGAGGTACAAGAACGACTATAAGTGCGCGCTTGTGTGTCATGCGCTCTACTGGTCGCTCATCGTGTGCCTTCCGCTCGTTACTGTTGGCGGCGGAGCCTATGTGATAAACGCCCTGATACAGGGTGCTGTTCACTACGATACAGACAACAAGAAGGCGAACAAGAAGACGCTGAACCTGATCGAAGACCAGATCGTGCACGCCATACAGATAATTTCCATCTGGGGCGCGTGGATGGTCGCAAGGTGAAAGGACGAAATAATGGACGAATACGAATACGGGAATCCGATCCCAGAGAAGTATCGCAACAGACTATTCGACTGGATGGGAGGTGCATATTCGGGTTGTATCGAAGAGCAAAATGCCGGCCTTATGGGGAGGGATCGACATCTCGTGCGTGAAGGTAGACGGCAAAACAAGCAGTTTGCCATGAGGGACGGCGAGATTCTGGTAATCGCGGATTCGGAAGAGACTTACAGGTTCGAGCCGATTGCTCCATGCGAGCTTGAGAATCCGCACGTCATTCCGATGAGAACTTGGCTCAAGGACTTCATAGAATGCGAGAACAGGAGGGCCAGCCGAGATGAGGACAGGATCGCAAGGGTGTCTTTTGACGGTTGCGAGCTCGACGGGAAGATGAGAATACGTTGGCTCAACGCAAGAGTCACGTGGGATCATTGCTATGGACCGTTCGGACAGCTGACGACAGACAAGAGCATAGAGGTCGGAAGGGACATCATGAACGGAACATATGGCATGCATCGCCACGAATTCATACGTGACGACTGGGAGCCAAACTGTTGCGGTGATCATGGCTATAGGGCGTTCTTCACTAAGGACTTCGACGTGCTGTGGTCTGACGACGGAAGATATGACGAGCCAAGCACCCCGTATTACAATAGGATTGAGAGAGTCAAGTGGAATGCTTCCGCGTGAAGATAAACAGAAATTCTGCACAAACAGGTGGTTTTGGCATGAAAACCAGGACAAAGAGGCTTATAAAGGTAGGAAAAACGGATGTTCGTTGCGCGCTCGGGTTCTACTGGTGCGACAACAACAAGATCTATGTCGCAGCGACAAAGGCGGATGTGGACGAGTGGAAGACCCGCGGATACACAGACGCAGACCTTCATCCGATGGAGGAGCTTGAGGACGCGTACCGCAACAGTTCCGCGTTCAAGTTCATATCGTGGTGCAAGTGCGGAAGCATCGTGCGACAGGGCGCGCGTCAAGTGACGTTCGACTACAATACGCACAAGGTCGTGCTGAGGATGCGATGATGTCAGAAAGAAAAGACTTCAGCAAGGATCTCTTCGACTACCTGTGGACGAAGCCGCACGACCATTACAGCGACATCGCCGCGGGTGGTCGGAGGGAATACGTGTTCAGAATACCGAAGAGCGAGGAGAAGAAGTTCCTCGACCTTTACTTGTGCGCTCTGGTCAACGATCCGATTGACTGCTATGCGCCATCCGATTTTCCGTTCGAGGCCGTTCGCGGCCATGAGGAGATGACAGACGGCGCCTATGGCGCGCAGTTCGCCGGATACGACTTCGACGGTTTTTACGAGTCTGGAGTGAAGTGCGATGTCAAGTGTCTAAGGTATGTGAGGTTTAGCAGGACTCTGTGGTACATCGACAACTGGCCGGCAGGAAGAGAGCGCGTGTTATGGGACTATCCGAGCGGCGACAAGGCAGGATACGTCGTGTGCGTAATGGAGGACGAGAATGGACAAGATCAGCAAAAATGACAGTCCGCTTATGCGGCAGTACAAGCAGTGGGCGAAAAGCCTTCTAAAGGTCAACCCGCGCTATGTGACGAACCCGAAGGACATCGTCTGGTACATCAAGGGGCCTAACTGGAAAGACCCGGATGTCGAGTACGCGCACTACAGGTTGACAGTCAGCCTGTACGGCGACGAGCTTCTCAAGGAGTTTGAGCGGATAAGGTCGCTACCTGACGAGGAGGCGTGGTCTGCATACGAGGAACTCATGAAGGCAGCCGGCATAACCGAGAAGGACGGGGAGTGAACGGGACATGGCAGGAGAGGACGTAAAAGAAAGGTTCCGCCAAGGGGACCTTGAGCACAAGGCCCTCGTCAGGGCCGAGGAGCTCGGAGTCATCGAGTATAAGGTCAATGGAAGTCTGATGGAATATTGGAGTTTCTACGGATCCGAAGGATGGTATTTCATCAGATACGACCTCGAACTCGAGAAGGAGGTGTTCCGCGGGGCGAACATCCCGTGGGACGAATCTCTCAGAGACCGAGTACCGGCATTCCTCGTTGCAGATGGAGGCGGGCTCCTCTACAACTACATGCAAGGATAGGAGATGAAATGAACATCGAAGTGGCAATAGAAGACTGGGAGATGGATGTCGTTAAAAGGGTGCTAAACGGCTATAACAGCATGCTCAGAGGAAAAATCTCTAGAGACGAGTGGCTAAATGACGATGTCAGCTATCCAAGAAAAGCATGGCTGTATATGTCAAGCGAAGAACGGATGCCATTCATTGTCGTCGACAATAGGGAAGGCAAGTGCTTTGTGGCACGGTTCGATACACTTGATGGTGCAATATTTTACGCTTGCAACGTGTACTTGATCGGAGAGAATCGGGACACATGTGATTATCCAGGAGCAGTAAAGGATCGCGGAAACCTTAAGAGAGAGGAGCCGATCCCATGTATCTGAGCGGCGGATGGACGTTCCTCGTCGAACTCGCCGGCGACCCTCCACTCGCGACGAAGGGGACGTGCATCGTCGACATGTCGAGCACGGAGGACAGGGGAGACATCGAGCCTTTCGTCGACCATGACGGGATACTGCATTGCACGCTTGGGTGCGAGTGCGACGGGCCGGATTGCGAGAGGCGAGAAATCGTCGGCGTTCACGAATACAAGCCAGGAAAACCGTTCAACGGCAAGTTCCTGTTCTTCAAACCGGTGAGCCTCGTCGACTTCGTGAGGCGTTTCTGCGACGCCGCGACGTTCGACGACGAGACTGAGGAAGGAATCAAAATGCTGAAGGAGAAGTACCGCGTATGAGCGCGACTAAGATCAGGATCGACATCGTCCCGGACAGGACGACAATGGGCCCTCATGGAGGGCAGAGATACGCCTTGAACAGGTGGGTGTTCGAGAGAAAGACCGGAAGGACTGTTGCGCACGACACGCGCATTGCTGTCGGAATGACGCTCAAGGGTGCGCAAAAACGCAAGCGCGAGCTCCTGGAGGAATATGGAAGCTAAGTGCGACTATTGCGGAAAGTACGGAACCGACATGATGCCGTCTTTCTGGAATGACCGCACGAGATGGTTCTGCGGGGTTGACTGTCTCGAAAAGTTCAAGGCGGTTGCAATCGGAAGCGATTACGCCGAACAGGTACTCGAAGGAGAGCCGGGTGTGGCAAAGGATCTGTTTGAAAAGATTAATCGGGAGGAAAGATGATGACGCTTGCTGAATTCATGGATAAGTTGAACGAACTCTACATCGGAAACGAGAGGGACTTTGGAAACAGGAACGTGATGGTCGCGACGGATGGAACGGCTCATCCGTTCTCGGAGCTCGTCATGTATCCCGGCGAGCTCGTCTGTGCGACAAGGCGTCCGCATAGGAGGACCAAGTCGTATTCGAGCACTGTTTCGTCGACAAGGACGGAAACGAGATCATGCGGGCGAAGGAGGGCGGCGTTCAATGAGCCAGGAAGAGAGGGAGTTCTTCGCAGCGGTCAAATCCTACATGAGGGAAATTGCGAAAGAGCTGAAGCGCATGAACGAGCTGAAGGCCTTGGTGTTGGGTCTTAGGCTAGAGAATGGAACGTCCGCAAGGAACATGTTGGACGAAATAATGGAGGATTGACCATGACGCTTGGAGATCTGATGGACCAGGCGTTCGACGAGACGTGGTTCTGCGTAGTCACTCCAGATGGCGAAGAGCATTTCTTCCGGAACGCGGACTATCTTGGCGGACACGCCGAGACAATGGAGGAGCTTGAGCCGCTGTTGGAGCGAGAGTTCGACGAGTTCGAGCTTGTCATCCGTGACGATCCAGAGGCTGAAGACGTCTTTAACGCCGACAAGGTCCCCATGGTGTGGGTCGGTCTCCTGAAGACGGAAGAGGAGCTTGAGCGTGACAGAATCGAGGCCATGAAAGGAGAAGGCATATGATTTGCTGGATGGGCGACAAGACAAACGAGATCATCGACAGGCACGGCATGGGCGTGATCGGTTTCGACCTTGAGAGGGAGGCGAGATTCGCGCACTGCATCGTGTCTATGAACGGGACAGAAATGGGAATCAACCTCGGCAACGTCGAGGGGCTGACGCCGAAAGAGATCGAACGCAGGTTCGCGGCGGCCATGCTTCAGTTTGCCATGAGGGCGGCGGAAGACGGAGATGACGAGGGATACGAGGTTCTCGACGAGCTGCTCGAGAGCCTGAACGGAAAGGAGTGAGAATATGACAAACGAAGAACTTTTTGGAAGCAACAGGAACGTGCTGTTTGCAGCATGGAATGAGTACAGGAAGATCGTTGGTGATTTCATTGACAAGAACCCGAAGAAAGACCATGGGGGATTCGCCATGGTTTCGTTATGCAATCCATTCACCTGGCTTTGGAAGATATGCGACACCGCGCTTCTTCCAGAATTCGAGCCTGGTAAGCTGGTAGTTGATTCGGCCGGACATTACGGAATTGTCATGGAGAGAACGCCCGGACAGATGTACGACCACGAATATCGGCTGAACTGCGTCTTGGTTGACTTCAGGGGCACTGCAGGAAAAGTTATCATGGACGCAGACAAGCTGAAGCCTGCTGAATTCCCTCCCGAACTCATTGAGTTTGCGATCAGCGGGAAGAAGGATGGGCTCAAGGAGAAAGTCCACGAAAAGGTAGAGGAGGCGTTCAATGCCTAAAAAACCAATGCAGCTGTTCCTAGAGGTAAACGACTACTCGTCACTCAAGCTCGTCGCGCAGCCGGCGGACAAAGGATCCTATCCGGCGAACCTCGTCATGCTCAAGGGGTGCGTCATCGAGTCAAAGGAGGACATGGACGAGCAGGACTGCTGGGACGCGGCCGGCAAGGTGGCTGAAATGTGCGCGGAAGGCCTGAAGGCTCAGGGAGAAACATCTCAGATGAACTCGCTCCGCGAACACCTTACCTATGCATACAGCATCCTGTGCGACTACCTGAGGGAGACTGAAGGCGACTGGCTCATGTCGAAGGAGACGTCGGAGACGCTCATCCGCGGCGCGATCGACAGGATCGTTTGGGCCGGAAAGTGCGCGGACTTCAACCTCGAAAACTACAGGAGCGAGGACTGATGGAAAAGAACCTCCTCAGGGCGCATGCATGCCTTTCAAAGCAGGAGCTCGAATACTGGAACGGACTTCTTGAGACGGGGAAGGCCGACTTCTCGAATGAGAAGCTGGCGCCGTTTTCCTGCGTGTTCGTGAAGTCCGTTAAGTTCGATGACGGATGCATGGCCGACATTAAGGTCTGCACGGATTCGTTTGAGAGCGGAGGGATCTGGTCTGAGATGGTCTTGTACGACGAGTCTGGAGTCGAGATCGCGCTGTCTGAAGTGAGGGACAGGCTGTCTGGGACGTGGACTATTGAGTCCGACAGCTCAAGGTATGAGGTATTCGTGCACCTCGACGTGTTCGGAAAGATCGGCACTGAAAGGCACGATTTCATCAATGTCGTCGAGAGGAGCCTGTTGGACGGCATATCCGGAGACTACGTCAGGCTACTTGCCGAAAGGATATCCGAAGCAGTAGCCGAAGACATAGACGAATGCGCAGACATCGAAAACTGGAACTCGTGCGACGTTAGCCTTGGAGTCGGCCGAGTGATCCTGAAGGCGCTTGGCGTCGAGGTGTGATCGGCGCCTCTTCGCCCGTGAAGGCACCACGAAAGGGGTGTCTTCTTTTTTAGCTATTGGACGAAAAATATTTTATGGAACCCCATTGCATATTGTCACAATATCTGATATACTTGAATCCGTCAAACCCAAACAAGGAGACAAAATGGCAGAAGAGACAAGCAGGGTGAGCAAGAACGAAAAGCGGTACGGCGCGAAAGTCGCGCTTGCAGCGTTCGATTCGATGAAGAAGGCCAAGGAGCGCGAGAACGAAGTTTCCACGGAAGCCAAGGCGTTCATCGAGGAGTGCAAGAAGGAAGGAGCAAACCCGATCGAGGTCGTCAAGTTCGTCGCAGGACAGCACGGCATCGAGCTTTCAGGAAAGCGCCCTGAGGAGAACGGGTTCTTGTACGATCTCCTTCGAGAGGTGGTCGACATCGTCGTTGAAGGGTTCTTCGAGGACGAGGAAGACGGCGGCGAAGACGATGACGACGTCGGAGAAGACGAGGACGACAGGTTCGATACAGACGTCCTTGTTGTGAAAAAGCCGGTTCGGAAGTGCCGTGTGCTCGGGTACGCATTCACGTGGTAGTTTCGCGATGAAGCGGCAGAGGCGAAGAGTCAGGTTCGAGCGTCACCCGTCGCAGGTGATGTTCGATCCTGCGTCTCTGCAGTTCGTCGTGACGTGGTCGAAGTGCGGACTTATTCCCGAAAAGCGCCTCGAGGCCAGGCGCGACCCGATGACGTGGATCCCGTCCGTTTCCGCAGTCGCCACCCTCTACGACCGAGGATGCGTACCGCAGAACCAGATCGTATACGCCGCCATGGCGATCGGAAGGGCCTGGACGGCCGGCGACCGAGTCGACCTCGACACGGACGATGCCAAGAAGGCCGCAGAGCTCGTGCACGACCTCGCGTCAATGTGCGTTGACGCCAACAGCGCGTCGGTCGCTCGAGATGTCGGGCAGGCCATGCGGCATCTTCTTGACGAGATGGCCAGGGTACGCTTCATGAACGCGCGCGAGGAGGACTTCGAGGAGGGCATTGTCATGCCGGCGCTCGAAAAGGCGACCGCGGAGTGCCTCGGAACGGAAGGTTTCTGCACGTGGCCGCACTCGTCTATGCGGCGCCGCTTCCTGTTCTGCCTCAACAGGAAGGAACGAACTCCTGTCGTCTATACGCTCGTCTCGCTCCTCTTCGACACGGGGAGCTGCCCGCTCCTCTCGCTGTCTGACAGGCGAACGCTCCGGATGATCGCGTTCAGGGGAACCGGCCTTGTGTTGACCTTCAACATGGACAACACTTCAGCCTTCTTCAGGAACGCGCTCTCGAAGATGCGCGAGATGAAGGTCGACGGACGCAGCTCGCTCGGCGCCCGCATGACCCAGAAACAGCTTGCTGACAGCGTGGCCGACTCGTCAGCCTCAACGGAAAAGGCCATCAACCAGCAAAAAAACCAAGAACAGAAGGAAAAACAATGAGATTCGTGAACCTTACCAGCCGGTACTTTTGCAGCGCGTTCGTAGGGAACCTCCCGCCCGGCGCCGTCTCCACTGACGGCGGAAAGAACCGCCGGCGTCTCGAAGAGGCCCTTGCGGAAGTCGTGAACGCCTGCGGCGACAAGCTCGGCATCCGGCTCAACGAGCGCGAGGCCGACCTGCTCCGGAGACTCATGGACCTCGACGAGAAGGGCGGCGGGTTCAACCCCGAGACTATCCCTGCAGAGGTGCGCAACGACCCGACCGGCGTCAAGAGGATATCCGAGCGCGACCGCGCGAACCAGAACGCCGAGCTCAAGAAGATGTCGGACGCGAACGAGAAGGCCGCGCGCCGCGAGGCCGAGATCAACGGCGAGATCCTCGAGCGCAAGCCGGTCGGCCCCGCCACGATGGAGGGCGAGAAGGTCACGCCTGACGACCTCAAGAGCGGGTTCGAGAAGATCATGGAGGAGAACGCGCGGATCGCCGCCGGCGGCAAGAAGAAGATGGACGTAAACGAGGCCCTCGACCCGATCGGCGCGCACGCCGTAAAGCCTGGAGAGTCCCACGGCCCCGCCGAGGCGAAGGATACGGAAGACCCGCCCGCCCCCGTCGTGACACCGATGGCCGCAAAGGACGTCCCAGGAGACGTGGCCCGCAACGCGGACGCCGTAAGCGAGCCCGTCCCGCAGGCCCAGAACCCGAAGAACGCCATGGACCGCCAGGCCGCCGAGGTCGCCAAGGGCCTCTCCGTGCTCAGCGCGCTCAACAACCCGCCCAAGCAGAAGGGCCGCGGTGGCGCCAAGGCTTCCGGCAAGTCCGCCAAGAAGTAACCGGGCCTCACAGGAGGAAAGGCCATGACGACGAGCGACCTGAACGACGAGAAGTCGATGATAGCGGAGGCCGAGGCCAAGGGAAAGGAGCTCGAGGAGCTCGAGGCCCGCAACCGCCTGCGCAGGGCGAAGGGTAGGAAACCCCTCCCAGACCCCCAGGAACGCGAGGACCAGAAGGTCTGGCGCAAGAAGTACCGCACGGGAGACAGCACGACGGTCAGCGGGGCCGACGCCATCAAGCTGTTCGAGATGCGCAAGGCGCAGATGGATCCCGACGACGATCTGGACGACGACGGGCTGCCGGAAGAGCCGGCACGCCCTGCACCACGCTCCGGCTCCGGAAGTTCCGTGAAACAGACAAGCAGAAGCGGCACGCAGAAGCAGACGAATGAAGAGGACGAAGCCACCGAGAAGGCGATCAGGGAGGCCGAGGCGGCCCGTCGCGTCCAGGACCTCAAGAACGGAAGGATCGACCACGAGGGGAACTGGTCGGACGAAGGCCAGAAGCTCGAGGGAGGGGACAGCACGAAGCTCGTCGACACGTCCGAGGTCAGCAAGGCTTGGGGACTTGAACCCGAGCCCGCGAAGGATCCTGCGCAGGCAAAGGAAAAGCCACAGGAAGCCGTTCAGGAGCACGAGAAGCAGTCCGATGCAGCATCCCTCTCGTTCGAGTCGTTCAAGAACGACCTCTACAAGCGCCTCGGCACGTCCTTCCAGGCCGTCGAGCGCACGCTTTCCGACCTTCAGGGCCGCGTCTCCGAGATCGTGACCGCCTCCGCGAAGAACGCCGCTCCTTCTCCGGACGAGAAAGACGCGGAGTCCGAGTTCGAGGAGCTGCTCTCCAGAAAGACGCCAGTCGTGTTCGACGTCGGCGGTACGCAGATGACGTTCGACGCCATCACCGTCTTCTACGCGCGGCCATGCATAACGCTCGTCTCGAAGATCGGATCGGCCAAGATCACGCCGAAGCCGGGCGCCAGGCTCCTACTGACCTACGACATGGACGGACGCCGGTACGAGAACGACCCCGTCGTGTTCCTCGGAACCCGCTTCGACCTTCCCATGTTCGGACTCTCTTTCGTCGGGTTCATCCGCGAGGCAGACGCAGACATGCTCGACGCCGCGGCCGGCGTGCAGGAACCAGCAGCAGGGGTGCCGTCAGATGACTGATGACGGACCCATACAGTTCGTCAAGCCGGAAAACCCTCCGGACCTGTCATCTCTGGTCAAGCCCGGAGTAGGAATCGTGTTCTCCGGTCGCACCCAAGATACGCAGATCATATTCCCGGATCCCCCTGTCCCTGTCGTGAGATCATCGTCAGATGCGACAGGGAGGATCCTTACGCTCCTCTCGTCCACGTTCGCAAGGATGTCGATCCTCGTAAGATCCTGCATAGTGGACGCCCGCGCGCGCCAAGAGGAGTTCAGGGAGAGGAACAAGCTCCCGAAATCGGCCAAAATCCCATACCAGCCCGCACCTGTATCAGACGTTGCGCAGGCTGTCATGCGCCAGTGCGTCTCAACGATCGAATCCCTCTTCGGAGAGACCCCTGCCGTCTACGCGCTGGAGAAGTTCGACCACGCCACCTTCACTGGGGACATGAGGGCGTTCAAGATACGCCTCCTCTTCCTTAAGGTCAGGGACTCTCTCAAGGGTTCCGCGATGTACAAGGACTTCGTCGAAAGACTTGAGGACGCCATATCCGAATCAGAGAGCATGGCCGGCTGCAAGCCCGACAATTCCCCAAGACGCCTCTCAAAGGCAGAGCAGGAGAGAAAGCGGCGCATACAGGAACGGCTAGAGGCTAAAAAAAGGATGCATCCTGAGCTCCCACTGGAGTGGCCATCTGAGGAAAAGGCGAAAGAAGTACAAGATATTGAACATGGCGAAAAGACAGACTCGGCATATGAACAGGACAAGCCAGAGAGCCCTGATAGTTGTGAACAGGTTATCAACAATGTAGGACATGGCGATTCGGACGAGGACGCAAAAACCCCATCTTTCAATATATTGAAAAAAGTAAGCCTTGGCGAACTTTCGAAATGCGATGATAAAACTGAAAAAAGTGAAGCAACTGATACAACAAAAGAGCCAAAAGATTTTTACAGTAAAAAAAGTGGTGTTTACGGTAAGCTTACAGTAAAAAAATCACCTCAAAATGAGCCACCCATAAGGAAGGCGAGGGACTACGAGACCGTCGAGCAGATCTTGGACGACATAGAGTCGGGCGCCATTGTCAGGTACGAGTCTACGGAAGAGATCAAGGAAGACCTGAAGGCAGGCAGGCTGACTGCTGTCGAGGCGCTCATGTTCACGGCCGCACTTGACCGGTACTGCGAATCGGACATGGCAGGGGCGGTTGATGGAGACGAAGAAAACCTGGACGTTGAGTTAGATGACGAGTGCGATCCAGATTACGAAGAGGACTGTGGTGATGACGATGGAGACGTGGATGACGAAGATTACGATTTCGAGGAAGAGCGCCGGCCAAGGAGAAGGTCAGGAACTTCGTTCTCATACAACCCGCGCGGTTTCAGCGGGATTGGCGGAAGATGTTCCGACTCCGGAGATTGGGACGGGGACGACGCATGGTAAGGCGAGGAGGCATTGACATGGAAGAAAAAGACCCAGACGACGTAATGCTGAACCCTGATTATGCACGGAAGCTTCGAGCCGAGAAAAACGCTGCGGAGAATGACCCTCTCGACACACGGCTTGACCGTCCTCTCACGGAAGAGGAGCTTGCCGAGTTCGGGAAGCGTAGAAACAAGGCGAAGTCCGGCCTGACGATCAGCCCGATGTTCAAGATAAAGAACTTCGGCCGCAAGGGAAAGAAGCCGGTGTTCGCTGCAATCATCGGGATAGAGGGCACGTTCTAGGAGATTGACATGGATTGCCACCGTTGCGAGAACCTGCGATACGCAGGGTGCAGGTACGGACGATGTTCGCACCCTGGGCACCGTGACGTCGTCCTCAAGCTTGGCAAGGGAGGTGCCCGCAAGTACAACAGGCAGATTTGCCCGGACTTCGTGATGAAGAAAAGGTGCTCGAACTGCAAGTACTGGAAGAGGGGTCGCTACTTCGCTGACGGCATCACGCCTCGCAAGGAGGGAAAGTGCTCGCTGGATATACTTTACACAGGAGGGAAGGCATGCTCCTTGTGGGGCGCCGGCCCGACCTCCTCAAGGAAGAGAAAGGCAAAGAAAAATGAAGAAGTCAAAAGGAAAGACTAAGACAACCACGGCTGCCGAGCTTTTGGAGAAGGGCATTGGCTCCAAAAGGCCAAAGAAGGGCACTGTCCTTCTCGACAAGACGGCTGAGGAATACGAGATCATCAAGAACATGAAGCTTTCTGACCTTGTCGAAAGGCTCATTGATTCAAGGTCTGCCGGCAGAAAAGACATGTCCATCACAGAGAACAGGATAGACCTGATGACAAAGGTCGTCAAGAACGCGATACTTGTCATGCACAGGAACGGAGCGAAGGAGCTTTCTGTGAAGATCAAGGGAGATTTGATAGAGATGTCATTCAACTGCCAGGCGGACAACATCTGCCTATCCGGTCCTGCGTACATCTGCCCGTACAGGGTCAACGGAAAGCTCTCGAAGTCCAACAAGAAGGTGACTGTGGACATCAAGGACGTCAAGTGACCTGAACGCAACAGGTGTCGGCGCCATTGGCCTTCTTGGTTCGTCCTTGAAGGCCAATTCAATATATTGTATAATGTACCTCGTCTGAAATAGACAGAGGAACATGTACAGATGACTTGCCAATGGTGCATTAACTACCGACGACGTGACGGAAAGGTCATGTGCAGAAACGAGGACGGGACGATCAGGTGCATCCCGCCTGAAGTCCGTCCTGAAAGGTGTCCTAGGTTCGATCCGCGCAGGATCTGCACGACGTGCGGGCATGGATGCTCGCAGGACGACAAGGCTACAAGGCCTTTCGGCGACTGCCCGAAATGGGAGTTGCGTGTCCTGTCCACATGGGGAGGGAACAGGCGCTGGCCGAAGAAGGACGACAAGAATCAAGACAAAAAGTCTGGCCCCGAATCTTCCACCGAAACAGAAAACAAGGAGAAAGAGCAATGAAGATGGCAGTAATAGCCGCCGCGCTTCTCGCCGGCTGCGTCAAGACCGGGGCAAACGTCCCGCAGATATCCACTGGATCCGACGTGAAGGCGTCCTACCTCGTTGTCGGAATGGAGCATTCGGGGAGGTTTGGAGACTGCCCTGGATGCGAGCTCGACGCCAGAAGGATCACGAACATGATCAAGTCGCATGGTTATTCAGGCGAAACCCTCGTGTCGGACAAGGCGACGAAGTCCGATGTCGTGAAGAAGCTCAAGGCCGGCATCGAGAGCACTCCCGAGGACGGGCTGTTCATGTTCTTCTACTCCGGTCACGGAGGCCAGGAGTATCTCGGCGGCAAGGAGCCTGACGGATCTGACAGACAGGACGAATACCTCTGCCTCTACGACACCTACATGATGGACGACGAGATCTGGGACATCGTGTCGAAGTGCAGAGGGCGCGTGTTCCTCTACTTCGACGCATGCCACTCCGCCACAATGTACAGAAGCGTGAAATCGGAGCTCGCGGCGAAGAAGGATCCGAGGAAGGCGTCAGCCTTGGCCGTCAATCCCGACGAGGTCGAGAAGATGATCCAGCGTGCGAAGGGGTTCACGTTCAGGCCTGAGAAGTTCATAAAGGCGTCAGCCATGGGCCTCGAGGGAGCCAAGCCTTCCACCCGCATTCTCTGCTGGAGCGGGTGCGAGGAGGCGGAATACTCCTACGGAGGGAACAAGGGAGGGACACTCACGATCTGCATGCTTGCAAACTGGAAGAGCGGAATCACGTATGACGCGCTCTGGTCGAAGACGAGGGCGAACGTCCTTGAATACCAGCCAGGGCAGCATCCGGTCCAGACCGTAGTCGGAGACTTCCAGAAGTCCGCAGAGGCTTTCCGATGAGCATGCATCCAGTAAAGATGCCGATCAGCCGGGACATATCGGTCAAGAGGCCCGCCGTCAGCGGAGACGACGGGCCTTCCGTGCTCGAATCGAAGGCCGCGCCGAGCCTTGTGACGGTCATTGGGTTCGACAAGAGCGACGTCCTGTTCAGGTCAGACAAGGTAGGGACTGTGCAGTGGCGCGACTCCAAAGGGGAGATCGTCGCGCTTCTCGTCCGTATGAAGCCCGACGTATGGGGATTCTCGCGCCGCGGTGACAACGACTGGCAGGAAGTCCTCGGCATCTACGGGAACCCGGACGCGACATAGGAGCCGGCCCTATAGGATGAACCTCCCCGACACAGAGCCTTTCATCACGCCCGTCGACGATCCATGCCAGTACAACCCAGATTGGAGGTCGATGGTCGCAGGCTATCTGGTGTCCGCCGGCGTAAACACGGAGGAGAAGCTCAGGTCGGTTGCGATGACAGGCTGCATCGAGGTCGTCGAGAAGGTGGAGGTTCGGGAAGAGAAGTCAGACGACGCGGAAAAACCTTCCAAGAAGGGAAGGAAGAAGCCCAAGAAGCAGCCGAAGAAGAAATTCGTGCAGAAAAAGACGCTCGTTCCGGTCATACCTTTCTGCGAACATACCGAGTACCGCTCATTCGCCAATGACAAGTGGATCGTCGAGCAGGTCCTGCTCTGCAACGAAAGGTCGAACGGGGGGCGCACGCCGGACAGGTTCCTTCCGATGAGGCTCGCCGAGGTGTGGTACGAGGAGAAGGACTGCGAGGCGGCCATCAAGCACAGGTTGGAGGCTCTTCTCCTAACTGAAGTCGGGATAGACGTCATAACGGCCGACCTCGTTGGCCAGCCGAGCATACAGCCGGCCATCGAGGCGTACGAGAAGATGTACTTCAACTGCCGGGACGAAAACTTCGAGATCAGCCCGTCCATGCACCTCGTCACGCGCATGGCCATGCCTTTCGGGCCGCTCAAGATGTATCTCAAGAAATGGGAGGAGATGAAGGACGGGTTCTGCGTTCAGGACGGACGTCCGATAGCGAAGGACAGCGACATCTGGAAGGCGATCGGCGCCACGATGGGGTATGACACGCTCATCTACGTCTGGAACTGGGAGAGGAGGGCGAGCGGTATCAAGGACAGGAGCCTGAAGCACAAGCTCGAATGCACGTGGCACAGCGCCGTGTCGAGGATCATGACTTCCCTGTTCACAGGCGACATGAAGCACGAGGACGCGGCAAGGATATTGGCGACATGCACGGCCCAGCTCAAGTTCATCGACGACAGCTCCAACGGAAAGGGTGGAGGAGACGGTGACGATGAGACGCTCGCGCTTCTCGCGATCCTTAGGGCTGCCGCTCCAAAAATGAGAGTCCTTGAGGAAGGTTCTGCCGGAATGATAACGGACAGCGAGATACAGGGGAGGATCGAGGCGCAGCAGGCAATCGACAAACAGGGCATCCAGGATTCCGGCAAGAACGTTTCAGAAGAAATCATTGACGCCCAGATCGCTAACGCCATAGACGGTGATTGACATGGCCGCTCTGTCGCAGGACTTCGTCAAGAAGATTCCGCAGCTCGTGGAATCAAAGGAAATCGCGGAGCAGATCCGCGGGTCGAACAACGCAGCGTTCCTCCCGTATCTGTTTCGCATCAAGGGACAGCCGTTCACGCTTGACGACCGGCCTCAGTTCGACGTGATGTTCGAGAAGACCCTCTACCCGGACATGATCGTCATGTCTGGACGTCAGCTCGGAAAATCGGTCACGCTCTCTCGAAGCGAGATCTACATGGCGCTGAGCATCGACCAGTTCCAGCTTCTCTACGTCGCTCCGCTTCAAGAGCAGACCAGGAGATACAGCGACCTCTACCTGACAGAGGCGATCAGGTCGTGCCCACTTGCGATGAAGCTTCAGTCGAAAAGGCTGGCAATGGCACTGTCCGACGCGAAGATATTGACGGCGGTCGGGCATCAGACGTTCGCAATCGGATCCGGCGTCCAGCTGACGTATGCAAGGACTTCGGCCGACCGTGCGCGCGGAATCATGGCCGACATGATCGACTTCGACGAGATCCAAGACCAGACAGACGAGACGGTTCCGATCATCTCCGAGTCGCTTACGTCGTCTAAGTACGGCTGCCGCAGGTTCACAGGGACTGCAAAGGTGACTGAGAACTACATCGAGACGCTCTGGCAGAAGAGCTCGATGTGCGAATGGGTCATGAAGTGCGACGGGTGCGGCACGTGGGCTATCCCGACGCTCGACGGCGGCGTCCTGAAGATGATCGGCGCCGACGGCATGCACTGCCTTCACTGTGGAAAGCGTCTGAACGTACGGAACGGCAAGTGGATCGCCGCCTATCCTTCGCGCCAATTCAGCTTTAGGGGCTACCATATCCCGCAGGTCGTCTGCCCGGCCATCGTCGACGACATGAACAACTGGCAGAAGCTCCTCCGGAAGCTCACGACAGGTACTCTTGCCACGTTCATCCAGGAAAACCTCGGGATCTCGTATTCTGTCGGACAGAGGCTTCTTACAAGGCAGCACATCCAGCGCCAGAGCGTTTTGCCTTCGAGGAAGAGGCTGCAGGAGCTTCTCAAGGAGAATCCGCACCGGTACAGCTTCCTCGTGGCCGGAATCGACTGGGGCGGCGCCGAGCTCAGTTCTTTTACTGTAATTACAGTAATAGGAATAAGGCCGAACGGAAGAATCGACACGCTCTGGGCGAGAAGATACCGCGGATACGACCCTGACGAGCAGATGACGGACATCGCGAAGATCTGCCGGTTCTACAATGTTGTCGCTGTTGCTGCAGATGCCGGCATGGGTCTCGACAAGAACCAGATATTGGTCAAGAGGTTTGGGCTCCCGCTCGTCCAGATGCAGTACACGAGGCAGCTGAAGCTTTTCGGAAAGAACCAGTCGAGGGGAAGGACGAACACCGTTCAGTGCTGGACGATCGACAAGGTCATGGCGCTCGACACCCTTTTTTTAGCTATCAGAAACAGAAGGATATTCTTCCCGAAGGACAGTTTTGACATCTATACTGACGACCTGCTGTCTCCCTACGAGACGACGACCGAGGTTGGCGGAATGACACACAGGCTGTACTTGAGGAACCAGGCGCATCCTGACGACTTCTGCCACGCGCTTTGCTTCGCGAGCATGGTGGCGATGAAGCTCCTCGGAATGGCCGTTGACGACATGATCCCAGAGACCGCGTTCGGTGGAGGGATTACGAATGACGACGCGCCGATAGATGACAGGCTAGACCCAAAAGAGGTATAATATATCTATGATCTTGGCAATCTCAGCATCTGTTGCATATATTGCTGTCGCATGCATGTTCCTCAGGTTCGTTCTGGGGGCTCGCAGTCGTTTTCTTGGAAGCAGGATGGGCAGGATGCATCCAGAGCTTGTCGATCCTATTTGGTTTGATGTTGTCGTCTGCATCTTTTGGCCGCTTCAGATAATAGGATTTTTCATTTGTTTAGCAAGAGGAAAATTGTAAAGGAGAAAAAAGATGAGTGCAGGTTGGAATGATTTCGCAAAAAGCGCCGAGCCGGCCCCTAGAAGGCCATCCGTTCCTGCGGCGCAGGCTCCACGTCAGCCCGTAAAGGCACCTACCACTGTGCGCGTAGGAGGAAGCCCAGGTGCTGCGTCTACGCATTGGGACCCAAACTACAAGCCGCCGGAGAAATACAGGGAAGCGGATCCAAGATGGTCTCCCGGAGAAAGGGCAGCCTGGAAGAAAGAGATCGCAATAATGAAGGCAAGGGACTTGAGATTCGCAGCTCTCAGAAAAAGGTACAATGGCGCGCCAATACCCATAGAAGAGCTTAGGCGCGCGTTCAACGGGAATTAGCGAAAGAATGAAAAACTTCTTCACAGGCCTCCTTCATAACCTGAAGATCGCGTTCCTTTACGTGTTCGGCAGGATAAAGGTCTACAAATGGCCGATGTTCTTCGTGTACGACCCAAAGGGTTACGACGTTAAGGCCATAGGAATAAGGACCGCGCTTTCGCTCGTCATGAAGGGCGACATACTCGTCAGAAGGTACAGGAACTACCTCGACGGGTATTTTATCCCCGGACGGTTCTCTCACTCGGGGGTCTACGTCGGCGAAGGCATCATCATCCACTCAATGAGCGACGGAGTCCAGAAGATCGACATCCTCGACTTCCTGAGATGCGACGGTTTCGCAATCCTCCGTCCAAAGGTTAAAATAGGTCGAGACATGAGGGAGATCAGGGCCAAGGCTGTCGACATCGCGCATTCCTATCTAGGAAACGAGTACGACTTCGACTTTGAGGTCGAGGATCCAAGAAAGGACGGAAAGCCTACAGAAAGGGTTTACTGCCACGAGATGACTCGAAAGTGCTATCCCGACCTCGACATACCGCTCATCAAGCCTTCACTTTGGCACGGAATGATCAGGATGGGGAGAGAGCAGGTCCTCGCACAGTCTTTCTTCGACAGCCCTGACATCGAGGTTGTGTACGACAGCGACTATTCCGAGCCGAAGTGCTCAACAAAGTGACGAGACGCTCCGTTTTTGATATCCTTATACGAGATAAAGAGCAAAGATGAACGCACTCCAAGAGATCGACAGTCTTGTCAAGACGGCTCAGATGAAGCCGATAAACTATTTTTCAGGCATGCCGTCGTACGATCCTGAACTTGCCCAGATATTCGCTCAGCGAAGAACTGCGGGGCAGCAGGCCGACAGGCAGAGGCGCCAGTTCGTCAACCTGTCGCAGAACAGGCAGATGGTGCCGGCTCCAAGCGGAAGGTTGATCCGTGGATCTGGATGGACCGGAAGAGAAGTGAGGCAGGGAGGGTCGGCGCCTAACGACACGGTATCGTGGTCACAGATAAAGCCTCGATACGCGACAAACGTTGCGATGCCTGGTCCTGGAGGGAAAGGTAGGTTCTTGGCCGGCGGCGGCAAGCTGGACGTAGGATCCGATGGAAGGCAAAAGGCCACGGTTGGAGGAAGGCCTGTAGTTCGGTGGGAGGATCTTGAGTCGACGAAGAAGATGATGGCGGCAAACAATCCGTCGGTGAACACGCCTTCCGCGAGACGAGACAAGATGCTTGCCTACATGCCTACCTCGGCGAATGCTAGACCCGCCAAGGCTGCTCCGCCTGCCGCGACGGCATATTCAGGGGCGAATGCGAGACCTGCCAAGGCTACTCCTCCTGCCGCGACAGCATCTTCAAAGGCGAATGTCGCACGTGGTTTGATGCCATCTGCCAAGCAGCCCTTGCAGGCGCAGCCGAAGTTCGATTTCAGGGGAGAGGCCAAGAAACTACTCGGACAGTTCAAGAAAGAGGTTTCAGGAAACACCGCTGCGCACGGAATGGTCAACGAGATGGCAAGGAGGATGTCTGGCCAGCTCAAGGGCGTAGACTCCATGAGCGAGGCCCAGCAGCGTCAGCTTCTCGACCAGTGGAAGTCGCAAGTCAGCGGGATGCGCTCGCAGATAGCAGGCATGCGTCCTCCGCAGGCCCCTGCGAAAAATGTCGCCAATGCGTCAAGTCCAAATCCTGCCAATTCCGGTACGGTCAAGAAGACGACGCTTCCTGGAGGCGCCGTGAGGACCGATATGCACTGGCAGGGTGTAAATGGAAGCCCCGGTCAGCCGACGTGGGCGAGAGATGCCCTTGCGAAAGTCGACAGGCTGAGGATGGAGAAGCTGAAGAGAGAAGCCGCAGCGGCCGGCGGAACTTCTAAGTGACGGGTAATCTGGAGATGAGGTTCTCTGTCCATAGCATGATGAAGAATAGCTTCGTACTCGTGAGGAACGACGAAGAGTACGAGTCGTTCTGCGACAGAATGCTTAACGCCGGCTTCTATGAAGTTCCGAAAAGGTATATCGGGAAGTTCCCATACGGGCTCTCTCCAGTTCCTAGGGACAGGGTCGGTCTCGTAAACTGCGCACTCGCGCACTTCTCGATCGTCAACATGGCCCTCTCCATGGACTGGGACCATGTGACTATCTTCGAGTCTGACGCCATCCCGATGATCGACTGCAAAAACGAGCTTGGGAGGCTGCTCGAAGGAGGCGTTCCTGACGACGCTCAGGCGATCACGTTCGGGAGCCTCCATTTCATCCGTGAGAACGGAAGGTTTCTCTACGACTGCGACGGAAGGTTCGGGAAGATCGTCAAGAACCTCTGGGGATGCCACGCCGTAACCATATTCGGACAGGGATACAGGACGTGGCTGGATAATTTCCTCTCCCACGACGAGGAATTCCATGCCGACTGGCCGAACGAGCTGCTTCCACATTACTACGCGACGGCAAGAAGCTACTTCGTCCAGTGGAAGGACGGACACCTTGACCACGGGGAATACATGGTCGACAAGCAGAACCTTTCGGACTTCCCGGTGAAAGGACGATGAACCAATGAACGCCCTGCAAGAGATAAACGAGATTGTAAGGCTGTCTTCCTGCAAGCCATCGGTCAAAAGCGCATCTGTAAAGTCCGCCCAGTCGATGGAGGACCTGAAGAACTGGCTCAGTTTCGTCAAGGACGAGATGGGGGCCAACATGCTGACGAAGTCCGAGCTTTCGAGGAGCGCGGCCATTGGGGCTTTGGCGACCGGTCTTGCAGGGATGGGGATCGGCGCTCTCTTCTCTGACAAGAAGAGCAGAAGGAGGAGGATGCTCAAGGGCCTTCTTATAGGCGCCCTTACGGGAGGCATCGGAGGCCCGGCATACGCACAGCTCAGAAAGTACCTTGATGGAATCCCGTTCGACAACTCGAAGTTCGATGCGTCGAAGTTCAAGAAGGGAGACAAGGTGTACATCGGGGTAGGAGGGTCGGCAAACGGAGAGGGACATTCATGGTTCATGCGCAACATGAGGAACGGAGCCGGCGCAGACAGGGTTCTCGCCCTTCGTCACGTCGACAGGGACAAGCTCGAGAAGGCGTACAAGGATCTTACAGGGAGGGGACTCGACGTGACTGTCGTCGGGCATTCTTCAGGAGGTGCGACTGTTGGACAGTTTCTGAAAAGACACCCTGACGCAAAGGGGCTTATGCTAGACCCTGTCAGCTGGACGGGACGTGGGGTTTCTGACAATGCGGTCGTGTTCACGCCAAATGCATCCGCACGAAACAACCCGGTGTTCGAGAACATAGTCGCAAAGTACGGCGGCAGGTGGAACTACGAGGGGCCTAACGCGATAATGTACAACGGAGACCACTCAGACAACGGCATATTCACAAAATACATATTCCCGATGATGAATCAGGGTCTTGACCCTAAGGATCTTCTCGGAATGAGGGATTCGATGTTGGCGAAAAAGTAGAAACGGAGAATTATCATGGCGACTTGGAGAGATTTTGCGTCGATCGACATGAAGAAGATGGCTGGTGCAAATGCAGTTCCAGTTTCCGTCGGATACCAGAGAAACGGGAAGGCATACTCAGTTTCGGATCCTGAAGCTTTTACAGGATCAAGAAGGATGAATTACGGTGCCGGCGCAACGATCGGAAAACCGCCTCCGTCTAAAACGTGGATGGGGATGCGGACATACGACCTGAGCGACGAGGCGAAGAAGTATCCGGATGATGAGAGCGACCCGTACTACCACAACATCCTCGTTGGCGGTGCGAACGCTGCAGGGAAGGGATTTACGGCGCTCAGCGCACTTCCTTTCGGCGTGCTCGCAAAAGGAGACAACAAGGAGCTTTTCAGAAACGGAGAGATAGACAAGATCAGGGCCGCGATCGAAAGGGCCCAGAGGGAAAAGAAGAACGTCAGGGTCATCGGGCACAGCTGGGGAGGATCCGATGTCGCAAGGATGGCGAAGGACTATCCAGAAGTTCAGTTCTTCGCCCTCGATCCAGTATCTTGGACCGGAAGGATCAAGAGGCTGCCGAAAAACCTGACAATAGTCAGGCCGGACGGAAGCATGAACGGATTCGACCTTCCGCGCGGAGCTCAGGTTTTCGGAGGGCAGTGGCCGAAGATACAAGAAGGAGAAGGCTCGACAGTTACGATTCCTGGAGACCATGTAGCCGGATACGGGACTTGGCTCACGAGGATGAACAGGGAGGTACGCGAAGCAAGGCTGGCTCAGCAGAAGAGACAGGAGCTTCTCCGCGGCCTTGCCGCAAGAGGAAAGCCGGAACCTGCAAAGCCGTGACTATTTTTGATATAATAATTCCATTGTTGTCAACAATGGAAGCGTCATGGAATGAAGTCTCGTGAAGACAGGCTGCGCGCACTCGAAAAGCTCGCCTACGGCATCGCGCCAACGGCGTGGAACCCGACAGTCGGCTTCAGCAACCCGAAGCCGACCGTTGGAAGCGTCCTTGACGCGATCGGCGTCGCACAGGCACGCGGAATAGGGACGCAGGGAGAGCGCACGGACGCCTTCGGGCGCATCATCAACTCCGGCCTTGAGAACACGTCTCCTGCCGGAAACGCGATCCGGATGATCGGCGGCGGCATTCTCGGAAGGGCGATAACAGGCGCGTTCACGAACAATTCGTTCCTCAAGGGACTCGGTGCCGGGTTCGGCGCCGTGGCCGCATCCAACAGGTAGGTACTTAACATCGGAGGAAGAGATGGTAGAGAAGATCCTTGGAAAGAGACAGGCGGACGACATATTCTTCTCCGCGTTCCTGACCGGTCTGATGACCGAGAAGCAGGCAGACTGCGTCATTAGGAAGATGGAGAAGAGGTCTTTCGACGTCATGAAGTTCCTCGGCGGCCTGTACAAGGGGACGGTCGGCGCAGCGAAGAGCACGATCAGCGCGATCCCGCCGACGATCGGATGGACCGCGGCCCTTGGCGGAGCAACCGGCGTGCTCGGGGCGACGGCATACGACGTCCTGAAGGAGAGGCTGTCAGGCGAAGACCCTGAGACTAAGTTCAGCAACGAAGTCGAGGCCATGTACGCGAACAAGAAGCGCGAGCTCGACGACGCGCGGTGGATGGACAGGGTCAGGGGAATGAGGGACGAGCTCAAGCGAGGTTACAAGAAGATGACCCCGAAGGAGTACCGCAAGAAGTACGACGAGCTCATGGAAGCTCTTGACGAGAGGGCCTGAAGATGTCTGGAATAGCTTCAATGGCGCTCCCTGGAAGAATCCCGGTGTCCGGATCAGGAAGGGACATCACGCCCGAATCGCTCTTCAGCAGCCCGCAGGAGCGCGCGATGTACCAGCGCCTGCTCGACGCGAGGATGGGAATAGGGCCGGCACCGGACGTCAAGGTCAACAAGGTATCCGTGAGGATATTCGACTTCTCGGACCAGAAGCAGGTCGAGGAATACGAGAAGCTGTGGGCGGAGCTTCTGGAGAAGACGGCCCGGAACGAGGTCATCGTCGAGGCCCAGAAGGATCTCGTGAGGAGAAAGGACGGGACATCCTACTGGATGAAGTATGTCGAGTACGTCGAATTCGGCGAATCGTCAAAGTCAAACGATCATGACGGGAAGGACGTAAAAAATGGCAAATGACATGAAAAAGAAGGCGATGAGCGAGGCGGAGCGCCAGAAATACGTGAAGGCCGCGATAGTCGCCGCGATCGGATCGGCCGGAATCGGCGCGCTCGTGAGGAGCCTGAAGGCGAAGAGCGACAGGAGCAAGGCCCTTGACGTCGACTCGTCTAAGAACGCGATCATCGTCCCGATCAAGAAAAGCAAGTTCGTCGAGGGGCTCCCGACCCCTGACGAGTTCGCAGCGTCAAAGAAGGAGCAGAAGACGCCTTCCCAGCCGAAGCTTGAACAGGCTCCTTCGTTCGCTTCCATGGATCCTTCCGACATCGCCGCGCGCAAGAAGGAGATACTGCGCGGAAGGAAGGTCGATTTCTTCGGGAAGAGGGCTGCCGTCAATGCCGCACAGCCGGAGAAGAAGGACGGAGGAGAAGGACCGAAGAAGGGAGAAGAGGTCGTTTCGGAGGAGAAGATAGACGGACGCGTCGTTCTCAGGGGACAGGACGGCAAGTTCGTGAGCCCTACCGATCCTGTTGCGGTCCAGCAGGTCGAGAAAGATGCCGGCATGGGGATCTGGGACACGCTAACGAACCCAGGAAAGGCACTTGGTAAGGCTTGGGACGCCGCGAAGGAGCGTCCGGTCATACTTACTGCGGGAGCGCTCGGGAGCATCTATCTCGCCGCGAAGATCTCGGACGCGATCAACGAGAGCCGGAGGAAGCACGCAAAGCAGAGGCTTGACGGCGCCCGCGAACGCTACGTTGAGCTGCTCGAGGAGGATAACGAGAAGAAGGCGTTCGACATGGACGTTCCGGAGACCGCAGGAACGGTTCTAGGAACCGCGTTCATCGTCCCGATGGCTCTCACCGCGCTCGTCACCAACAAGATCATCTCCAACAGGAACGCCGAGAAGAAGAAGGCGAAGGAGATGTCCGACAGCTATCCGGATGACCCCGTCGTGCTCTACAAGACGTCCGAGGCGAAGGAGGTGCGGATCTCTCCGGATACAGCAGTCGCGGCGATCATGTTCAAGGTCGCCATGATGGAGGCCGCAGAGAACCAGTCTGAATGCGCGTTCCTCGGCAAGGAGGCACAGTTCGGTGGATGGGCGAACAAGCTTCGAGAAGGAGTCAAGTCGGTCGTAGACAATACGAAGCAGAAGTTCGAAATCAGCGACGCAGACGCCTCCGACATGGTCCTCGGCATGATGGAGGATCCGAAAAATTCCGGATATGTCCTTAACATGGTAAAGGCGCGAGAGGCGAACGACCAGCAAGGAATGCAGAATGCGTTCATGGACATGGCCAAGAAGAACTTCGACCCGAAGAAACCAGACATGAGGTTCGCGCAGCTCGCCATGACGTACGGAAACGACCCTGCAAGGCAGAAGAAGCTGATGGACTCAGTCCTGACGAGCAACAGGATGCAGGACCTGATGGTCGACAGGTTCACGAACGAGAAGTACAAGGACACGTTCGGGGCCTACAAGGACGAGCTCATGGCGAAGAGGATGGGACTCCAGCCTGGCGGCATTCTCGCGAATATCGTCTCGTGGTTCTTGAACGCGACCGGCCTCGGGAACCATCTCGTCAAGAGCCAGATGTACGACAAGTTCAAGGGTTTCCGCGACCAGGCGGCCCAGAACGCGGCAGCAGCCAAGAAACAGGTCGCAGGAACTGCTGGAGCTGCTCCTGTCGCGACTCCTCCGCCTGCGGCGCAGACAGCCCCGGTCCAGAATCCTGCCGTCGTTCCTTCTCCCGTTCCTCAGGTTAATCCGCCTACCGGAACTGAGACGAACAACGTCGTAAACGTGTCGGCTCCCGCATGAGAGAGGTCTTGAGACAATGACCCTCACGGAAGCCATAACGAACATGTTCTCGAAGCGGGCGTCATCTCCCGCTCAGAGGGCAGTTGACGCCGGCGCGCCAAACGCGGCAGAGGACCCGACTGAAGGCCAGAAGCGCGTAGGGAACTACCGGAAGGTGCACTTGAGCATTGACGGGTTCAGCGTCTCGATCGAGAACCCGAAGGGGTCGTATAGGTCTGGAACCACACCTGATGGAGTAAAGTGGCGGAACATGCTCGCGTGCGACTACGGAGACATACGCGGGACAGAGGGTACTGATGGCGATCCAGTCGACATCTACCTGTCCGACCACCCAGATAAGGGAGCCGTGTTCGTCATCGACCAGATCGACCCGAAGACCAAGAAGTTCGACGAGCACAAGGTCATGTACGGGTTCGACAGCGTGGAGGACGCAAAGAAGACGTACTTGGCGTGCTACCAGAAGGGCTGGGGCGGACTCGGCTGGATCACGCCGGTCACGAAGGCTGAGTTCCGGAAGTGGATCGACTCGTCAGGGCGCAAGACGAAGCCGTTCCACGAGTACGCGTCCGTCAAGCCGATCGTCGACCCGATCAAGGTCAAGGCGGCAGCGGCGAAGGACGACGATGATGGGCTTCCTCCTGGAGTCAAGATCCGCTCGTTCATCGATGCGCCGGCTACACGTACGGCCATCATGGACAACGTCCTTGAGGCGGTCAAGAACCGCTTCCCGATCGAGGACGACGACGTGCGCCTGGAGCTGAAGGACGTCAAGTACGAGGGTCCGACATCCTACACGCTCGAACAGCAGAAGCAGGCCCTCCTCGGAAACCGTCGCCTCGGCTGCAGCATTGCTGGCACATGGCGCCTCACGGACAAGAAGACCGGCCAAGTGCTCGACGAGCGCCGCGACGGCATAATCCGCGTTCCCTACTACACCGACCGCGGCACGATCATCAACAACGGCAACGAGTACACCGTCATTTCGCAGGCCCGACTCTCTCCTGGCGTCTACGTGCGCCGCAAGCAGAACGGCGAGCTCGAGTCACAGTTCAACGTGGCGAACGGCCTCGGGTTCCGCATCGGCCTCAACAAGGAGACCGGCGCGCTTAACATGAGCGTCGGACAGGGACACGTCCCGCTCTATCCGATCCTCCGCGCCATGGGCGTGTCCGACGAGGACATCCGGAAGTCTTGGGGAAACGAGGTCACGACGGTCAACGCAGGAAAGTTCGACCCGCGGGCTATCGAGAAGGTGTACGCACGCTACGCCGGCCGCAAGGCAGACCCTAACCTTCCTCCTACTGAGAAGGCCAAGTTCGTTAGCGAGGCGCTTGCCGGCAGCGGGCTCGACCCTGACGTCGTCGTCCGTACTCTCGGCCTTGAGAACGTGACGGGCGTGACGGGACAGGTCATGCTCCGCGCGGCCCAGAAGCTCCTCAACATCAACCGCGGCGCCGAAGACCCGGACGAACGCGACAACCCTCGGTTCAGCAGGTACTATGGCGTAGAGGACATGATGCGCGAGCGCATAGACAAGGACGCCGGCCGTCTCACGAAGTCCATGCTGTTCCGCGCCAAGCGCGACCGATCGCTTGCCCGAATCGGACGTAACGCCTTGGCGCCGTACCTTGACACGTTCCTCTCCGGATCAGGACTTGCCATGCCTGGCGAGGAGGCGAACCCTCTCTCGATACTCACGCAGCAGTCCCGCATCACGCGCCTCGGAGAGGGCGGAATCTCGTCTCCAGACCTCGTGACGCCAGAAGCCCGCAACGTGCAGGGCGACTACCTCGGCTACGTGGACTTCATCAGCGGCCCGGAGTCGTTCGGAATCGGCATCGACGTGCGCGCGGCACTCGGCACCATGAAGGGGAGCGACCACCGACTCTACAACAAGATGATGGACCTACGAACGGGAAAGACCCGCTACGTGGCCCTCGACGACGCGGCATCTCATACCGTGGCCTTCCCAGGACAGGATCCGAAGGCCCCGAGGCTCTACGCGATGCGCAAGGGTGTCCCAACTATGGTGCCTCGCGACGAGGTGGACTATATGGTGCCTGGATTCGGTAACACCGTGTCTATGGGTATCAACATGACGCCTATGCCCACGGCTGTTCAGACCAACCGCATGTTCTACAGCTCGAAGTTCTGGGACCAGTACCTCCCGCAGAAGGAGGGGGAAGTTCCTCTCGTCGACAGCCTGATGGACGACGGAAAGACTACCTACAGCGAGTTCTACGGACGCAAGGTCGGATGCCTGACGGCGCCTTTTGCCGGCACGGTGATCAAGGCTAACGACAAGGAGATCGTCGTCAAAGGGAAAGACGGACAGACTCATACTGCAAGTCTGGTGAAGGGTCTTCCATTTAACCGGATGACGAGCATAACGTACAATTCTCGGGTGAAGAAGGGCGACGTTGTCGACGAGGGTTCGATATTGGCGAACTCTAACTTCACTGACGCGAAGACCGGCGCCATGAACATTGGGCGCAACCTGAAGGTGGCTGTCCTGCCGGCTCCGGAAGGCGTATCGTCGTACGAAGACGCTATCGTAATCTCGGAATCGGCCGCAAAGAAGCTTGCGACGTCAAGGACATACGGATACGAGCAGGATACGAAGGAAGGCGTCAAGGTCTCCAGAAACAAGTACCTTGCAGCGTTCCCAAAGGCGTACACGAAGGCTCAAGCAGACACGATTGACGACAATGGCGTGGTAAAGGTCGGGACGGTGCTGCATCGAGATGACCCGATGATTCTTGCGATCGGCCCGAAGATGCTGTCTGCAGAGGACGCTCAGCTTGGAAAACTGTCAAGCGTTCTTAGGAACGCGCTAACCGACAAGTCTCAGAAGTGGGAGCATGACTGGCCAGGCGTCGTCACTGATGTTGTGGCCGGACCTCATGGCGTAAAGGTTCTTGTGAACAGCGACCCGCCAGTTAAGATTGGCGACAAGTTGGCGCCAGAGCATTCCCTCAAGGGAGTTGTAGGCGGCATCATACCTGACGACAAGATGCCTCGCGACGCGACAACGAACGAACCGTATGATATGCTGATGAACCCGATGGGGTTCCTGTCCCGAGTGGCACCGGCGCAGATCATGCTCATGAACCTGGCCAAGATCGCCAAGAAGACCGGTCAGCAGATTCGCCTTCCTCAGAATCCTCCTCCTGAAGGATGGCTTGAGTGGACTGAGCAGAAGATGAAAGAGGCCGGTGTCAGCCCGACCGCAGACGTGTTCGATCCGCAGACAGGTCGTACCATAAAGAACGTTGGAGACGGGTACGCCTACATAAAGGCGTTTCATCATCTTGCCGAAAAGAAGTATTCGGCCAGAGGCGTCGAAGGTGCCTACACGCAAGACGAGCAGCCGGCAAAGGGAGGCGTAGAAGGCGCGAAGCGCATTTCCGGCTTCGATAACCTTGCACTCCTGTCGCACGGTGCTACTGAGGTAATCAAGGACTCAATGACAACCCGTGGACAGATGAACGACGAGTACTGGCGCCGGTACAGGCTTGGTCTTCCAGTCGAAGAGCCAGGCGTTCCGTTCATATACAAGAAGTTCATCAATACGCTCAAGGCCGGCGGCGTCAACGTCGTCGAGAAGGGAGACGTGACGTCGATCATGCCGCAGACGGACGCGGACATCGACGAGCTCGCGCAGGGCCGCGTCCTCGAGACGTCGCAGATGGTCGATTCGGACTTCCAGCCGGTCAAGGGAGGTATGTTCGATCTTGGCAAGACCGGTGGCATGGGAGGTAATCGCTGGAGCATGATCACGCTTCCGGAGGCGGTTCCGAACCCGATGATGGAAGATCCTGTTCGCCGTGTTCTTGGTCTGACAGCTAAAAAAATGGAGGCCATCCTGTCTGGGAGAGAAGAGCTCAACGGAAAGACAGGGGGAGACGCGATCAAGGACGCGCTCTCGAAGATCAACGTCGATGCGGAGATCGAGAAGGCTCGAGCGGAGATCAAGAACAGGCGAGGTTCACAGAGAGATAACGCGATAAAGGTACTTGGATACCTTAAGGCCGCGAAGGAGATGGGGAAGAAGCCAGAGGAATGGATGATTTCACGGGTTCCTGTCCTTCCTCCAATGTTTAGACCTGTCGCAAAGATGGGAGACGTGGCGCTCGTTCCGGACATGAACGAGCTCTACAAGGACCTCATAGAGATGAAGGACAACTACGAGGCCTTGGCGAAGGAGTTGCCGGCATCTGCTCTGGCGGACGAGCGTCTTGCCGTTTACGGCGCCGTGAAGGCCGCATACGGACTTGGCGACCCGATAACAGCTGAAGGCCGAGCAAAGAACCTCAAGGGGGCTATCAGGCAGATCATCGGGACTGTTCCGAAGTTCGGCATGTTCCAGTCAAAGGTCATATCGAAGACTCAGGATTCAGTTGGACGCTCCGTTACCATCCCAGACAAGAATCTGGACATGGACCAGATCGGCATACCAGAGGACATGGCATGGGAGATGTACAAGCCGCATGTCGAGAGAAAGCTCATCCAGAGGGGCTATTCTCCCGTTATGGCAAAGGACATGCTTGAGAAGAGAACTCCGACCGCAAGACACCTCCTTGAAGACGCGATGGAAGAGAGACCGGTCCTTATGGACAGGGCTCCGACATGGCACAAGTTCAACATTCTGGCCTTTCATCCTCACATCGTAGAAGGCAGGTCTATACACGTTTGCCCGCTCATCGACAGTGGCTACAATATGGATCACGACGGGGACGAGTGCCGTAGTCCATATATCACGACACTTATAGATGATAACTTTTTTAATACTTTGGCTATTGACGATGACACGGATGAGTGCTATAATCCTTGTATAACAAAACAGGTTATAAAGGATAGAGCAATGAGAAAAGATTCTGTAGTTGTTAACGGCAATCTTGTCAAAGGTACTGTAGTCAGTCTTAGGTGGGACGAATTCCCACACTATGACAATCCTACATTGAACAATCATCCTAATGCAAATTTCTACCTTGTTCCAGAAGGTATATTCGTTCGTGCGTACGACGAGATTACGGGAAATACTATTTGGGCGCCTGTTAAGTATTGGTCGCACCACGGTGTGAACCAGAAGCTTGAAATTATTACGGTAAATCTTTCAAGCGGACGGCAGATTCTGACTGACGACGATCCTCGTGGTGTTTATGGAATAGACCCTGAGACCATGGAGTTTGGACGTTGGCGTCCCTCTGAATCTATCGGCAAATTCGTACCTAGATGCATAAAAGACGACTCCGTAACAAATGTCGTTGAAAAGGTTTCTCGCTCAGAATACTCTGGCGGCAGACTGGCTGGAGACATGAGCGTAGACCGTGAATCAGGATGGTTCCTTGGTGCTATGATCGGCGACGGATGGAATACCATTGACAAGGGCAAGAGCGTTAACGTGTGCTTCTGCTACGACAAGAACTATAATGACATTGGAAATAGGTTCAAGAAAACCCTGTGCCATGCTCTTTATGATGACAATGATGCTACGTTTGGCATTGTTTCACACGAGGCGGCAAAAGAGCCTAACAGGTATGGTGACTGCATAACAATACGCCATGCGAGCTGTGCAGCGGGAGAGTTTATCGACAATGTCATTGGCCATGGCGCAGAGAACAAGCATCTCCCTCCGTTCTGGCAGAACACGTCAAAGGAATTTAGGCTTGGGCTTTTTGAGGGATTGATGGATACAGATGGAACCGTGTCTCTGACAAAGGCGAAGATCAAAAAGAATAGGCAGTTGGTGTGCAACTACACAAGCGTGTCTATGACCCTTGCAACAGAGGTTCAGTATTTGTGCCGCACCCTTGGGATAGATTCTAAACTCACAACGCAGAAGACGCCGGCTGGTGGTAAATGTTGGCAGGTTTCGATCTCTACAAAGAATCTAAAGTCCCTAGGTCTTAAGCTATACTCTCCAAAGAAGGCTGCAAATCTAGCCAATGCAGACGTCCGCTGTGACTCTTCGGCAGGAGGGAGAAAGTACATGATACCAGTCCCTGTAAAAGACCTAAAGAAGGTTAGTGGTATCATTCTTGCTTTGGACAAGGCCGCATACGTTACGCTCAATAGGACTGGGAAGAAGGGATATGTCCCAACAACGATAGCGGAGAAGATCGCAAAGGTTCTGAAGAGCGCACCTGAACTACTGACCGACACGTGGAAACGTTGGCTTGAACTGTACGAGAACATCGAGAATGTTGTATGGGAGAGAGTTGAGTCGTTCACTAACACTGGCATGTTTGAGGACGGATTCGATCTGACTGTTCCTGGATACGAGACGTTCATGAACTCAGAGGGTATAATCTTATCCAATACCGTCAACCTTCATGTGCCTGCAAGCGAGAAGGCGGCAAAACAGGCTTTTGAGAAGATGCTTCCGTCCAAGAACCTGTTCAGCCTCACGGACATGAAGTCGGTTCGGTACAAGCCTGAGAAGGAGCAGATCTCCGGGCTGTGGGCCCTTACGCGGGGCAGGACGAGGAAGCCTACAAGGTACTTTTCGAGCAAGGCGGAGGCGATCGCTGCGTACAGGAACGGCGAGATAGGGCCGAACGATCCGATTGAGATAAAGGAGGGTTGAAATGGCAGCTTGGAAGGACTTCTATAAGAAGGCGCAGATGGATTTCGGATGGCCGCAGGCAGCAGTAGCATTCTCGCCAAGTTCGAAACATAGAGAAGAACTTGCAGAATACTGGAAGCCTGGAGGCCGCGGAGAAACGGCAAATAGGATGTCAGACGCTGCCGTGATGGAAGGCCTCTCGCAGGGCGTGCAGAACGCCATCCCCGGATTTATCGACACAATTGGGGCTATAGGAGGTGGCATAGGAGGTGGTCTCGGAAGCTGGTATGGCGGAGGAAGTTTCACGGAAGGGTTCAAGGACGGCATGAGGCAGGGCGCCGAGGACATCAAGCCAGTATCGGACAACATAAGGAGCTGGATCGACGCAATAGGCGGTAAGTCCGTAAATGATGCGATTAGGGGAGAATTCGACAGCGCCGCCGACCATTACTACAGGAACTTCGTCGGGCAGGACACGGACGAGCACGGACGTCCTTCTGATAATGCCGTAGGCTTCGCAAGGGACCTGAACTTGTTGTCGTCTGCAAGGGAAGGCGCCAAGACGTTCGGTGAGTTCTGTGCGACCTGGCCGATGTTCGCAGTTCCTGCCAAAGGTGTGTTTAAGGCAATAGGAGCTACAGGAAAGGCCGTAGGAACAGGTGCAAGGGCGGCCGGTCAGGCCACTGGCGTCGCGAGGGCCGTAGCACCGGTCGCGAGGGCAGTTGCGACGAAGTCGGCTCCTATAGCAAAGGCCGTTGGTCCAGTCATTAGAGGTGCCGAGCGCGTCTTCGCCTCTCCAACACCGTATGCCGCAATGAGCGCGCATACTGCTGGAAGGAGCAGGAACCTGGGTCTCGACGGAGCCTTGGAAGAATACAGGATGAGAGCGGACGACAATGCGCGTTCCATAGAGGGCGAGATCGACGCGATTCAGTCTCCATTTCTTCCGGCCTCGCAAAAGTGGGAGCACTGGAACAAGTACAGGGACCTGACAGGAAAGACGAATGTCGGTGGGTTCATACCGATGTGGAGGCAGGTCATCGCAAAGTAGTCTTTCGATTGCGGACAATTGTCAAATACGATATAATTGTGAAGAAAGAAAACACTTCGATTCTGGAGGTTCTCAACGGCCTATGATCAAGGAAAAACTGATGAAAGCGCTCAAGACCGCTGCCGCCGACTATAACGGCGGCATGAGCGCAAACATGGCGGTTACGTGCGCTGCTGAGGCTTGGGACTTCAACGAAAAGCAGGCAGAGAGACTTGTCGAGATGTTCAATACGCTCGCAGCGCTCAACAAGGAGAAGGACGCAAGCGATCCAACTGGTTCGTGCGAGCTTGCCAGCAAGGAAGACGTGATCAGGAAGCTTTTCGGTGAATGCGGCGTGCAGAAGGCCGCTTCCGTTCCGATGGTGGCCGACTACTCGTTCTACGGTACGTCTCCTGAAAAGACGAACGAGACGATTGAGGCGAGAGCCGCAGGAGTCAATTCTGTCGTAAAGGCCGCTTCCGCGCCGGATGACGCAGAGCCTGACGAGCTGAAGGTCTCGCAGCGGAGCCTGTACAAGATCATATCCGGCAAAATCGACATGCTCAAGTCGGCCGCGTCCGCAGCAGACGACGTCGTGCGGAACCTTCGGATCGAGATCGAAAGAGGGGCGATAAAGATCGCGAAGGCCATCGAGTCCCCTTACGCAGATCCGGACCTGGCAGACATGTTCAAGGCCGCGTGCGAACACGAGAAGGCAGTTTCGAGCGTGTCCGAGTACAGCACGAAGGTCGCCGAGTCGACCGGCGGCAGGTTCTCGAAAATGAACGTGTTCGACTCGTCAAAGGTGGAAGACCTGCTCAAGACCGCTGAGGAGGTCGAGTCCAACATCGACGCGATACCGGAGTACGAGAGGAAGCGAGACTTCTACATGTCAAAGGCCGCCGAGGCCGAGAACGAGATGCTCGACGCCGTCGGGCTTCTCAATGGCGGAAAGAAGGAGACTGTCGCCGACATGTTCCGAGGAGTCGCAAAGCAGGCTTCTCCGAAGGAACCTGAAGACGACCCCGTCGCGGGATCTTCGGTTTCAGGTGACGACGCCGGCGTCTGCGTCAAGATCGCGAAGATGCTGAGGGAGTCCGGGGTGGACTCAGAAGCCGTTGCAAGGCTTGCAGAGGACCTCGAGAAGGACGCGGCGATCAATCTTGGCATGGCCATACCAATGCCTAAGTTCGACGAGTCTATCGAGGCCCTGAGGAAGGGCCAGGGGATCGACAACGAGCGCAAGCGCATCATGAACGTCAGGAGGTCGATCATACTGGCCGACCTCATGTCGAACGACCCGATCATCCGTGATGCGGATCCGAACGTCGTCACCGAGGCGTACAAGACGATGGTCATGACATCTCCTCGCGTCTCGCTCGACAAGGCTCAGGTCAGGTCGTTCCTAAGAAGCTCTGTAAATTCCGTAGCGATATCCCCGAACGATGCGAAGGTGATAGCCGACGTGGATAAAGGAGTCTCGCTCGCGAACGTCGACAGGCTCACGCACATGGACAGCTCGATCAAGGATTCAAACGTCTGACGGAGGCCGCAGGATGAAGATCAGGATTTTCGAGAACATGGACGACGCGGTGTTCCGCATCGTCGTCAACACGGAGGACTTCAGTCAGGACGACATGAGGCTTATGTGCCAGTACGGCGAGCCGGAGATCGACTGCGGAGGCACAGTGTCCTACACGTACGACGAGGCACAGAAGACCAAGGAGTTCGGGCACCAGATGATACGCGTCCTGCACGGATTCCCGTTCGCGTTCGGGTTTGACTCGAGGGACTACGAGGGAGGGTGTAGCGAGGCGATCGCAGTCGGAGAGGCCTGGAAGACTGCGTTGAAGCAGCAGATCGCAGAAGTTATGTCCGCGCTCAGGCTGAAGGCTCGTTCGCTTCCGACCGAAGAGGTTTTCGACAACATTTAAGAAGGAGACGTCATGTTCAAGAAGGCAAAAACCTATGTGACTTTCGACGGGAGACTCGTGAGGCCCGGAGAAAACTACGAAGTCACTGATTTCGATTCGACAAAATTGAATCGAGACGTTCAGCGCAGTGAGGTCGCGGAGGCCGCGAAAGAAAAGGCCAAGGAGATCGTCAAGGAGGAGGAAAAGAGGAAAAAGGAGGAGTCCGGCGGGGACATGAAGAGCTGGCTCCCGTGGGCAACGGCCGGCGGAGCAGGACTCATCGGGCATTCGCTCGTCTCATCCCTGTTCGACGGAGATCCAGACTCCGACAGGAAGAACAAGTCGATCTGGTACAGGCTCCTCGCCACCTTGGCCCCAATAGCCGCAGGCGGAGCGAGTGCCTATGGCGGGTATCTTCTCGGAAAGAACCTGAACGGAGAAAAGACGGCACAGGCAAAACCGGCCGCCCCAGTCGCTCCAGGAGCTCAAGCCGCTCCGGCAGCCAAAGTCGCTCCTCAGCCAAAGGCGCCGCCTGTTCCAGTATTCGACCTTGACAAGGCCATGGAGGATTACGAGGGGTTCCCCATGACAAGGGCGATGGCAACAGGGCTCTCTGGACTCGCTACCTATGGCGGCGCAAGGTTCGGCCTTGACCAGTTCCTGAAATGGAAGGACGCACCTCAGACAATCCAGCCAGACCAGAGCGTAATCGATTCGGCAAACAATAACATACAGGATTTGCAGAGGAGGCTTCAAGCATCAGAAGCCGAGTTGAGACGTCGTGCAGGCGTGAACAGGGACCTTGGCGATGTCGCAAGGGAGGCGGCCCAAGAGGCTGTGGATGCGGCAAGGACGTCTGGTGGGCGTAACGCGAGAGGCGCTGCAGTTGAACGGGCAAGAGCGCTTGACGAAATCGCAAAGGCGAACGCGGAGGGCGGCGCACCAGTCGAAGACGCTGCAACTCTAAGGGCCCAAATACAGGCAGAGCAGGCCAGGAAGGCTCCTGTCGCAAATCCAAACAAGCGCATTTACGGAAGAAGGGCCGGATATGGAGCAGGCATAGGTCTTGCAGGCCTCGTTGGCCTTGGAATTGGCGGAAATTCTATCGTTGACTATTACAAGACACAGAGAAAACTCGACAAGATCCAGCAAAATGTCGAGCTTCAGAGGGCGCTGATGGATCAGAGGAAGTAGAGGGACCGGAACATGTCGATGATAAAGGTCACATACTCGTCCGACATCAGCTCGACCGTAGGGGTCGGTGGAGAGGTCGTCAAGTCCGCTTCCGAGCTCGGAAAGCAGGCCTCGACCATATTCCACATGGAGTACGAGGAGATGAAGCCGCCGAAGGGCATGACCGGAATCCACCTCGTAGCCCTCGGCGACTCGGATGCCTACCCGATGAACAGAAACGGCGACCTGTTCACGAAGAAGGCCTGCGAGACGTACTATCCCACGTTCGTCAAGCACGGCCATGTGTTCGAGCATCACCGCAACAAGGATCCGAAAAAAGCCATCGGCCAGATCAAGGCTGCGGCGTACAATCCGGACATGCACCGGATCGAACTCTACATCTGGGCCGACAACGAGAAGGCGCACGACCACCTTGAAAGGCTCGAGAAGACCGGTGAGGTCAGCTTCAGCATGGCTTGTACTGTTCCAAACGACCGTTGCAGCGTCTGTAATTCAATTCGTGAGCGTCCAGGCGGTCCTGGCGAGTGCGACCACATCAAGTGGGAGCTCGGGAAGATCGCAGAAGACGGCACTCAGATCGGGACGTACAACGACCATCCGAAGTGGTTTGACATCTCGTTCGTCGGACGTCCGGCAGACCGCATCGCATGGAATCTGAAGGTTGCATCCGGAATGCCAGAGGATCTTACGATCAACAGCTCCGTAAAGCAGGCTCAGGTAGAGGGCTACACGCTCCCGGACGATCTTGCGATCGAGTCTGACAGGGCAAAGCGCAAGCTTGGCTTCATGAAGAAGCTTGCAGAGGCGTACGCGAAGTGCGAGTCGTGGCTGTCGGGAGAGACGAGGCCCGAAGGGAAGGACAAGTACCGCTTCGAGCTCAGGAAGCTTGCCGGCGCACGCGTGGACGACGATACCCTGTCACGCCTGCGCGAGTATGATCCTCATGTGGCATTCTCTGCCCTCGGAGACGCCGGCGTTGTCATGGACGCGCATTCGCTGTTCAAGTATGCGTTTGGCCCTGACTTCAAGATCGTCGAGGATTACGTTCCGCATGTCGAGAAGGCGGCTTCGTCTGTCATACGAGAGGCAGTTGACACTTCCTCCTGCGCGGATTTCTGCAACGATTCAAGGTTCGACGCCAGTCCCTCCTGGGATCCTCACCCCCCCGTCTCCCGAGGGCTGGCGTTCGACCTCTTAAAGTCCGCTGCTGCGAGGGGATTCGGGACTGACGACGCCGTGACGAGCGTACTGGAGGCGATGGCGTCCGGTTCAGAACCTTCGTTCGGTGCCCCTTCGCAGGTCAAGTCAGCCGGATCGGTTGACGAGTCGGTCGTGAGGAAGCTCGCGAGGAAGTACGCCATGTACAAGGTCGCAGCCCTGTGCGCCGTGATGGACGGGAAGTGCGGCATGTCGCTTGACGAGGACGACGTCGTGTTCGTCTCAGCAGCACAGGACATAAGAGGAAATTGAGGTCTTTTGACATGGCGGAAGAAATTGTGTATCATTTATCTGTGTCAGCCAAGTTAGCCGAAAAGTACGCGATGTACAAGCCGGCGACCGACGGCGCAGGCAAGGAAAACGAAAAAAATCGACTAACAGACAAGGAGTCAAAATGGCAGTGGTTATGAAGCAATTCATCGACAAGTTCAAGGCGATGGAAAAGGTGGCGAACGAGACGCTCGCGGCCGATCCAGAAGCCCTTGCCGGTGTCGATTCAATGCCGGGTTCCGAGCATGACGCTAAGGTTCCGGCTGAAGCGAAGAAGCCGAATCCGGAGGTCGCGCAGGGCCAGCCTGCCGGCGCCACGTCCGCAGAGGGGGCCGTGAACGGCGGCGACGCGAAGCCCCTCAACGAGGGCAAGCTCGAGATGGACCAGCCTCTCGAGAACCCTGAGAAGAAGCCGCTCATCACGGACGACGCCCTGACGGCGAAGGTCGCGAACGCCCAGCTCGTAGGACTCGTCAAGGACCTTCTCGCCGATCTCAAGACCGAGAAGCAGGCCCAGTGCGGAGGCGGCGCGGCCCCTGCGGCCAAGCCTGCTCCTGCCGCGGCTCCTGCGAATAAGGAAGAGAAGAAGGACGATGGCAATGACGGCAAGGGCGGCGAGAAGAAGGCCAGCCCTGAAAACGTCATCAAGCTCGACGACGAGACGATCGCCAAGCTCGCGGCCGCGCAGGTCGCTTTCGCGAACGGTCGCGCCGCAGCCGAGAAGGTCATCAAGCAGGCATCCGGCAAGAAGGAGGAGGCGCTCACTCCAGAGGCCGCTCGCGCGCTCATCAAGGCCGCGTGCATCAAGGAGGCGCAGGAGCAGGGCATGGACCCCGCAGCCGCCGAGGCCGCCGTCGACAACGCGATGCTGACAGCCGGCGTGGCTCCTGAGGCCGCCGCAGCCGATGCCGGCGCCGCAGCCGCCGACGCCGGCGCAGCGGAAGCCGCCGCTGCCGATGCCGGTGCCGATGCGGGTGCCGCTGAGATGCCAGATGACGTGACGGAGGAGGAGCTTGCGACGGCGATCGTCGACCTCGTCTCGTCCGGCGAGCTCGATCCAGACACGGCGAAGGCGCTTGTCGAGGAGATCGCAGGCGACGAAGGCGCTGCCGGTCCTACCGAGGACCAGGCGGCCGAGATCATCGCTCAGGGTCTTGAGAGCGGCGAGATCACTCCGGAGCAGGCCCAGCAGATCGCAGCAGCCGTCGAGGGCGGCGCCGCGGATTCGTCCGCCGCAGCTGCCGATGCAGGCGCCGCTGCCGCAGACGCAGGCGCAGCCGATGCCGAGGCTCAGGGTGCTGCAGATGCGGAGGCCGCGATCAAGGACGCTCAGGATGAGGCGCAGGGCGCCGCCGACGCAGAGGCCGCGATGAAGGCCGCTTCGGAACAGATCCGCCAGAACACGATCCAGAAGGTCGCCGCCAAGATCATCGAGAAGCGCGCCGCCGCTCAGGCACCTGCGCCCGGCTCGAAGGTGATGGCGAAGGTGGCCTCCATCCTTCAGGCCAAGGTCGCCGAGAAGAAGGCTGCCGCGGCCAAGCCTGCCGACGAATCCGAGACGAAGTACATCGAGGGCTTCCGCAAGAAGGCAGAGGAGATGGGCGTCGACCCTTCTCTCCTCGCGAAATACGTCGTCGAGCGTCAGTCCCAGGCTCAGGCCAAGTAACGGCGAGGTGCAGTTCCATGGGCGCAAACACCAAGATTGAGAGCGGTCTTCCTCCTGAAGCCAAGGAGCTTCAGAAGGAGGCCCGCATCCTCGACCTTTGCAGCCTCGCGAAGCGCACTACGGAAAAGCTCGCTGAGGCAGAGGCTGAGATCGGGGAGACGAAGAGCAAACTCAAAAATTTCGTTGAGGCCCGTGAGTGCTTCAACAAGAAGGCCGCGCACGCCGCTAAGGTTTTGGCCGGATGCGGCGCGATCGAAAACGACAAGGTTGACGAGTTCGTCAGCAAAGTCGCGGAGGATCCAAGCGGAGTCTGGGACCTGGTCGAGAAGATGGCGGAGAACATCTCCGCGCCCACTCTCGGCAGCGCTTCCGAATTCCCTTCCTCCCGAGGCGTCGATGATCCGTGGTCTAAGCTGATCTTCGGCGAACGCCGGGGGTCGGGATACGTGGACTGACGCACGGGAAGGTCCAGAAACAGACAACCAAAACCAAACAAGAGGTTAAAAGAAAATGGGATGGTTCAGCCCAGTCAAGGGGTCTTACCCCAGCCTCGCGCAGGTCGACAAGACCCTTCCGGTAGCGGAAGGCGTCACGACGATCCAGCGGGGTTCCATCGTGGCCCTCGGTTCCGACACCGACGGCAAGCCCGTGTGGAAGCTGCCTGCCGGTAACACCGACAAGCTCCTGTACGTGGCTCTCCAGGATTACACCGATCCGACGGCCGGTTTCGCCGGCACGGCGTTCGACCCGAAGGGCGGCGTTCCAGCCATCACGGGCATCGACCTCGCCCAGGACGGCGAGTACGAGACGTCCGTGTTCGACGGCAACGCCACGTACGCGATCGGCGATCCGCTCAAGGCCGGCACCGACGGCGTGCTCACGAAGGGCGTCGAGGGCACCGACTTCATCGTCGGCTACGTCACCGCGGTTCCGACCGACCGCTGGATCAACAACGCCATCGCGGTTCCGAAGAACGGCACCGACCAGCGTCTCGCGATCCGCACCGGCGCGACCAAGACGGTCATCCGCTTCAAGACCGCCGTGTAAGGAAGGAGTTCGACATGTACAAGGACGCAAAAGAGCAGATGATCGACGCCAACCTCTTCCAGATGCTCAAGGAGGGCGAAGGAAGGGACGGCAACATCAAGAAGGTCGCCCAGGCGGCCTCCGACGTGACCCGCACGCAGATCCGTGAAGGTTCCTTCGCGAACAAGATCCTCCCTCCGGAGACGATCGGCAACGAGCGCCTCACGAAGACCATGACCGAGGACCTGATCGTGATCGACGACCTCGAGCCTGATTCGCCCGGCGCGAAGTACGTGCCGTTCGAGACGGTCCCCGAGGGCGAGATCATCACCGGTTCGCGGTACATCACGCCGATGGCGCGCATCGTTACGCCGAAGTTCACCAAGGACATCGACCAGCTGCGCACCTACGACTACCCGATCCGCAAGATCCTGACCGACAACTCGATCAAGGACGGCATGGCGACGCACGACCGCAAGTTCATCGAGACGGTGAACTCGATCGTGACGAACACCGAGGACGGTCCCGGCACCGTGCACCCCGTCACCCGCAAGCTGCAGTTCATCGACTTCAACGACGAGCTCAACCGCTCGAACTTCGTTGACGCGACGAAGATGCTGCCGCGCGGCAACGAGAACGGCAAGTTCGTGGCGCGCAACTACCTCATGCTGGCGCATGAGAACACGCTGCGCGAGATCCTCAAGCTCGACCGTCAGGAAGTCGGCGGCGACAAGGCGCAGGACTTCTTCCTCAACGGCCTCACCGAGACGTCGCTCTTCGGCATCAAGGCCGTGTCCACGATCAAGAACAACCTCGTCCCGGAGGGCTTCGTGTACTTCTTCGCGGAGCCGTCGTTCCTCGGCCACAACTACACGCTGACCGACTGGACGATGTACCTCAACAAGGAGGCGTTCTTCATCACGTGGTTCAGCTACTGGCTGGGCGGCTTCTCCTTCGGCAACATCGCCGGCATGGCGCTTGCCTGCTTCAAGGGCTCGATGCAGCCCGACGGCCTGGAGAAGTACAACGAGCTGGTCGGCGGATCCTCTTCGTGAGGAATCGACGCGCGCCCTTAGCTGGGCGAGTCGAGAGCAGGCGGGGCCGGGCTGTTGTCCCGACCCCGCCTGAATCTTTACCAAGGAGGCGATCAGATGAAGGAACTTGACCTGGAAGAGGTGTTCGCGGCCGGCGCGATGAGCGCGGCGCGCGACCACGGCATGGAGGAGAAGGACGCAGAGGCGTTGGCCGAGCGCCTGTGCAAGGAGGCGAGGCCGCGCGTCAAGATCGTCGACGACGATGAAGACGAGGGAGACACCTGGTGGAGCCGGAACAAGGGATGGGCGCTTCCGACAGGAATCGGAATAGGCGCGTTCCTACTCGGTGCTGACGCCGGAAGGAACGGACGCCCAGACAGAAACTACCTCTCGAACGCGGGAAGCCTCCTTTGGGAAAGAATCCAGTCGCTTCTCGGCATACCGAACAGCTCGCTTTGGAGATCTCTTACGCAGGCAAATCCGAACGTGATCCTCAACCGCGGGTCAAGCGGGCAGAACGCGTCTGATTCAGCAGGAACGCCAGCTGGCCCCGGAGGGGCCTATCCGAAGGGGGCCGACTGATGGCGGGAAATGTGACAGGAAGGAACGGGAAGAAGGTCGAGCCTGTCGGGAACGACTGCGCGATGACCGACATGGATGTCCGCATCTTCCTCAGGGACACGGATCCCGATGCGAATCTCCTCCTCGACGACTTCGAGTTCACGCCGAAGGAGATACGGACGGCCATGAACATCACGGTCGACCGCTGGAACGACACGCCGCCGGAGATCTACAGGATGGACGACGACGAGTTCCCTTATCGGTCTATCCTCCTTCTCGGCGTCGCATCGAACCTTCTGTCGATGGCCGCGCACAGGTACAGGCGCAACAGCCTCGCGATCAACGCAGGCGGTACTTCTGTCAACGACCAGGATAAGGCCGGTCAGTACGACCAGGCCGCGGCGAGGCTGAGGGACGAGTACCTTCACATGATCCGGACGAAGAAGCGCGAGCTGAACGCGAACCTCGGATGGGGATGGGCGTAGCAGATGTGCCCCGAGAAGTATGTAAGCCAGTCCGGAGGATTCAAGTGCCACCCGATCATCGTGAAGGTGACGCACAAGTTCAACATAACTTACACGTGCTACGGATGGAGCATGGTCCATACAGAGGCAGGCCCTGTGGTTAATAGTCCGACATGCACGAACTGCACGCTTGTCAGCATGAAGAAAAAGGACAAGGGACACGTCAGGACGACAACTTTCTGGCTCGCGCTTTCGATCGGGGAATCGTCAGACTGCAACACGAGCAGCCATACGAACGCAAAGGCCGTTTTCATGATAAACCCTCCTCTAAGGGAGTGGAATGGAGGAGGGAGGCCTGGGCCAAAGCCTTATACTACATGGGACAGCGGAAATCCGTATTTCGACGTAAAGGCAGACGTCACGTATGACTCGAAGCACGATTCTGACAAGTATGTCTACAACAGAACATCAAATCCGCATCCAGACAGCTACTTCAGCGTTCCTTCAGAGCAGACAAGATACCTGATCGTCAAAATAGACGATGGAGAGCTGTCCGTCCACATCAAGCGAAACAAGGGCGGCTAATATGATATAATAAGAGAGAAATGACAAAGGAGACACAATGTCACGTCCGACTTTCGATTCGTTGAAGATTCGCCCTCATGTTGGGCGCGAGAACATCCTTTTCAAGGAAGCGCAGGCGGGGATGCCGGAAGGCGCGCCTCCTGGCGGAATGCCGCCGGAGCCGGGGCAGTCTCCGCAGACCGGCAACCCTGACGAGATGCAGGCTCCCGAGTCCGCGAACCAGCGTCAGTTCGAGGACGATTTCGGGTCGCTTGCATACCAGTTCGTGCAGGACCGCGCGCCGGCTCTTGTTCCATACATGCTCGGATTCGAGGTGGTCGACAGGAACGAGGACGGGTCGAAGGCCGTCGGCATCTTCGGCTACAAGGTCGACGACGACTTCTACTACATCCCGTGCTTCTTCCTGAACAACCAGGTGCGCGGCGTCGACATGATCCTCAACAAGAAGACGAACCAGTTCGTCCCGTTGACCGAGAAGTGGATCGACTACATCGTCAACAAGCACTCCATCCGCATCGGTTCGCCGGCGAACAACGACGTTCGCGACACGATGAGGAACCCGGACCTCACGTTCGTGCAGCGTCCTCAGACGGCGCTCGGGAAGATCGCCGAGGATGCGTCTCCGTGGTCTCCTGCAGAGGCTTGGGAGCACGTCAAGGAGGCTACTGCAAAGCTACTCTCTGACGCGGCGTTCAACGAGATGCTTTCGGGCGCCGTGAGTAACGGAAACGTCGAGAAGTCGGCCGAGTCCAAGTATGTCAAGGACTTCATGGAGAAGGTCGGAGGCCCTGAATGCATGTCGAGCTTCCTCAAGACCCTTCACGACGTTGATTTCGCGAACTCCTTCCTCTCGCTCTACAAGGACGCGGAGGCGATCTTCACGGACAAGCTCGTCAACGCGTCCATCCACGTCGACCGCATGAGGAAGATCGCGGCGTCGAAGCCGAAGGTCAGGATCGTGGACTCGACGGAAGGCCTCGTCAAGGCGTCTCAGGACGTTCCGGCATCAGACGTCGGTGAGGAGGACAAGCCTCTCACGGTCGAGGAGAACGCGCGCCAGATCGTCGAGCGCGACTTCACGATCGATGATTCGCGCAATGACGACGAGGTGTCCAAGGTGACTGACGAGAAGGCTCTCGTCGACTTCGAGCACCGGTTCAACCCGCCGGACGGCGTGGGCAGATACAATTTCATGATGTCGGACGGCGTCTCTCGGGAGGGCATACTGCTCAATTCGGTCATGTCTCCCTGCTGCGGAAAGGACATGACGTTCGTCGTGTTCGAGGACGACGGAAACGTCCTCGCCGAGGCCTGCCCGCGTTCCGTCATGACTACCGAGTTCGGTGAGGACCCGGCCGACGACGACAAGTTCGACGACTTGAAGAAGCTCTACGACAAGGCAATTCCGATTTCAGACATCGAGATCGGTTCTTCCGAAAGAAACGGAGACCCGAAACCTTATCTGTTCATAGACGAGAACGGAAACGCGGCCGGTCCTTTCGGAATCAAGTTCGTCCTGTCGGACGGAGACCACGTCAGGTTCGGGACCGGATACGTGTCCGACTGCACGATCACGACGCCGAACAGCTCGGGGCTTGAGGAGAGCTACGGGTTCATGGACTGGGACCTGCGAGACAAGTTCCACGACAAGGACGGGCGGAGAGACAGAAACGGAATGCGCTGCGACGCTCCGTGCTGCGAGGATTGCTCTGACAGGGACTTCATAACGGTCGGCACGTTCTCCGGACTCCCGAAGAAGACGAGCGCAGGAATCATCATCCCGAAGGACTGGAAGGCTCTCGAGCTGAAGGTCGCCAAGCGCTGGGCTCCATACGTCGAGAACGAGAAGCCGGAAGACCGTCAGGTTCGCGAGGCAAAGTTCGCGAAGGAGTACGCCGAGTTCAAGTCCAAGTACACGTTCGCGAGCGCGATCGACATCCTCGAGGAGATGCGCAGCGAGGGAATCGAGCGCATCAAGGTCGCGTCGGACGGAGTCGACTACACGTTCAAGGTCGACGGAGCTCCAAAGGCTCATGGCCCGATGGGCTACAAGGCCGCCGCAGTCGATCTCGTCACGAGGTTCGGACTCCGTCCTCGTCGCGCGTTCTCCGTCCTGTCAAAGGTCGCATCCGAAGGAAGCGTCAGGCTGCTCGTCAAGGTTCCATGGCTCGTCGATTCCGGAAAGACGGAGAAGAAGGCTCAGGACAACCTCGTCAACGTGGCGATGCCGGCTCCGCTCGAGCAGATTCCGTCCATCGACCCGTACTCGGGAATCCCCGTGTACCAGTCCCCGTACGTCGACATGACGCAGGGCCAGTTCACCGGCGTTCCTGGCCTTCCTCCGGAGGGCGGCATGACGCGCGGGATCAACATCGGCGGCGAGATGGAGCGCACGATGGGTCAGGACGCGTATCCTGACGAGCACAACGACTCGATGAACGGCGCCCTTCCGATCGACGAGGAGGCCCGTCGGCTTGCCGAGGAGGCCGCCGCCGCAGGACAGAGGCACGTGTTCGACCAGGCGGCGATCGGCGGCCTCGCGAAGGTGTACGACACGGCGAGCGTCGTCGACTCCTACATCCCAGACTTCATGGACACGATCGACAGGCTTGGGCGAATCCTCTTCCTGTTCTACTGGAAGCACGAGGACTTCAACCAGCGTTACGGGAACGACGACATGGTCCAGATGGAGGACCGTCTCCGCAACGTGTTCAAGCAGATGGGCGAGCTGACGCTCGGACTCAAGGAAAAGGCCGTACACAAGGAATAGAAGGTAAAAATCATGGCAAACATCTCAGCACTCGAGAAACTCGCGCAGGCTTCTCCGCCCACGGACTTCGTCCTCGGAAGGCTGTCGACGCGCGCGCTTGGATACGTGAATCCGCTGGCGGCGATCCTCGCGAACAACGCCGGGTACGTGACCGGTCTTGTATCGGACGAGGACAACGAACAGAAGAGCGTATGGCCGGCCGTGATACCCGGAGTCGGCTCGTACCGTCTCGCAAACCGCATCAAGACGCAGGTCAAGCGCGAGCTCCGCGACATCGAGAAGGACAAGAAGAACGAAGGCGCGCGGCCTGTCGCACATGCAATAGCCGAGCACATCGGCCCGGCCACGTCCGTCCTCGCAAGCATGGGCGTCGGGGCCGGCGCTGGCGCGCTCGTCGAAAACGCGCTCAACAAGGGCCGCGACATTGGTGGTGGCGCAAGCACGGGCGCGTATCTGGGCGCCGGAGTGGCAGGTGCCGCAACTATCGCCGCCATGATCGCCTCCGCGATCAAGCGCCGTAGGTCGAAGCAGGAGCAGATCGAGTCGGACAAGGGATCCATACTCATGAAGTACCTCGTGCCGGGCACGGGGACGTACGACTATTTCAAGCGTCTGGGCCGTTCCCAGGGTGAGCGCGACGAAGCTGAACAGGAAAAGAAAAACAAGGATAAGAAATGAGCAAGCAGTCTTATGTCGAGGGTTTCTGCAAGGCGGCGGAGGCGCAGGGCGTCGATCCGTACGCCCTTTACGAGCTCGTCGTCCCGATGCGCAAGGAGGCCCAGTCTGGAGGGATATGGGACAGCGTAAAGGGCGTGATCGAGCAGGCCAAGCAGAAGTGGAACGAGATCGACCCGAACTACAAGCCGCTCGTCGGAAGCCTTGTTGGAGGCGGTCTCGGCGCAGGCGCCGGCGCTCTTGCCGGCAAGCTGTTCGGATTCGGCGCCGGAAGGGGCGCGCTCGCGGGTCTTGGCATCGGCGGACTCGGAGGAGCGCTCTACGGTTCCAGCGAAGGAAACAAGCAGCTTGCCGAGTCCATGAAGGCCGACAAGGCCAAGGCCCTCGAAGAGGCCGGTGCAAAAAGCAAGGCCGAAATAGAGGCTGCCACGGCTAAGCACAACGAGCAGGTCGGCGGCCTGAACAAGCAGATCGCTGACCTCACGGCCGGCAGGAAGTCTGACGCGGCTGCCGCGGCGAAGACCCTTGCGGATTCGACGAAAAAGTACGAGGGAATGCTTTCAGCCAGGGACGCCGACAAGGCGAAGGCTCTTGCCGACCTCGCAGCAAAGCACGAGGCGCAGACGGCTGCCACGGCAAAGGCCCACGAGGGAATGGTCGGCGGCCTGAACAAGCAGATCGCTGACCTCACGGCCGGCAGGAAGTCTGACGCGTCTTCGATCAAGAAGCTCAAGTCCCAGCTTGGCAAGGCGAGGAAGGCAACCGAGGCGGCCCGCATGCTTCGCGACGGAAAGATCGACATCACGAAGATGACACCTGAACAGCTCGACGAGATGCGGGCCGAGGTCGGAAAGCAGCAGGAGTATCTCCAGAAGCTCCTCAAGGGCATAGGGAATAAGGGCTTATCCGACTATCTTGCGCTCAACTTCGGCGGGAAAGGAGTTCCTTCCGGCGCGCAGATCATGACGAGGGAGCAGCAGATCAGCGAGATCAACCGCAGGATGCAGGAATACAGGGAACAGCAGCAGATGCTGTTCGAGCAGCTCCAGAAACTGAAGCAGCAGCCATAATGCCTTCAGCGTCTCCATTCTACGCGTTCAGGATCTCGCCGAACTACCTCGGCGGGTTCCTGTATTCGTGGGAGATCGCAGGCGGGTTCAACGATCCGGCTCCGTGGACGTTCTCCGTGCAGAAGTGTCCTACAGACGATGGCCCGTGGGAGACGATCTCTCCTGAGCTCGTCAACGTCATAGCATGGCGTGACGAGGGCGGGAAGAACCTATACGGAAAGTCGAACGTCCTGTACTTCAGGGTTGAGCTGCGCACTTCAGCGGGAAGGTACTTTTCTCCGGTAATTCAGCCTTATGGCGACCTTCCGAGGCGAGAGTACCTTCTCGCAAGGGAGATCATGCGCCGCGAGGCCCTTCGCGCGCGCGTCCTCGCCGGCGTCGAGTGCGATGTGTACATACGCTCGACGTTCGGGCCGAAATGCACATACTGCATCGACCCCGTGACCGGCGACGTGAGGGACTCGCACTGCAAAAAGTGCTTCGGAACAGGCCGATATCCGGCCTACTTCGGGCCTCACCGCATGATGCTGTCTTTCTCTCCGGACACGGCCCATACGAAGATGAACTCGAACGACGGTACTCACGAGACAAGAACGTTCGAGGCCCTGGCTATCGGAAACCCGGTTCTCAAGAAGGGCGACGTCGTGATCGACAAGTCCCAGGACAAGAGGTACGTCGTAGGGATCGCAAGCGTCGTGTCAGAGGTTCGCCGCGTCGCCTGCCTGCAGCGCATCGGGTTCGACGAGGCTCCTCTCAGCGACTCGATCTACCGAATCGGAGAGCCTGACTTTGAGGGATGCGATGAAGAGTAGGAAGTGCCAGCAGGATCCGTCTGAAAAAGGCGTGTCGCAGGCAGAGGTGCAGCCATGGACGCGCCTTGGAGGCGTCGAGCACATCTGCGAACTCAGGAAGAACTCGCAGGTGCTCTACTCGATATTCGTGACGATCCTCAGAATGATGTACTCGGAGAAGAAGGGACGTACTTTCGGATGTCCTGACGTTGTCTGGAAGGCTGATTCGCAGAAGACCGAGCTCTGGATCGACACGGAGCTGCGTTGGGAAGACCAGAGGCCAGACTTCACGCCGGCCATATTCGTGAGCCTCGGGGAGATCAAGTACGATTTCGTCCCGACTATGGACCAGCAGGCCAGGCTGACGATGAGCCACGACGGGGAGCGTCACTACGAGAGGATGGGACATTGCGTGGCTCAGATCGTCCACGTGTCGGACAAGGCAGGCGCGGCTTGCTCGCTAGCTGACAACACGGAGAACTACATTTCGTCACTTCAGGATCCGATCTGCGAAGAATACTGCTTCGAACACTTCGCGGTCGTCGGGAGGATTCCACGTCAGCAGAAGGAGCAGGCACAGACCGCAGGAAAGGGGAAATACGTCTCGGTCGTCGCGGTCCAGTTCGACTTCACGGACGCATGGGACGTCAAGTTCGAGACTCCGATCCTCAAGGCGGTTTCCATGGTTGATTTCGGATCCCAGAACATGGACGAGAACGGGAATCCAATAGGCGGAGTGAGAATCACGGGTACTAACGTCGACGTCCGAGAAGGCAGCGTCGAGATAGAGTTCGGGAACATGGCTGCCGAGAAAGACGTCCCTTTAGACGCATGAAAAGAAATCTGGTATAATTTTCACATGAACAAATCATCCGAAAAGTCGGGCAACGCCCGGAAGGAGTAAAATGGCATATCAGAGACCGATGGTCACGGTAGACCAGAACATGACGACTACGCCGACTTCGATCGAGCGCGAGCAGCCCGCGTTCATCTTCGGCCCAAACTACGAGCTTCACCGCTACTCGGACGAGTCTGAGAAGCCGAAGACGAAGCTCGGACTCTATGACGGCGCCCAGATGACCGAGAAATATCCTTCCGTCCTCGACGACAGGAAGGTCGACAAGGGATACACGAAGCTCTTCGGCGACAACGTCGTCGTCAAGCTCTTTGACCTCACCTCGGCGACGCTTCCGGAAGTCAACGTCCAGCCGTCGAAGCTCGCGACGAACGGCGGCTACACGATGCTGCTCTTCTCGGCCGCGTACCTCGACTATGACTTCAACGGCGACCCTGTCCAGCGCGCCACGGGTCTCAAGAAGAACCTCGCGGTCGGCGACTATCTCGTCGTCTCCTACAAGATCGGGGCCGAGACCGCCGTCAACAAGTTCATCACGCGCATCGCGGACGTCAAGTACTCCGCGTCCCAGTGGAACCTCGACGAGGATTCGTCCTACGAAGGTGCGGCCGGTACGCTCGTCACCATCGAAGACGCGATTCCGGTCGAGGGCAACACGGTCACGGCGAACCTCGTCGACGTTCTGAGCGGAGTCGAGTTCACTCGCAAGAACCTCGCGGAGGCGAATCCATCCGTTTCCAAGTGGCAGTGGGAGCAGGACAGCTACACGGTTGACGGCGACACGTTCAACGGCGTCCGAGTCAACAAGCTCTTCGCGCTCGACCAGTCGTACTTCGGCAACACGACGGACTACGGCGAGGTTCTGTTCGCGGACCTCTACCTCACCTACCGCGAGCTTCTCACCGACTACGCGGACACGTTCCACAACATCACGGGCGCTTCCGAGGTCGCGCGCAGCCTCGGCACGGTCGATCCGGACAACCCGCTCGCGATGGGCGTCTACATGGCCGCCCTGAACGCGGCGACGGACGACGGCGACGAGGCACCTCCGGTGTACTTCATGGCTGTCCCGTCCGACGACGTCGACGGCTACTCGGAGGTTCTCGAGGTCGCGACGCTGAACGACCGCGCCTACGTGTTCGCTCCGACCACGCAGGACGAGGCGGTCCTCGAGCTCGTGCGCAACCACGTCCTCGAGATGTCCACGAAGACGGTCAAGCAGTGGCGAATCGCCGCGGCATCCGCAAAGGTCCCCGAGACCGAGGCGAAGCTGAGTCCGGCGAGCAACATGCAGGGCCATCCGTACTTCGCGATCCCGCTCAAGAAGTCCGGTGGCGCCGAGACAGGCGGTTCAGACTACAACCAGTTACGAATCGTCAAGTCCACGTCGAACGTCACGGGCAACACGGACATCGACCTTCGCTCGACCAACAAGCTGGTCGCCGGCGACACCATCTATTTCAACCCGCACACGAACAAGTGGGGAGAGACGGACTGGGACGAATATGTCGTCACGGCGGTGATCAACAAGTACACTGTCGAGGTCGAAGGCACGATCGACGTGACGGGCCTCGAGGCGGACACGAACAACTACGTGCCGGCGAAGATCGAGGCGTTCCACGCCTACACCGACTACGAGTCGGCCGAGAAGGTCGCGTCCGTCTCCAAGTCGATGGCCTCGCGCCGCATGCTGAACGTGTTCCCTCCGGTCTTCAGGTCGGCGATTCCTGGCAACCAGGACTCGTACGATGCGAACACGGTCCACTCGGATGGCCTCACGATGATCACCGGCGAGTTCGCCGCGTGCGCCGTCGCCGGCCTCATCTCCGCGACCGAGCCACAGCAGCCGATCACGAACGTCACCGTCCGCGGCATCGACGACATCCCGCTCACGTACCAGAAGTACAACAAGACTGAGCTCGACCTGATCGCATCTGGCGGCACGTTCATCATCGCGCAGGATCTTCCTGGCGACCTCGTCTACGTGCGACACCAGATCACGACCGCGTATCCGGACGGCAACCTCAACACGGCCGAGCTGTCGATCACGAAGAACGTCGACTCGATCTCGTACGCGTTCGCCGACACGTTCCGCCCGTACTACGGCAAGTACAACATCACGCCTGAGCTCGTGGCGATCCTCGAGAACCTCGCTGGACAGCTCATCAGCCAGTTCGGCGGGAGCAACAGCGTGTACGGGCCGCAGCTCATCACGGACCAGACGTCGATCAAGTACGTTAGACAGAACGTTCTCATGAAGGACCACGTGGACGTGGCCATCTCGCTCGGAGTCCCGTATCCGTGCAACAACATCGACATCGTCCTCACGGTGTAAACTCAAGGAATGGAGGAATAGAAAATGGCAAGCGTATTTGGAGCAGACACTGGCAAGCCGATCGTACTCAAGGCCGGCAAGTGCATCGTCACGGTCGGGAGCACGACCCTCATCGCGCTCAACGCGACGGTTCAGTTCGGACGCGAGATCCAGGTGGTCCCTGCGCTCAGCAAGAAGCGCGTGGTGAGCATCGGCGAGCCTCAGGGCACGTTCTCGGCCGAGACGATCATAGCCAAGGGCAGCGATCCTTCGTCTGCGTTCAAGCTGACCGGCGACGACTGCAGCGGCTACCAGATGTCGATCAAGTTCGACGGAAACGCGTGCGACGCCGGCGGCAAGACCGTCAAGTGCATGAACTGCTTCACGCAGAACGTGCAGATCACGGCGCAGGGCGGCCGCGGCTGGATCGGCAGCGGCTTCCAGGTGACGTTCACCGCCCTCGACATGTAACCGTCCGGGAAAGTGAACGGGGAGTGGCTTCGGGAGAGATCCCGAGGCCATTTTCCGTTCTTCATGGCCGTTCGATATTTTGATACAATATTCGCATGGGTTCTAAATTGCTGACATTCCCGATGCTAGGCCTAGGATCGGTGGCCGACAGGATTCCGCTGAACGGAGACATGGATCCGCTCGGTGTCACATGCTTCTACAAGGGGGTGTATGGCGATCCGGCGATCTACCGGCAGGGTTTCATCGTAACATACAACCCGCAGACGCACAGCGCGAGCGTCCAGATGTCGGGCATGAACAGCATCTGGACGTGCGTCTTCGCCGACGAGATGCTGTCCTACGCGTTCGGATACTCCGAGACGCATCCTCCAAGAGAGGGCGAGTTCGTGCTCGTACTTCAGGTGACTGCGTTCGCGAACGCCGGCGTGATCATCGGACGGATACCCTATCCGCTCAGGTTCAAGGGCGGAAAGGGCGACATGTACAACGACCCTGACCAGTACCACCGGCGCCTCTTCACTCAGCTTGACAAGACAGCAGACAGGAAGATAACCTGCTTCAAGGAGCCGTTCAACAACAAGTACGACAACTCGACGCACATCTCTACGCACTTCAGGCCGACCGACATCTATCCCGGCGAGTTCGCGCGCGTTAACCAGCACAACTGCGGGATCAAGGGCGGAATGTTCTCCGCAACGCTTCTCGGAGGAGGCGCTTCGCTTCGTCTTTCCGCGCTCAAGAACGCGGCACGCCTCACGTGCGAGGAGTACATCCGGAACACGCTTCACGGAAGCTTCCACGAGTTCCACAACGGGAGGTTCCTCTCGTCCGAACGAAACTACGCGATGTTCCAGGAGGAGCGGCTTGGAGGAGACGCGCCAGACGCGAAGGTATGGACGGACGACTCGGAGGAGCCTGTCGGCGGAGAGAACCAGACGATGAGGCCGCGCATGAAGGACCTCACCGGGTTCTTTGGTCATCTTTCGTCAAAGTTCTGCTTCAGGCCTGATCCGAACGAGGGTTCTGAGCCAAGGGTTCAGGGAGATGGGGTCCCGATCGAGGCCGGCGTCAGCAGGGAGACGATCGACCCTTCCGGGCAGTACAGGCTGTCTGCCGCCGGCATGATCGCGATCGAGCGCACGGGGCGCATACCTGTTCCGGTAAGGAACTGCTATCCGACTGACGTCGACCACGACATCGACGAGATGCCGGAGCCGCTCAAGCCGTTCGAGCACAACGAGGAGGATCCTTCCTACAGGCAGCTTGAGCTCTTCGACCGCCAGGCGTACGACCTCAAGAACCAGTATGCGCGCGCGGAGGGTCTCGGTCAGGACTATTCGGACTACGACGTCCCGCAGGAGGAGCAGCTTGAGCCGCTGAAGGACAAGTACGACGAGAAGTTCACTGGAAGCGAGACAGTCAAGCTCGAGAAGTTCGACAAGCGCAGGGCCGGCGTGTTCATCGGTGAGGACGGAAGCCTCATCTTCAGGGACGCGTGGGGCAGCGAGATCGTCATGCTCGGCGGGAACATCCAGCTTTCCTGCGCTGGAAACATCATGATCCTTCCCGGAAAGACTCAGCTCACGATAGCCGGAGACGACATCGTCCAGAAGGCCCAGAACTCTGTTGACATACATGCGTCTGAGCATGACGTGCGCCTGAGCGCGGCACGCAACATGGAGATCCTCGGAGGTGGCGACGAGAGCCAGTACTCAGGAGGCGTCATCATCGAGTCGAGGGGGAAAGGCGTGAGGACATGGGAGGGGAACGGCGAAAACACTTCAGGGGAAAACTCCGGACTGAGCGGAATCACGATCAGGACGAAGAGCCAGGGAGTCGTCATCGACGGAAAGCGCGTGAACTTCAGGGCGCGCGAGGACATGCACATCATTTCCGGAGACAAGGACATTGACGGGAACATCTCAATAGGAGCCAAGCAGATACGCGGAAGGGGGAAGACGATCTACCTTGCGTCCGACAACGCGGCGATGGCCGTAAACAGGAGTTCGTTCAGCGCCATCGCGAGGTCAATCGGCATATACGGCCAGAGCGGGCTTACTCTACTAAAGGGATCGAAGAGCCCAGCTCCTGTCAAGTGGGATGACATTGGCACGAACGTCGCGGCAGAGTATCTTCCGAAGTTCGAAAAGGCGACGCACGACCTTTCAGATGAAAAGGAAGCGTCTGCAGGGTTCGACGCGGAGGCGCTTGAAAAAATGGTCTTCAGCTTCAGGACGTCTCAGCAGTGCGGGACGGACCAGCCGTGGACGATCGGCGGACCTTCCAACTTTAGGATGTACGAGCCGGCGTGGGTGCAGATCATGGAGATATTCGACACGCTCAAGAGCGGTGGCGTGAAGTCGAAGAAGTACGAGGAGAAGGCGGAATGGGAGAACGGGAAGCCGTTTCCTGGCAAGGAGGCGGAGGAGAATGCCGAATATGCTCAGCTCGAAGGCCTCAAGCCGGAGAACCTCACGGACGACGGATTCAACAAGAGCCGCGACGAGGTCAAGGAGAAGTCTGAAATTTCGCCCGTTCCGCTGAAGGACGGGTATCTGATAAGAGAATGAAAAAGCAGGAAGAGGAAGAGCAATGGAAATCATGGAATCGAGTTCGTCAGGAGAGCCTGACGTGAAGACGACGCATACTGCCGAAGGAATCCAAGATGTCAATTCCGGAAAGGCCGGCAACGACGATGCCGAAGAGGATGAGAACATCTTCGCGAACGAAAACATCGTGAAGGACAGCGTCGTGAAGTCAGAAAAGTCCGACATCACGATCACTCCTGAGGACAAGTCCGCGTTCATCGACTCGGTCGTTTCGAACACGAGGTTCACGAAGGACTACTCGCTGTTCGGCGGCCGGCTGAAGTTCACGCTGAGGTCTCTTACTTCGGACGAGGTCAACGCGCTATCATCGTGGACGGCAAAGATCGGGACGAAGGACACGGCAGGCCTTGTAGCCGGTAAATACAGGAAATATCTTCTTGCGGCTCAAGTGTCGATGCTGAACGGCGTCGAGATGCCTCCTCTCGAGGAGCCTCTTTACGAGCATGTCGGAAGCGATGGAAAGACGGTTGAGCCACCTGGGTGGATCAAAAGGTGCGACTACTGGGACAATGTCGGATTCGGGAAGTTTCAGGCGATTCTCAGCCGCTGCATAGAGTTCGACGCGCTGTATTCGATCCTCTGCAGCAAGGCAGAAGACTCAAATTTTTGGAATCCCGATACGCCCTGAGGGAGCTCGAGGGCGCTATCGGGTATGACTGCCGGCGCCTTGAGGACGGACGGAGGGCCCTGTTCAGGCATACGCTCGTCCACAGGATGGCGAGAAGGTCGTTCTTCGAGCGAAGGGACATGATGGCCATCATGGGCCTGTCGTATTCCTCCCTGTCAAGCTTCGCAGCGAATCCAAGGCTCGAGATAGACGCTTCGAGGGAAGTCGTCTGCGGGTCGAGGAAGGATCTTCTCAAGATCGCTTTCCCGTACTTGGACTTTGGTGACGACAATAAGCCGAAGACGTACGAGGACTACTCGGAGTACTTCGACGAGCTCGACGAGATCGATGCGTCTAAGTCGTCTGGTTCCGTTGGCGGAGACACCCCTAAATGATATAATAAACAAGGTAAAATGAACGAACTAATCGGCATGCTCATACCGTTGCTGATGTCCGGCGCGGGTCTTGGCGACATCCTCCGAACTCTCGGTGGAGCCGGCCAGAGCGCGGCCGGTATGGACGGGCTTTCATCCGTGATGAGCACGTCGATGATGCGTGCGAAGCAGTATTTTCCGCTCAAGCAGAACCAGCAGACAATCAATTCCGCGGCAGAGATGCTGGCGGACCGACTTGGGATCAACCCGTATTCTGGGCTCGGCCAGGGAATGGTTCACATGCTGGGGTCCGCGTACCACGTCGCTCCGGACATGATCGGCGGCATACTTGGAATACCGAACGGGCAGCAGTTCTTCAGCCAGATCGCGAACGGAGCTTCGATTAGCCTTGCCGCAGGTTACGGTCAGACGGACGTCCTGAACCCGTACAGCGTCATGGCGAACCACAAGCGCGCGATGGACATGGCGAAGACCGTTTACGACCTTGGAGTAAAGCAGGGTGGCGGATACGACATCTCCTACAGCCACGGCCTCAACATGGAGGAGATGGGAAAGGTCACGCAGAGGCTGCTGTCTTCGAGGATGGCATACAGGGAGGTCGCAGAGGGAGAAGACGGTACGCTGATGGAAAACGGGAAGGACATCAGCTTCGACAAGGAATCTGATAAGTTCAAGGAAAACATCAAGAAGCTCGGATCGAAGTTCAACGAGGCCGCGTCCATGCTCTCGAAGGTCACTGGGAGCGTCGAGGAGGCGCTTAACATGATGGACAGGATCGCCGGCGGAAATTTCCTCGGCGGAACTGCCGAGCAGGCATCCAAGGCGGCTTCTCAGGCCAAGCGCATGGCAACTGCGATACGCGTCACTTCTGCGATAGCGGGAATATCGCCGACAGAGGCCTACGCGAACATGATGAACCTCCAGAACGGGATGGCGACAGGCATGGGCATGAGTTCGTACATCGCGAACGCGTCCGGCTTCTCATCTCTCATGGGAGACATGGCGTTCAACGCGACGATGGGGTACAACACGTGGCTTGCCATGAACCCGAACGCCAGCCCTATGCAGAAGCAGCAGGCCCTTCTTGCCGTGAACGGACGCGCTCAGGCCTACTCGTCCTCAAACGCGGCCGCGCTCTCCGCGGCGATCGCAGACAACGCGAACATGTTCTCGCCAGAGGAGCAGAAGCAGATACAGGACGCCATGCGGTCAGGTCATCCTGAGGCGATCGTCGAGCTCGTCAGAAGCCGAATCGGGGAAAGCATGTACAACACGTACATGACTGATCCGTCTGTGCAGGCCGCCGCAAGGTACAGGGCTTCGAAGGACGAGAGGAGCAGCGCGCTCCTGAAGGATCTCGACCAGGCGAACATCGAGGGGAACCTCCAGCAGGTCGAGGACTACGGCGCGAGGCTGATGACGAGGCGTGCGCTCTCCGACCTCGAAGACGATCTCGCGAGGCGTTCAGGAAAGACTGATTTCGCAGCCGGACGAACCGATGCCGTCAAGAGGAAGTTCGTCGAGATGGCCGTCAAGCAGGGCATGACGCAGAAGGGCGCAGAGGCGATGGACGTCAACGATCTCCGCGTCTGGCTGCAGAACCGCCCCGGACTCGACAAGTCGGATCTCGCGAAGGCCGAAAACCTCGCGGAGATACAGGAGGCCGGACGTCAGATCGACTCGCTTACGATGGACGACATGCAGGAGGAGGCCGCGAGGAACCGTCTTATCAAGGAAATCGACAACACAACCTGGAACGAGGACAAGAAGAGGGAGCTCAAGGCGCTTGCCGGCAAGAAGGGCGCGAACCTTGAGGCGATCGCGAACGAGGCGTTCAGCGGGAAGACCGTCGACGAGCGCAAGGAGCTGACAGAAAGGGTGTTCAAAGGCAGATTCTCGCAGGCCGGCGCGGCAGAAAAGAAGATGAGGCTTGAGCGTCTCGAGAAGTCTCAGGACCAGAACTACACGGTCGACGAGCGGATGGCTGCCATCACGCGAGACTCGGCAAGGCAGGACCTGACGGAGATGGGAGGCCTGAAGAAGAAGCTTTCGAGCAATGATCTTTCAATGCTTGGAGAAGCGGACGCGCTCAGGGAGTTTGCATCTGAGGCGGTACGTCTCGAGGGCAAGGGTCTTCTGTCTCTCGGAGGCGACAAAGACCTGTCGAAAACATACAACGAGGCTGCCCGCAGAATGGTATCCGGGATCTTCGGAGACAAGCTTGGAAACATGGAGGGCGACGACCTCAAGCAGCTTGAGACGCGACTCTCAGAGGAGATCGTCAAGGGCATGATGGGCGGAAGCACCTTCCAAGAGGCGTTCGCCGCGTCCATGAAGAACTTGTCGGACGAAGACAAGGCGAAGATCGGATTCGGAAAGGACAAGGACGACAATACGCTTGCCGGCGAAAAAACCGTAAACGACTTCATCGAGAAGGCCGAGCGCGGAGACCTGAAGGACGCCGACAGGAAGGCTTTCCTCGCGACGACGTCAAGCGTGATCGACGAAAGGTCGAAGGGCGCGAAGGCGGACGCAATCAAGGAGATGACGAGGCTTGCGAAGGGAGACATCGGGGATCTCAGCGAGGCAGATGCATTCAAGCGGTTCACCGAGATTGCGAAGACAGTCGGAGGCTACGACATCAGCGACGAGGAGTTCGACAAGCTGAGCGCAGAGAAGGCTAAGTCAATCGGGGAGAAGGGCTCCGCCCAGAAGGCCATGTCAGACATGCTCGGCGCGATGAAGCCGAGGGGGCAGAGGGATCTCGGGTTCTTTGCCATGTCAGGCACGGGAAGCCCTGACAAGGCCGGCATCCTCATGGCCGCGACGATGTTCAAGATGGCCGGCGGCGACATGAGCAAGCTCAACCTCGGGAAGGAATGGGAGGACATCCTCTCGACGATCGACGACGAGAAGGCCGGAAGGACGATGAACGCCGTTTCGAACGCGATCCATGTCGGCGGCGCGAGCTACCAGAAGGAGGCAATCAAGAGCGCAGAGACGCAGGCCCTCCGTCTCGGGGAGCTCGTGAACAAGAACAAGACGCTTCTTGAAGACGCGAAGGCCGCTTACGGGACAGGCCCTGATTCTGAGAAGGCGAAGGAGCGTCTTCTCGGAAAGCTGAAGGCCTTAGGCAGTTCAGACGCCAATTCGGACGCTGCCATGATAGCGACGCTTCAAGGGCAGACCATCGGCGGACAGAACGCCATGGAGGTCATGCAGAAGGGGAAGAAGGGGCTTGAGGCTGCGAAGAAGGATGCCGGCGACAAGTATGACGAGCAAATGGTCGGCGTCGTGCGCGAATCGGCGAGGAAGGACTCGGCAGCCTACGACATCGGAAAGGCGATCGGAGACTTCACCAGGATGATATCTCCTTTCATACAGGATCCTGCAAGCGTGTTCAAGAGCCCGATACCCGTCAAGATGTGGGGGCCCGTAGATTTAAGCGGAAAGGGGACGTGGCCGTAATGAAGGTGTTCTCGTCAGATTCAAGAGGCGTGGAAGCCTGGGGCCCAACTGCCGCTGTTGACGTCAAGGTCGACGCGCTGGGCGGCGTAGTTGACAACACGTGGATCCTCGTCAACTTCGCTGTCGGCGCGAGGGAGATCGTCGACGTTCGCCAGTGCTTCGACGACATGTCGTTCATCTACGCGCTCGGAAACAACCAGTCCAACTGCCAGATATCACTTACGTTCGCGATCCTCGTCGGAACGAAGTTCTGCAAGGGAAACAACAATACGGCCGCGATCGAGGCCGGACTCAGCGCATACGTGAGCAAGCGCATCTCTCAGAAGACGTCAGCCGGAAAGATAGCGATCGGAAACTTCTCTCGCATGGGATGGCTCACCGGGATCGACATCGGAAACGCGGACGTCAACAAGGGCGTCTGCTATGGAACCGTCCACTTTCTGATGGAGCTCAAGAAGTGAAGGAGAAGGTGGCAAAGATCTCGGTCGAGGCGACTGTGGCCGGCTACGACCTCGCGGTTCAGGATGCGACGATCTCGCTTGGCGTCAACGCGATACCTGCCGTCGAGCTCATGTGCGCGCCTTCCGAGGCGAACTACTCGTACGACTCGCCGACCGTCGTCAAGACGACGCTCTCTCAGTTTGCTAAGATGTACAGGGACATGTCCGTGCTTGCGGAGGGATTGAGCGAGCCCGGCCAGGTCGACATACAGGTGACGGGAGACGACAAGGACTCGTGCCAGCTCAACAACTGGATCCTTTCAGGTGTCGGCCTATCGAACGCGAGCGCGACTTCGGCGCCGTACCTGTCGGTCATCCTTCAGCATCCGATCTGCAAGCTCACGAAGGCCGGTTCGATCTACGAGACGCCGAAAGGAAACATCAACGAGAAGATGAGGCCAGAGCTGAAGGGGTCTAACCTCATCGAGATCATCGACTCGGCGTACAAGTACATGAGCGGTGCGAACGACATGTTCTGGCCGTCTCCTGCCGGATACGACATGGCTCCGAAGTTCAGGCAGGCGCTCGCGCAGTACAAGCCGAGCGACTACCTTGTATGGAAGGGGTCGAACGGAATATTCCTCTCCGGAGGAAAGGATTCAGGCCTCAAGGGGCGGATGACGCTCGCGATAGGGGAATCCGTATTCCCGGACGACAGCGGCTCGTCGACTTGGGACATGCTCCTTCGCTCGTCAGGGAGCCTGCTCGTCAGCATCACGCAGGACGAGGGGAACAACTACACGGAGGACAAGCTCGTCTTGGAGCCGACGCAGCCGTGGAAGACGGCAAGCATCACGATCGACGAGGATCGGTGCGCGTGGGTCGAACTTCCTGGAATGAATCCGTTCAGACTCGTCGGCGTCATGGCGAGGAAGCTTGGTCCGTACGCAGACCTGCCGAACCAAGGGTTCATGCCGAACGGCAACCCGCTTGAGGAGAAGCCGACGTCAGAGGTCATGTACGCCCCCGTGAAGGACGTCGAGGTCGCGGACGGACGTATCGTAAAGACGCATGCGCCGGCGATGCTGGAGGCCGCGTTCAGGATGGATGCGCCGTACGGGAACTCTGTTTCACAGGGGACGATCGAGCTGAGCAAGCAGATGAAGGACGACTACAACTCGGCCATCGGGAAGTACTGCAAGGCCGTATACGAGATCACGGCCGCTTCGATGATTCAGGCAAAGGCACAGATGGCCGTCAGCTTCCACTCGGGCGGGAAGCTCCTCCTCCCCGGAAACACGTGCCGGTTCAAGACAAAGGGCCAGGATCTTTTCTACGGATACATCAGGAACGTCGTCCACCACGTGTCTACGAACGGAGGGAACTCGACGACCGTCGCCATGTCGTACGTCAGACCGGAGGCGAGTTTCAAGATGAAGGGCCAGGAGGCAATCAAGGCAGGCGCGCCGAACGCGGCATACGAGTAAGGAGCAGACCATGGATCCAAGAGGACAGGACAGCTACACGAGAGCCTACAACGCATGGGTCGTGAACCGGACGCCGGAGAACATGGCCGGGCTCGTCGAGGCGTTCATGCCGACAGTGAACGCGGAGATCATGCAGTATTCCGGACCGAAGGAACTCCTTCGGTCGAGGGGAAGGTTCCTCGTCACGCAGGCCATCAAGTCGTTCAACCCGATGGGCGGGACTCGCCTAAACTCGTGGGTCGTCACGAACCTCAAGCAGCTTTCAAGGTACGGCAAGCGCCTGCGTCCGGTCAGGGCGTCAGAGGCGATGCTGAGGAACGCGGCCGAGCTCGCCTCTGTCGAGAGGCGCCTTGAGGACGATCTTGGACGAAAGCCGACGGACGACGAGCTGATGGACGAGACAGGTTGGAGCAAGAAGACGATAGCGGACATCCGGAAGTCTTCTGTCGCTTCGGTCAACGGAAGCATGTTCGAAGACGACGACGAGGGAGAGGGGACTTCGTCTGAGCCTGGTCTCGTACGTCCGAGCAGGCTTCCATACGCCGCGGAAGCGGTCTACATGGGTCTTGACGACAAGGACAAGGCGATATTCGACGGAAAGACCGGCATGCACGGAAAGAAGCAGACGTCCGGATCCAGTCTCGCCGACATGCTCAAGATATCGCCGGCGGCGGTTTCGCAGAGGTCGTCAGCGATCGGCAGGGAGATCGCCAACATGGCGGGAGGTTCGTGATGGCAGCGACAGAAGCAGTCCAGTTCATGATCGCCGACCATGGCGACAAGACGCCTCCCAGCGGGTTCAGGAAGACATTCGCCGAGGACAAGCCCTACAAGTCGATCCTTCAGAGGAACGACAAGATGCTGTCAGAGGTGCTCGACCTGTTCGACTGGAACGAGGACAGCGACAAGTGGGTCGAGGAGTACAAGAAGCAGAAGGGCCAGGACATCACGAAGCTCGTCAGGTTCAGGAGACGCGCATGCTTCTGCATTGGCGGATGGCGCGAGTTCAACGAGGACTTCGGGAGGGGCGACGTGTCGTGCCTCCGCGACATCCGAACTCCGCTCGTCACGTCTCGATCACCGCTCAAGGCAATGAAGGACGAATTCGATGGAACGTAACAAGGTAGACTATTCGGGCAGGACGGTTGACCTTCTTCTCCTGAAGACAGTCCTCGCCGTGCCGGCGGTCAACAAGCGCGTGAGCCTCGACGCTGACGGAGAGCCGATGATCGTGACAGGAGTCGAGAAGATGGTCCAGCGTTACGCGATCCTGTTCATCAACGCGATCGGAAGCACGAAGTTCAGGCCTGAGCACGGGACGGAGGTCGTGCCGAACGTGTCGGCAGGTCTCGTCTACAACATGGCGACGCTCGAGACGACGGCGGCCGGGGCGAACTTGGAGGCGCTTCGCCAGATGACGATATCAGACGCCGAGGAGGACGACACTCCAGACGACGAGCGGATCGTCGACTCGGAGGTGACGAACCTCGAGTTCTCAAGGGAGAAGTCGAAGATCAAGATCTCCGTCCGTCTTACGACGGCGGCCGGAAATTCGTATGTCTACATAATCCCGGTAGGGGTAGGAGTCCACTGATGAAGACGATAACGCTAGACGACATGACCCAGGAGGCGTTCGACGCCGCCGCCGAGACGGTGGTGTCAGGGATCAAGGCGTTCAACCGAAAGCTCGACACGCGAGAGGGAACGGTGCTCAGGGACCTCCTCGTGAATCCGGAGGCAGCCATCGAAGGCGTGACATCCGGGCAGATCGAAGAGGTCAGGAAGTGCTCGTCGCTCAAGCGCATGCAGGAGGCTCAGGATGCCGGCGAGGAGATAGACCAGGAAGACGTAGACGCGATCCTCTCGAACTTCAACGTGAAGCCCCACTCGGGGACGCCGGCGAAGGGCGTCGTGAAGGTCGTCGTGTCGGACGGAACGGTCGCGTACTCGGTTGCCGCAGGAGACAAGTTCATGACGGTGGATGGAATCGAGTTCGCCGCGGACGAACAGGTCATCGCCGTTGCAGGAGGCACGCAGAACCCGGCCCTCACGCCGACGACGAAGCTCTACCAGGGGGCAGCGGGGTATTTCTTCCTCGTTCCGGTGACGGCAGTCGAGTACGGGTCTTCCGGGAACATCGCGCAGGGGACTTCACTTGACCCGGACTCGCAGATATCGTTCTTCGTGATGGCTGAGGCCTACAAGGACTTCGACGGAGGGTCTGACGTCGAGCCTCTCTCGGCAATCATCGACAGCATCCCGTCCGGCCTTTCGATCCGCGGGTTCGTCAACAAGACGGCGGTCGAGGGCATGCTTCGGAGCGAGTTCGACGCCGGCGAGTTCCCGATCGTGGCTGTTTCGGCTGTCGGGTACGGGAACATGGCGCAGCTGCGCGACAAGCACAACCTGTTCGGGGTGGCTGTCGGCGGAAGGGTTGACGTGTATGTGCGAAACTTCTCGAACTTCTTCACGATCACGAAGACGCTGACCGGAACGAAAAAGTCGGACGGAAAATACGTCATACCGGTTCCAGTAGGCGCATTTCCAGGAGCGTGCTGGATAAAGTCCGTTTCAGACCCCTACAGCACTGGAGATGACGAGGACGTGCTGAACTCGCTCGACTTCTCAGCCAAGAGGACGGCAGACGTGTCAGAGACGTGGCACGACATCGACTGCTCGAAGAGTCCAGTCGAGGCGTTCAACACGGTTTGGCAGGGATTCGAGATCGAGCTGGACAAGGTGCCGGCGAACGAGGGGACGAGCGACTCGAACGACGCGTGGTCAGACGAGCGAGACTTCAAGGTCACGGCATACTGCCTCCCGCAGGCCGTCGAACTTCAGGAATACGTCGACAGGGACGACGTGCGCAGCGTGTCAACCGACGTCGTCGTGAGGTGCCCTGTCGTCTGCAACGTGTCCGTGAACGCGAACGTGCAGTACGATCCGAAGAACCCTGTCGACGAGGGGATAGCGAGGGCGAAGATCAGGACGTACATAAACGGCCTTGGTTTCGTCGGACGGCTCACGAGATCCGAGATCGTGCAGATCCTCAAGAACCTTGGAGCCGTCTCGGTCGAGATGCAGACTCAGGACATGCTGTACGGAGAGCTGCACGACGCGGCCGGCGTCAGGCATGTGCTGAGCGGAGACGCGCTCGACGTTTCGGCGATCGAGGACGGATCTGTGATGCTCACGAAGGACACGGTCGTGTTCTGCGCCGACAACGAGAACATCCAGATCAAGCTGACGCCTAACACGTGAGGAAGAGATGGACAACGTCTACGGACAGACAGAGAACGAGTGCAACTCGATAGTCGAGCTGCCAGAAGGATTCGCAGAGAAATCCGGGAACACGCTCTACATGTGGCTCGGAAGCCTGTGGAGGAGCATCCACAAGGGAGACAAGATGATCCGCGGGCTTCAGTCCGCAAGGGGAATCAGGCTCGCCCAGCTGTACCTCGACATCCTTGAGGCAGCGAAACTTCAGGACAGGAACGGAGCGCCTGTGTTCCACAGGGAGCTCTGGCATCCGATCGTCGTCAGGCTGTCGAAGCGCGACACGTCCCAGGAGAACATGCTTGAGGTTGGTATAGACGGAGAAGTCGGAGAGCAGCCTGCCGGAAGCAAGTACGGAGAGGGGACGGTGTTCAGGCTCGGCCAGCTTGCCAACCTCGAGGACTACGCGACATACCCGATCGACGTCGACATCGCCGGCGGAGCCGTTTCGATCGTCGACAACATCGTCAACCCGACCGTGATGATGGAGCGGGGGAAGGACTTCGAGATCCGCAACAGGTCAATCATCTTCCACAGGGACAACGACCCGCTTGGCGAAGGCTCCAGGTTCGACAGGTACGACGTTCCAGGAACGGTGGACGACAACGGAAACGAGATCTCAGACATGGAGTCCGTCCTTTGGGCGTCCGACGTCCTGATCGACAAGAACTACGTGGCGGACCACATATCCTACGCGCTCGGTGCGAACGCGCCGTCGTCTGATGTCGTGAAGCGAATCGTCAACGCAGCCTGGAGCTCTGTCGCGAGCGGTTTGACGCCTGAGCTCATAAAGACGCTCATGGCGGCCTTGCTGAACATCCCCGTGATCCAGCACGAGAAGGAGACTGTGATCGGCATCTACGTCGAGAAGGACGATGAATGGAACGACGTATCGAGGATCGTGGCGACAGATCTTGGAACATACAGGATTTCGCCGAAGGCAAGGCTAAGGAGAGGCGTCATACCTGGAGCCACTCTTGTCAGGGGAGAGCTGCTTGATGAATCAGTCAGAATCTATCCGTTTCTAAACAGGATATCTGTAGAAATGTCTGAAGATTCTTCTTCTTCTGAAGAAGATGGCGTGTTCATGATCAATGGATCTCCTTTCGAAGTTCCGCTACTTGAGGACATCCCTTCCGTGACTATTCCGCCCAGCATGATCCGCGCACGCACGGAATACGGCGTGTACGCCATGTGGGACATGGTTGAGGTCAAGAAAGACCCTCAAGGACGTCTTTACTTCGACATCGGAGGACAGGATTCTGACGTGAGGTCTTTCTGGGAGGACGTCTGGAAGAACGCATCTGAATCGGGCGTGAGCATGGAGTCTGTCCTTGGTCCAGAGGGGACGAAAGTGTCTCCTGCTGCATTCTTCCTCCAGAATCTCGTTGGCGCGAACACGCTGTTCGTCGTTGTCGACAGGGAGCAGATAGACGACACGTCGATGATGCGGAACCCCATGTTTTTTGATATGCTATCTGCTGTCGTCCCGTCTGCGATACGGCTCTTTCTGGTGGAGCACAGGTCTGTGGGCGACGGCGACATCGCTGAAATGGAAGCCGCGTCCGAGACGAGTTCGGTCGCAGCAGCTCTTCCGATGGCGAAGGATGTCGCCGAGCCTTCCGGTGAGCTGGTCTCCATGAGGTTTTTCAGGCCGCCCCCGGCGCATGTCAGGGGCAAACGAGAGGAAGAGGAAGTATGAAGATAGCCGACACGGCGTGTTTGGCGAGGGGTTTCGTGAACCCCTCGTTCGTCGACGTAAGAACCGGAAGGCGCATTCCGTTCAAGATGCGCCACAACACGCTCAGCTTCATGTCAGCGGAGGCCATGGCGGCCGCATTCGGAGGAGATCCTTCGTACATACCTTCGCGGATTGGTTTCGTCTACGGAGCGTCTGACGGTGGATTCGTCGGCGAGATCTCGCGGCGCCAGAGCTGGGAAAGCCTGCTGAACGAGCTTGCCGACAATTCGGCAGACGTTCAGGTCGTTCCGTTCTCCTACTCTCCGACTCTTGGAGGGATCGGATTCGACGACGGAAGCTCTTCGAGCTCTTCCGGTTCCGGAGACGGAGACTACACGAACATCAAGCCTACTGGGTCGAACGCCGTCACGTTCCATGCCGTGTCGAACTCGCAGGATGCCGGCGCGCGCGAAACGGCCGCGTTCAAGACCGACGACTACATTTACCAGGCCGTCCTGCTCGGAAGCAGCGGAGGCAAGAACTACGTGCTGTCGCGCGTCTCCCTGTTCGACGACGGACTCGGAAAATACCTTCAGAAGCCGTCCGACTTCGAGGTCGCGCTCGACTGGACCGTCGTGTTTCGCTAAGGAGGACGCTCATGTCGATGGATATGTGGTCTCAGGTAAGGAAGTTCGTTGACGGAGACAGCCTCAACGCGCAGACGCTCAACGTGCCGGTCTGGCAGCTTGGCGACAGGACGGACTACCTGTACGCGAAGCTGAAGGAGCTCATATCGGGAGACAAGCTCTCGTCTGTCGTTCTGACGGGCGTCGTCATGTCGACGAAGGAAGGCGATGCTCCAGATGTCGGAAACGTCGTCTACCTCCACCAGAGCGACGAGGAGGAGACGTTCGTCGCGTCTAAGGCAAAGGCGACGATGAGCCTGTACGACGACTTCACGGCCGCAGACTCGGCGTTCACGGTCGGAATCCTCCAGTCAAGGGGAGACACGACCGGCAATGTCCTTGTTTACGGACGCCTCGACCTGTCTCCGGACGGATCCCCGATCACGAAGGACGCGATGATCGAGGACGGAGAGGATTACCGTCCTGGAAGGTACTACCTGTCCGCGAACGAGGCCGGAAAGCTGACGGCACATCCGAACGGCCCCCTTATCTACGTGTGCGCGATCGGCGGAAGGGTTGGAACTTCCGGCGGGTTCAGCGGAACGGCCGTCGTCAATCCGCAGTTCCTTGACATCGGAACGTCGCATGTACACAGGACGGCAGTGCTCAAGGCGAGGCCGGCAGGCGAGCTGTCGGCCGACGGAAAGCACGTGCTTGGATACGGTACGGTCTCAGAAGGGCCGTTCCACCTGATATTCGGAGGAACGTGGACACGCGACAACACCCTGTCATACAGGTTCAAGGTCGCGATAGACGACACATCTCCTTCTGGATACAGCCTCATGTGGGCCGAGGGAACCGACACGGAATACAATGACGTGCAGGTTCCTTCGATCGGAATGCCGGTCGATGTCTCGAATGGCCTGACCGCAACCCTTGTCGTGTCTGACGACTCGTCGTCTTCGTATGACCTGAATGCGTGCAACCTGTCAGACGAGCAGAAGGAGTGGGCTGCGCTCGACTTCCCGGAGGCGGGACAGGGATGGGTCGACCACGTTCCATCGGAGTACGACGAATACCCAGATGCCCTGTACGACTACGTGCTCGGCATGGATCCGCAGATCGCGAACTACTGGCCGCCGGTCCCTCCAAAGTCGGCGGCGATCATCGTGAACGGCGTCGAGATGGACAACGCGGCCCTGTTCCCGAAGAACCCGACTGTCGCGTTCGGACGCGAGACGCTACACTGGTTCGAGGACGACGACGGGCGCCGGCCATGGCCGGACGACATTGCGATGGCAGACGCATTTCCTGCCTATGACAAGGTCATGGTCATGCACTGGATCCGCGGATTCCAAGGCGCAACCGGTCCCGTCACGTCGATTCAGCCGCGCAAGGGGTCCCCGATAAAGATCTACGGATACGGTACGAACAACGCCGCGAACACGGGCGATCTTGAGATCGACGCCGCGATCGACTTCGAGATCAAGGACGGAGGAGCTCCTGGGTACATGGTCCCGAAGCGAGCTGAGAACGGGAGTCTGATCGCCGGCCCAGTCGTCGAGCGCATCGTGCCGGGCCCCGGAATCAGCGTGATCTCGCAAGCCGGAAATCCAACCGGCCAGGGAACTGTCCTGATAGGCCTCGACAACGGATCGTACAGGAACCAGTTCGAGGACATCGCGCTCGAGAACGCCGAGCAGGCGAAGATCGGCATGTTCCCGTACATCCGCCTGAAGGGATACTCTGGACAGTCGATCTCGTCGCCTTCAGCTTTCACTGCCACGATGCGCGTTCCGACGAACCTCCCTGACGCGAAGTACGCGCTCGCCGTCTACGCATCCGTGTTCGGCGAGAACGGGTACGACAGCCAGCGTCTCGCCGCGTGCGTGAAGTTCTCGTACAACATTCTTCCCGACTTCAGCGCGACCGGAAACCTGATGTACCGCAATCTCAAGACGTCCCTCCTGAAGCCGAACGGCGAACGGACTGTCGTGATTCCGTTCGGTCATCAGGGAACGAACGGGTTCATCTACAACGGATTCGACCCGTTGCTCGTCACGACGAAGGGAGCGGGGTTCGAGAACAGGGACGACATCGTCGAGGACGCCCTCGGAAACGACATCCCGTACGCCCCTGACTTCGCCGGACAGGAGGTTGTTCCTGAGTTGAGGCCTGGATATCTCGTCGGAATCAGAATCTCGCGCGCTGTCACGCAGGCCGAAGGATACGGCGCCTACACCGGGCCGATCGGGTTCATCAACCTCTCGTGGAACCTCGTTTCCGCGGAGTGAAGGAGTGACGCATGTCAGTCTCGGCAAACCCGATAGCGACCGGTTGGCTGAACGAGAACAGCCTCAGGGAGTACCCGTTCCACGAGGGATGCGGACTCAGGCCGAACGACTCGGCCGGCGCGCTCGTCGAGAACGGATGGACGATCCCGAACTGCCTTCTTGTCGACATGTCGATCGCCGCCGGAGGGTCGAACTTCACGCCGTACCTTTACCTCGGCCAGATGTCGGTCGTCGACGGAAGCGTGACGCTCGTATTCTGCGACATCGGAGGAGACCGCGTCATGTCGCTCTACGCGACGAGGTCGGGCCATGTCAAGAACGATGCCTACCATGTGTCTGGAACTGGTACTTTCGCAGAGGCGAGGGGCGTGATCTGCCTCGGAGACCTCGACGCGTTCTTCGATCAGACGCCTGACGGTCTCTACAACTTCTCCTCGACTGAGACGCGGATCGAGCCGACGTGCATACGACCTTCCTCGGTCGGCGTGAGAAGCCTTCGCGCGATCGACTCGGCCGGATACACGTCCCTTCGCCTGTTCGGAGATGTCCGGCTCGTCGCCGGCGAGAACATCAGGTTCGACTACGAGCCTTCGGAGAACGCTCTCGTCGTAAGCGCAGACCCGAACTCTGGATATTCGGATGATTGCGACTGCGACGGAAGCGGGCAGACGTTCGTCAGGTCGATAAACGGGATAGCAGTCGAGGACGTGACGATCGTCGGTGACGAGTGCATCCAGGTGACGACAGACAACGGAATCGTGAAGCTGAAGGACGAGTGCTCGAAGCCGTGCTGCGGATGCGCGGAGACGGCGTTCATCAACCAGACGATCAACGACCTGCAGACGTCCGTGAACTCCCTTGCAGGTAACGTTGCGTTGCTAGGCGACAGGCTCTCGACGTTCGTGACGAGCTACGTCCTGTCGAGAAAGACGCTGTCGTGAGCTGCGCCGGAAACGGATACCTCACCGCGAACGAGCTGATACCGTTCCCTTTCGAGGACGGACAGTGCCTTGCGTGGGAATGTGCAGACAAGAACGTTGCGCAGATCTCGCTCCAGAAGTGCTTCGTTGACGCAGGAGTCGTCGTGAGGTCGCAGTCAATGCCTGAAGGCGAGTGGCCGGCGATCGGTTCGTTCTCGGCTTCAGGATCTTCGATCGGATTCACGATTTTCTACAACGGGCACGAGACGAGGCTGTCGGTGTCGTCTTCCGGAATCAAGTTCCCGATCGTCAGCGGAGAAGCTCCGTGGGGATCCTACGTTCTCGTCCTGTCTTCCGAAGGAATCAGGCAGTTCTGCGACTTCTGCGACAATTACGATGTGTCCCCTCCGTCTCCAGGCAGCTCTTCCCCCTCGGGGACGGACGGGGACTGTTTTCTCAGGCTGTGCACGAGGTGCATAACGCTCGTGCCAGACTCGCTCTCGTCGATCATGGTGTACGACGGCGTAAACGAAAGGTCGGAAGGGCCCCATTTCGTCCTGACAGGAGATATAGCCGTCAAGCCCGGCAACAACATGCTCCTGCTTGATCCCGACGACGCGGAGAACGCGATCGAACTGAATGCCGAGCCTGGGGCCGGCATGGGGATCGTCAGGTGCGGGTGCGCGGGAGCTGCTGCCGCGGAATCTTCAATCGCAAGCCCTGACGGCCACACGCGCATATTCAACGGAACGTGCTACGACCTTGAGCCGTGCGAGACGACGGAGATCGAGGTTGACGGCGTGAAGAGGAGGTCGAGGACTCTCAGGATCCATTCGAAGTGCGCTGCGTGCTGCACGTGCGGGATGTATGAGTCGATCGTGAACGACAGGCTCGCACCTCTGTCGGCCATCATACGCGGAGCGAAGTCGTCTCTCGACGGACTTCTCGCCAAGTACGAGGATGCCGTGAAAAGGTACAACAAGAGGATTTCCCAGCCTGAGATAACCGACGTCACGATGTCGCTTGCCGGCATGCCAGTCGGAGGAAACCTGAGCCCGAAGCTTTCCGGAAGCAACGTAAAGGGGAAGATGGACAGGTGCGCGTTCACGGCCGTCGTCAGAAACGCGTCGTTCGCAGAGATCGACGTGAAGGTGAATGCGATGTCCGGGACGGATTCGATCGTCGAGGCGTCTGCGTCATGGTCTTCTGCCGACGGGACTCCGAAGTCGAAGACGGGCGACTCGTCTGGAGCTATGGTCGGCTCTACTTTCACGCTTTACCAAGGCAGGTCGCTCGTAATCACGTTCGTGTCCGTCAAGAACGGCATGGTGACTTCTGTGGGCACTGGAGGATTCACGGGATCCATTTCGGTCGGGCTATCGTACAGGCAGAACGGAAAGTCTGGCAGCCTCGGAACACTGAAAAAGACTGTGAGCGTGTGAAATGGCCGTCTACTCAGAAATAGCCGCAGCGCAGTTCGAGAACGTCAACTCGATGAGGTCATATCCGTTCGAGGGCCCTGAACTCGTGTCAAGGGACGGAATGGAAGTTCCGTCAGACGTTGTCGTCGACCTTCACATGGTCGTCCCTGCGTCTTTCGGTCCTGACTCGTCTGGAAGTTCGAGCGGTTCTAACGGAGCGTCAGAAATACTCCTTCCTGTAGTTAGAATGACGAGCCTTCACATGTCTCCGGCCATGGTGTCTGCGTGCTTCGTCTCTTCGATCGGGAACGTGAAGAGCGCGGCGTCCGTGACGGTGTCGCGCGATAAGTTCGTTCCATACATGCCGTACAGACTCGAGAAGCTCGCCGGGTCAAGCGACATAGGAGGCATCGTTACGTTCGGGAACTTCGACTTTCCGGGAATGCCTAAGACGTACTTTCTCGATGCAAAGGTGCATCCGTGCTGCGTTTCGGTAGCTGACCCTCCGCGGCTCAGGAGATTTGTCGATCCGAGAAGCGGCGAAAGCGTGTCAGGAGATGTGTCGTTCTCGTTTTCAGGGTATGTCAACGCATCGATGAGCGGAAAGTCGTTCGAGCTTTCGCTTGAGAGCGGCGCCGCGGAGGAGCTTGCCTCGGAATGCGCGAAGGTCACTGGATCCGAGGCGTGCGGAGCGACGCCCATCGCGTCGATAAACGGAGTCCGTCCAGACGAGGACGGGAACATCGTCCTGTGGTTCCACTAGGAGATCGACATGGAAGGAATCTTTCAGGAGTTCGAGAACGAAAACGCGATCAGGTCTTACCCGTTCGCTTCCGGATGCCTGCCTGCCGAAGGAGAGAACGAGATCGCCCCTGGCGTGTTCGTCGACGCGATTTTGTACCCAGTAAACCCCGTCGGCGTCGTCTACCTTTCGAGAATATCTTCCGAAGGCGTGTTCAGCGTTTCAGACGAGACAGGCGTCATCATGGAGGGATCCGCGTCTGGAAAGTACGTCGAGTTCACCGACGTGTCGAATCTCAAGAGGCATGTCGGAACGCTCGTCGCGTCATCTGCCGATTCGCTTGCAGAACTTGCTGGAAGGGGAGTTGACAGGTCATACAACGCGGAAGAGACCTCATTCGCTTCGTCATGCGTGTTTCCGGTCGTCATTGACGGAGTCACATCGATTTCTGTCGGAGACGCCGGCGTCGTATCTGGCGACGTGTCCTTCTCAAACGGGAAGTCTGACGATATCCGCGTTTCGAGCGGCATCTCCGGAGACGGGAGGAGCACGCTCAGGTTCGACGTGCTTCCGAGGCCAGGGGCTTCAGACGACGCGTCGATCCGAAGGATCATCTGCGTGGTGGACGGAGAGACGCCGTTCAGGATCCAGAAGCTGTTCGATCCAGAGCATCCAGAGAACTACGGATACAACACAGTCGTCCTGAGTCTTGATGGAATAGACAGGGACGTCGTATGTGCGGCCGCGCATAGGGAGAACGATTTCGAGATGGCCGACACGTGCGACTGCAAGCCTCCCCTTCCTAGAGAGAAGGAGCTGCCGGAAGCATACCAGCTTGAAGAGGTGTTCATACCACCTGACGAGAGCGGAACCGAGGGCGGAGTTCCGGAAGGGTCGGAGAACGCATTCTTCCTCGTTGTCCCGAACGAGCTCGGATACCTGAATCCGCTTTCGATCACACTTGAGGACGGAGTCGTCTCGCCTCGCACTGACGACATAGACGTAGTAATAGACGGACTTACAGCAGACCTTGCGGAAGGAGAGATGCTCGACAAGGTCACGTCGAAGGGCGTCGTCATTCAAGTTCCAGGACTTTCAGGAGGTGCGGAATGACGCTTACCGACAGGTCGATGGAGTGGCTGAACCAGAATCGTCACCGGTCTTATCCGATGGAGAGGGACGGGTGGCGAGAGAGAGTCTATCCGACATCAGGGCTCGACTGCGTCATCTTGGACGCAACCGTTTTCGACGCGGCGGCGACAGGAGACGACAAGCTTGTCGTCGAGTCAATATCCGTTTCGAGTTCGGAAACGACGATCGTGATGTCGTATTCGGGACGTACTTTCACGGTGACTCTTGAAGGAGGGGACCTGAGCGGAGAGGGTTCGTTCGAGGTGTTCAGGGGTGTAGTCCCAGGACAGGGAATCCGAGGCGCCTCGATTTCGCTCGTCATGTCAAGCCATGCGTACATCATCGAGCAGACCGGCGAAGGATCGTGGAGTCTTGGATGTGAAGCGCTCAAGTCGAGAGTCGTTGCCATCTCGGACGGATCAGGTGTCGATGGAATGACGACTTCCGGAAGCGAAGGCGTCGAAGGTCACGGAGACGAGTCGGTGGCATCTGGAGACGTCGTGATCGAGGACGGCTACAGGACGAGCCCAGTCGTCATGAACGGAAGGGTTCTCGTGAGGGTCGGAAAGCGGTTCGGATACGATCCATGCAAGTTCGACTTCGGAGACGCCGGCAGCAGGGATTGCAGAAAGCCGCTCTTCTTCTTCTGCGGCCAGAACGCGATCAACGGAGGGAACGTCGTGCTGAGCGGCGGTAGGGGCGTGTCGGTAACGCAGGGCAGGAGCTACAAGGTGAGAAGCGGAACGTGCAAGGGGAAGACGGTCCCGTGCATTGAGATCGTGGCCGGACGAGACCTTGTCGACATCTGCAAGGCCGCGGAATAGACTTCATAACGGAACGTCCAAATGGTATAATTCTAGTCATGTGTCCCAGCTTCGATCCTCCTAATTGCAACAGGCAGCCGTTCTTGTCAGAGAGCGGCTGCGATCGCGGCAGCGTGGACATCCACCAGTTCGACGACCTTCCGTACTGCGGAACGATAGACCCGACTCCTCCTGACATACCTCCGGAGATCGTCGACACGCCGACAGACATCGTCATCCCGCCTTCTTGCTCGTGCGTGAACATCGACTACAAGCTCGACTTCAAGTACAGCTCGAAGAGGAAGTTCTCGGCCAAAGGGGACTTTTCGGCCAAGGGCGACTGCTGCGAGGGTAACTACGGCACGACATTCGACATTCAGATCCCGTGCCCGGTAATCGGGAAGGGCTCGAAGAAGTTCAAGATGAAGCTCCAGTACGGGAGCAGAGGGGCTTCTTTCAGCGACTCGTACATAAAGACGGACAACGACAGCTGCATGATCGAGCCGAAGGACATCGACATCGACCTCGACATACCATGCCCCGTGAAGGAGTCTGAAGGAAAGCTAAGGGTAGGGATCTCGTATGGAAACGGTCCCCAGTCAGCGTCCGCGAGCATCGTCAAGGCAGATCCCGACAACTGCACAATCGAGGCCGGCAACCCGAGCATCGACCTAAACATACCATGCCCCGTAAAGGAGACTGATGGAAGACTCAGGGTCGGAATCTCCTACGGAAGCGGGCCGCAGTCCGTTTCGACAAGCTTCATCAAGGCAAGCACGGAGAACTGCACGATAGAAGCCGGCAGCCCGAGCATAGACCTCAACATCCCGTGCCCGGTAATCGGTACTGACAAGAAGTTCAAGATAGGCATTTCGTACGGACGCGGTCCACAGAGCGCGTCGGCAGAATTCATCAAGGCGGACCACGCAAAATGCACGATCGAGCCAAGCGACGCGAGCGTGTCGCTGAACATCCCTTGCCCTGTCATAGGAAGAGACGATCCGAGGAAGATCAAGGCGAAGATAAACTGGGGGAGCGGCAGAAGCGATTCTGCCAGCTTCCTTAAGACTGACGCGGAAAACTGCACGATCGAGGGCATGGACGCTGACCTTAACCTCAACCTCCCGTGCCCTCTTGGGGACCTGAAGATCGACACGGAATACAAGACGGTCGAAGGGAGCAGGGGCGACCTGGTTGTCGAAGAGAAGTCTTACGATACGGCGGCCTGCGAGAGGAGACTCAAGATCGCGGTGAGCATACCCGACTACAAGCTCGACGTGCCGTGCCCGATAAAGGAAACGGAAGGTGAAAGGGTCAAGATAGGGATTTCGTACGGTTCCGGATTGCAGTCTGTCTCGGCGTCGATCGTGAAGACCGACATATCAAACTGCACGATCATACCGGTCGCCGCAAACTTCAAGCTTAACATCAAGTGTCCGATCAGGTCAAGACCAGGTAAGAAGAAGATAAAGGCGAGGATAAAGTACGGATCCAATTCTGGGAGCGAGGCCTCTTCTGTCTCTGCGTCGTACGCGAACAAGGGCGAATCATGCTCCATGTCACTCTACGGAGACGACGACAAGGAGGTTAGCCTCAAGCTTCGTATAAGGTGCCCTATTGTCAGCGACGTGAAGGGATGGAGGAAGCTTCGCATAAAGACAAAGCTTGGATCCCATTCGTCGAGCAACTCCATTTCGTTCATAAAGGTCGACTCGTCGTCATGCAAGATCGAATTCGACGAGTCCGAAACGCAGAAGTACCTCAACATACCGTGCCCGATATTCAAGAAGGGGCGCCTGAACCTGAAATTCAAGGTTCCTCAGTACAAATACGAGAACTCAATTTCATCCGTTAGCGTCGGACTTGTCAGCTTCGACAGCGGAAAGTGCGAGATAGGGCCGGCCGAAAGCGCGATGTCTCACTCGTTCGAGATGAAGATACCGTGTCCTACGACAAGTGACAGGCTATACATAGACACATCCTACAGGATAGGAACATCCAATTCCCCGGATCCCAGTTTCCATGCGTCAAGCTCGTTCGATAATGGCGAGTGCAAGAGGTCGATCGTGTTCAAGTTGAAGTTCCCGTACGCCCAATGCATAGACTACGTGAAGGACTTGAAGTACGACGCGGCAAAGCATGCACTGCAGTACAGGACGTACAACGCGTGCACCAAGGAATATTCCGAGTGGAAGGACGTATTCACGGCGGTGGCGCACATGACTGACCACACCTGCTGCAACGACGTGTGAGGTGAGCCATGCTGAACCAGATCATAAGAATAAACGGAGAAGGAGGGGAGTCTCAGGGTGGAGCGCCTGATTACCCACCAATCATTTCCGGATTCGACCCGAGCGGAGAGGAAGGCGGAGAAGAGGTGATCGAGGTTTCTTCAGAGATGCTTTATGCGAGCAGCGGCAAGCTGATGTACTCGACGCTTTCGAACCTGTGGGCGAGGTGGGTGTTCGCACAGAGCACAAAAAACCTATTCCCCACAGTATTGATAAACGGGAATACCGAGTGCAAGGAGCACAGCACGTACCACATCGTGAAATTCAAGGTCACGAAGAAAAGCGGAACCGTCAAGGTCCGGATGACGATGAAAAGCAGCGGCGAGAACTGCAACTGGGACGGAAGCGCGAGATGCACATACCAGCTTTGGGGAGGGAAGAAGGAGTTTTCAGAGGCTGACGGACATGGAAAGCAGAAGTCCGGAACGTGCGCCGGAGGGGCGACTTTCACGGTAATCATAGGCAAGGAAGACTATCGGATAACGTAAAGATTTTTCAAGAGGAAGAGCAATGAGCGGAAAGGCTAAAAAAAACGAAAGGTGCGTGGCGATCGCGCCGCGGCACGATACGGTAAGGCCTCTGATACGGTCTTACTTCGCGAACGGGAATACGGCACCGCTCGTCATCGTAAAGGGAAACGGAAGCTGGACAAAGGAAGACGAGTCGCTTTGCTCGTCGGCCGCGAAGTTCAGCGGAGGAGCGGTGATCGAGTGCAAGTCCGGGTTCTCCGACATGGCGGCGATCAGGTCTGTTGCCGAAAACGTCCATCCGAAGACATGGGCGTACGTAGGTGACAGTACGCTTGTAGTCGGAAACGTCGACGAGTGCCTGTCGTACGCGGAGAATGCTCCTGGAATCGTTCTCGCGAGGTTCATGCATCCAAGCAGCATTGACAACAGGCATCCTGATCGGATTGAAGGAGATTCGATATGCTGTCCGTCACCCCTTATATTCCACGGAAAAGCTTCCTCCCGCATCCTGAAGGACGTCAGGCCGCTGACTGACAATGAAATCAACCGCGCCTTGTCAAGGCTTTACAGATCGTCTTGGCACGACGATTTCTTCGATTTCTCGATAAGGCTGTGGGTCGTCGACGCGGACGTCGCAGACAAGGACGTTCATTCTGGATGCAAGTTCATCCGCTACTCAGGAAAGTCTGCCGGAGAATGGGCTGAGCGCGCTGACCCTCCGCCGGCGCCGTTTGAGAAGAATGTCGAGCATGTCGACGCTGATGACGACGGTGCGGTCGACGCCGTGTTCGTCATAGGAACCGGATCGGTGGACGGAAACGAGGAGCTGAGGTACGCGCTCAGGAACCTCGACAAGAACTGCAAGTTCGTCCGAGACGTCTATATCTGCGGATTCTGCCCGTCTTGGGTTGACAAGTCAATCGTGAAGCACCTCAACTGGCCGGACAGGTTCAGCCACGCGAAGGACGCGAACATCATCGACAAGCTGAGACACGCCTGCGAGCACCGCGGGATCGCGAAGCGCATCCTGTTCTGCTCGGACGACCAGTTCAACACGAGGGAATGCACGTGGGACGACTTCTCGCCAAGGTATCTGCGGCAGTACGAGTCGAAGGACAGGTGGTACGCCGACAGGCACCGGGTCTGGCACTCGCGCCTGAGAAAGACGCTCGAACGTGAAGTTCAGAGACGCAAGTCTTCAGGCCTTGACACGAAGCACGTTTTCTACTACCAGCCGCACATCTGGATGCAGATTGACAGGGACCGGTTCATCGACTACGCGAGATGGTGCAACTACGACACGCGTGACGACACGATCATCGCGTCTGGGTACTTCAACTTCATCGATGCCGACGGAAGTCCGGACTTCGACCACGCGTTCCTTGAGAAAGGTAGCAGGGGCGTTCCGGAAGAGACGCACGTGGCCTATTACGACGGAAGCGAGAAGGACGCCATGCGCATCCTGAAAACGCTGTTTCCTGATAGGTGCCGGTTCGAGGTCGCAGAGAATGCTGAAAAACCGCATGATGCGATCAAACGTACTGTTGCGCGTCAGGTTCCTCGCAAAAAAGATGAAGGAAAGTCGGACTACGATCCTTCCTCCGCGACGCACGAAGAGATATCAGAGATCCACGAGGTGTCTAGGAGGGCAAGGGAAAATCCGTCATGGGGAGGACTTCTCGGCGAGATTTCGCGCGCGGAGGAGCTTCGCCTGTTCGGCGTCAGGGGATGGCGCGTCGTGTGGCGGGACATCGTCCGCAGATGGCGCGAGGCGACGGGTGACGGCACGGATGCCGCGTCTGAGTTAGAGAAAAGGTCTGACGACGCATCAAGGGTCGTGAACGACTACATGTCGAATCCGGAAGGCATGCGCACGGTCAGGTTCGGCTCACGGAACTCGTCTCCCGTCGGACCGATGCTGTCGTTCGGAAGAAAGACGCCGAGACCTGCTCCGGACGAGGTCATGGCGCCTCTTCGCGACCGTATCCGCTCGTCCTTGCGCGACAGGATAAAAGCATGATATAATTATGTAAACAAAACAACCTTTTAACCTTGAAGGAGGCGCCAAGTTGGCCATATCAGACAGAATCAAGGCGGAAGCCGAGCGGACGATCGCCGGCATGCAGCGCTTTGCCGCGAAATACGGTGACGATGTTGATGACGCTGAGGAGCTCGAGCACCGTATTGCGAGGATAGAGGTGTCTCTTGAAGGATGCAACGGGCTTACGCAGGACGAGAAGATACAGAAGACGGCCGAGAACGTATTCGAGCTGACATGCGCGCAGGAGAGGTCGTACGACTCGTTGAGGCGTGAGATCAAGATCACGAGGGACGAGTACAGGCAGGAATGCAAGGAGATCAAGGAGGAGCTCAAGAAAGGCCTTGCAGACGTGATAAAGAAGATCGAGGACTCCGGGACGGACAGCTCGTCGTCCGGAGCGGGGAAGAAGAGCAACGCGAAGTTCATCACGAAGATCATATCGGATCACCCGCTTCTCGCGTTCAACGCTTTCATTTTCATGCTGATCCTCGTGTTCGTGTCAGGACACTTCGAGATGATAACGAAACTATGCGGGGGCGGCGGGGCGAGCTGATGTGCGGTCTTAGGGTCAGGTTCAGCCAGACGAGCGAGCGCAGGGGTGTCTACGAATATGCGCTCAAGGTCGAGGTCGTCGCTTCGGAAGGAATTCCGAAGAAGATATTCGTGTTCCACCAGACTCCTGCTGGAATAGAAGGGAACGCGATATCCGAGTTCGACCATGTCGCGACGCCGGTCGATTTCCAGGAGATCCCTGAAGACTCGGCGTCTGCAACGGTTCCGTGGTACAGGACGGACAAGTGCGTCATCTGGTTCAGGTGCCTGTCCGACATGAATACGGCCAAGCAGCTTTTCGTCGACGACATCTCGGGTCTACAACGGTCGTTCGACACGCTCAACAGCGAAGAAAACTTCACGAACCAGACGACGATCGACTTCACGTCAGAAGGAGTCAAGGAGGTTACTCCAGAATGAGCAAGCCAGGGGTGATTCTTGGAGGCTCCCACATATCGAGGGCCGTCGCAGACGTAAATTTCTTCAGGCTCATGCCTGAGTTCGCGTCGATCCGAGCGCAGATCAACACGATGCACATCGACATGAAGTCGAAAAAGGGATGCAAAGTGTGCAACAAGCGTCGCCTCCACACGAACATCGACGGCAACTTCGCCGCGATCGCCTCATGCCTTCCAGATGAGCGCGCGAAGGTTCTCAAAAGGTACTTGGGGATCGCAGACGACCAGCCGTTCTTCATCCGTGCCGTGAACCCTGCCACAAGGAAGATCATCCTCAGGCAGTTCTAGCGGATCTCAGGCCATGGACTACCAGAGGTTAATGGGCGTCGAGAAGCTCGCCGAGTCGTGCCGAGGCGGAGAGGGCGTCAAGATAGCCATATTGGACTCCGGGATGCCGAAGCCGTCGATATTCGGGTGGCCTTTCAGGTTTAGGGACGGAAAACTGGACGAATTCGGTCACGCGACGGCAGTTTCAAGCATTCTTTTCGGCGGATGGGGCATAAAAGGCGTCTGCGAGTGCGCATGCCCGTACTACTACTCGGTCCTTGACGACACTGGGAGCGGAAGCGTCAAGTCTGTGTCGAGGGGGATCATGAGGGCTTTGGACGACGATGTCGACATCATAAACCTGTCTCTTGGGTTCGTCCGCACGGAAGAGTGCCCGAAAGAGCTTGAGAAGGCCTGCAAAAAGGCCTACAAGGCAGGGAAGACGATCATTTGCGCGGCCGGCAACGACGGAGGGCCTGTAAACTGGCCTGCTGCGCTCGGAACGACGATTTCCGTAGGTTCGGCAGGCGAAAATGGCCTGAAAACGGCCTTTTCAAGCGTCGGAGAGGTCGATTTCGTCGCTCCTGGGACCAATTTGAGCGTAATTTGCCCAGATGGACGTATAAAAACGGTGTCTGGAACGTCTTTTTCGTCCGCATTGGTCACAGGAGTCGCAACATTGCTCTTTTGGAAGATCAGGCATGAGTATCTTATACAGCCAAACATGAACTACATGCTGTCTGCACTGAAAGGACTGTCGACAGATGTTTCGGAGCCAGGATGGGACAAGACTACTGGATACGGACTCATTTCAGGCAAAAACGCCGATTCTACTGTCTGCATGAAGATAGAACAGGGATTTTTTGGTAAAATAATAGCTAAAATGCAGAGCCTTGTCGGCTTTGGCAAAACGAAGGAGAAAAACGATGGCAGAGTTTGACTGGAAAGAGCTCGAAGAGGCCAAGAAGAGCCTCCTGAAGCGCGCGGAGGCTTACAAGCAGGCGTTCGTTCAGATGCCTGGCGGTGCCCCTGCTGGAGATCCCGCGGCCGGAGGTGCGCCAATGGACCCTGCTGCAGCCGGCGGAGCTCCGATGGACCCTGCGATGATGGATCCTGCGATGGCTGGCGGAATGCCTCCTGGCGATCCTGCCGCAGCCGGCGCTCCGATGGATCCTGCTATGGCCGGCATGGATCCTGCGATGATGGCCGCACTTGCCGGCGGAGCGCCTATGGGCGTCGATCCTGCAACTGCCGGCATGCTCGGCGCACCTGCCGACCCTGCTGCGGCTGGTGCTGCAGGCGCTGTTGCCGGAGGGGCCGGAGCTGGGGCTCCAGAGCCGACGCTCACGCTCACGCTCTCACAGCTCTGGGATGTCGTCACGAAGGTGCTGGGCCTCGCCAAGAAGATCGGTGCAAACGGTCAGGGCGTTCCGGCTGACGGAGCGGCGCCGGCGGCTCCTGCTGGACAGGACGCGATCAAGGCAGCGGTCATCGAGGCGCTCGGCGACATGGGATTGACCAGATAATCAAACATGCTGACTACCGTTGGACAGGTACTTGTAAACGACGCCCTCCCGCCCCGCTTCAGGGACTACGGGAGGGTGATGGACTCCAACGGAATCGAACAGGTCTTGCAGCAGATCGCGCGCGAAGCCCCGGAAGAGTACGCCGCAGTCACAAAGCGTCTCATGGACGTAGGCAACTCCGCTGCGTTCGACACCGGCACGACTATTAGAATGTCGGACCTCCGTCCTGCTTACGACAAGCGGCCCATCCTCCAAGCCCTCGACATCGCCGAGGAAAAGATCCGTTCCGACAAGACATTGACGGACGCCCAGAAGTCCGAGATGATCGAGAAGCTCTATGACAAGGCCAACAGCCGAATAATGGAGGAGACTTATAACGCCGAGCTTGCACGCAAGAACCAGCTCGCCCTTCAGGTGGCGTCAAAGGCTCGCGGAAACAAGGTCCAGCTCGCCGCCTTCATCTCAACGCCCGGAACATACTCGGATCCGTCAGGGAAGATGGTGCCGATGTTCATCCGCCACTCGTTCGCAGAAGGTCTGACGCCGGCGGAGTACTGGGCAGGAAGCTTCGGCGCCCGCAACGGCGTCGTGTCCACTAAGACGGCAACGGCCAAGGGTGGAGCGTTCGGAAAGCTCCTCAGCGCATCGGCAATCGCACAGGTCATCACGGAGGAAGACTGCGGAACCGAGAGCGGACTCCCTGTGAAGGTAGACGATGATGACAACATCGGTGCTGTCCTCGCCAAGCCGGCTGGCGGATATGATGCCGGCACGGTAATCACGAAACAGGTACTTTCCGATCTAAGGAAGGACAAGCGGCACGACGAGATCGTCGTAAGGTCTCCTACGACCTGTGGATGCAAGAGCGGAATATGCTCAAGGTGCGCTGGAATACGAGAGACAGGCGGATTCCCGCCTATCGGGTATAACCTCGGGACAAACGCGGCGTCTGCATTCGCAGAAAGAATAACCCAGGGAGCGCTGAACTGTCTTGCCGAAGGTACATTGGTACGCATGGCGGACGGATCTGTTAAGCCGATTGAGACGATCAAACCTGGTGAAATAGTTCTCGGAAGCGACTTAAATGGGAATATATCTCCCACGAAGGTTCTGAACTGGTGGGACAATGGTATTCAGCCATGCGTCAAGACTGTATTTGAAGGCGGAATAGAACTTATTAGCACGTCAATACATAAGATACTCTGCAAAACAACTGAAAGCAACGGTCATATTGATGCGCGCGAAGTAGGTGAGAAAGGCGTAATGGTTGCCGTTGTCAGCCCAGAAGTTGACTCGCCTCTTCCATTTGGTAATTTTGAGATCGATGCGCTAAGCATGAAGTTTTTCCAGAAGAGAGTTTCTCAGAATCCGGTTGGAATGCGTCATGTTTACGACATTGAAGTTGAGTGTAAAACTCATCTATATCTGCTAAAAAATGGATTAAAAGTACACAACACGAAGCATTCCGGAAAGTCTATGAAGGGGAAGGGGCAGTATCAAGGGTTTGAAATGATAACTTCCTTGGCTAAGGTCCCAAAGGTTTTCCCTGACAGAGCAACGCTTTCCACGATAGACGGAACCGTTACCAAGATAGAAGATGCCCCGCAAGGCGGGAAGTATGTATTTGTTGAGGGTAACGGCGGAGAGGAGAATCGTCACTACGTCGCGCCCGGATACGACATCGACGTCAAGGTCGGAGACGAGATGGAGGCCGGCGACCAGATCTCGGACGGTGTGATAGACCCGTCTGAGCTGGTTAAGTACAAAGGAATCGGAGAGGCTCGCAAGTATTGGGCGAGCCGCTTCACGAAGGCAATGCGTGATTCAGGAATGCCGGCCAACCGTCGCAACGCGGAGGTTCTCGCCCGCACGATCATGAATACGGTCAAGCTTGAGAACGAAGACGAGGCCGGCGAAGGACTTCCAGGAGACGTTCTCACCTATACAGCTTGGTCTACAGGATACAAGCCACGCAAGAGCTCGACATTCGCACCTCCAACGGTCGCCTCAATTGGAAAGTACCTTGAGCAGCCAGTTCTTCACTACACGATCGGAACGCGCATCACGCCGTCCGTCATCAAGACCATGAAGAAGTTCAAGGTCGACCGCATGATGGTAAACGACACGCGTCCGGAGGTCGAGCCGTTCATGGAGCGCATCGAGGACTCGGACGCCGAGAAGAAGGACTGGATGGCCAGACTCGGAACGACATACCTCAAGAGCAGGCTTCAGGAGGACGTGGCGCGCGGCGCCGAATCGCACCTCCACTCGACGGAGCCATATCCTGGGATCGCCAAGGGAGTTGAATTCGGCGACTGGGGACAGCCGCTTTCGAAGAACAAGTCAGAACACTTCACGTACTAGTGAAATAAGGAGAAGAGAAAATGGTAGTCGATGTAGGATTCACTGGAATCAAGCATGTTGGCATCACCGGCCCGATCGCACAGAGGCCGAAGCCGACTGCGGTCAACCTGACTGGCGATGCGATGCGCCAGCACGAGAAGATCATGGAGTACCGTCATGAGATTTCCAAGCTCAACTCTGACCTAAGCGCGGCCATGTCGTCTCTCGCGTCGTCAAACGCAGAGATCGACCGGTTGAACGCGCGCGTCCTCGAGCTTGAGTCCGAGCTCAACGCGGAGCGCGAGAAGTACGCGAAGCTCGCAAGCCAGTCAGGACAGCAGAAGCAGTCCAAGAAGAACAAGAAGGACAAGGGAGACGACGCTCAGGATACCGATCGGCAGGACTGACGCTCATCGTGCGGGACTACTCCTCGTTCCGCGGCTCCCTGGCCAGCCTTTCCGCCAGGGAGCCATTTTTTCACTTTTGTCGATTTTGCACTTGCCTCCTTTTTCAATATATTGTATTATTTTCGTGTCCGACCGAGAAGGTCTCGGTCAAGCACACCATAAAAACGAGGTAAGACTATGAGTACGAAGAAGGATTCGCGTGTGACCAAGTGCCACAACTGCGACAACATCGCGTTGGCAACGGAGGCCCTGAACTCCGTGATGCGCCGCAAGGGGCTTGGCCTAGGCGACCTGTACCATGCGATCAACAGGATGATCGATCAAGCCGTCAACGACACGATCATGCGCCTCCGCGCTGAAGGTCGCAGCATCCGCGAGATCGCTCGCACGGTCCACATGGA
>JAFRBA010000119.1 GCA_017405115.1 Kiritimatiellia bacterium
GTCTGGCGCAATGTCCGAAGTGTTCCGACATCGCTTCTCGACGAAATACTACGACTCCGAGACAGGCCTCTACTACTACGGCTACCGCTTCTATTCGCCCGCGCTGATGCGCTGGCTCAACCGCGATCCGATAGAGGAAGAAGGAGGACTGAACCTTTACGGGTTTTGCGGGAATATGACTTTTATGTATGTTGACGTATTAGGACTTGAAAAATGTAGTACAATTGTTCTACATTATGGGGACGCTGGGTATTTGCCAACAGAAATTGTGATTTCGCCTAGAAAGGAACGATAGAATGCATGGCTCTGTCATAAAGGCAATGTGCCTTGTGGCTTGCTTCTTGCCTGCAGTCTCGGTAGCCAGCAGTACGTACTGTTGGAAATACGAGTCTCTTGAAGGTGGCGTGATTCGGATTATGGGCGCAGAGATTGAAGATAAGTGCAGAAATGACAGCGGCGACCTGCACAACGTCCGAATTCCACATGAGATAGATGGGAAGATTGTGCGTGAAATAGGAGAAGCTGCATTCTCTGGAAATCGTCATATTTCGACGCTGGTTATTGGTTCGGGTGTTATACGTGTGGGGGAACGGGCTTTTTCATGCTGTTCTAACTTGGTTTCCGTTGTCATGGAGGACACCTCTGTTGATGATCGCATAAGTGGGGTTCTGTTTGTTGAGAACGGGGCGTTTGAAGATTGCATAAACTTAAGACATGTACAATTGCCGAGGAATCTCGCCAGAATCGGTCCCAGGGCTTTTGCCAACAGCGGTATAACTTCAATTATGATTCCTACGCCCATATGTAATTTTGACGATTCGTCCTTCTTGAATTGTAGGAGTCTAAAATCGGCCAACATCGGTAATGCGGGTGAGTCGTTGTCTGTCCTTTTCCCAGGATGCTTATCTTTGTCCCAAATAACGGTCGGGGAGAACAATCGGTTTTTCTCAGTTAAGGATGGTGTGCTTTGCCTAAAAAACGGTATGTCGATAGTAAGACACCCACCTGGCAAAGCAGAATATAAAGTCGTTGTGCCTGAAGGGACAACGGGGATATTTCCTTTTGCTTTTGAAGGATGCCAGTCCAATGAGATTGTCTTGCCGAAGGGGTTGCTTGCCATCGGCAGGGGGGCGTTTAGCTCTTGCAAGAACATAAAGGTCATTACGATACCTGAAAAAACGGTTTTCATAGACGACTGTGCTTTTCTCGAATGTTCAAGCCTTGTGGAGATTGTCTTCCAAGGTGGAAAACTGCCGACACTTGGGGAGAATGTCTTTCCTCCGTACGTGAAGTTTAAAGGAAGTCATATCACAAATGAACAACGTAGATTGCTTGAGTACGCCAAAGACAGGAGTCATGATAAATGAGAGGCCTCTACCGACAGAGCCTCGTGAATGGCTGCGCGACGGCGTTCAACGATGAATCCATCGATTCGCACTCCTCCGCATACGACGCGCTCTCCCGCCCGACTGCGCGAACGGATGGTGGAACGGGCTGCCAGCCCGTTCAGTCGAGCTTCACCTACAACGACCGTAGCGAAATCATCGCGGCGTCCATCGGCACCAACCACTTCGACCATGCCTACGACACGATCGGCAACCAGACGAACCATATCGCGAACTCCGCGACCAACATCTACACGCACAACGCCCTCAACCAGATTTCTACCGCCCATGAAACCTCTGCGCCCTCCGCGCCTCTGCGGGAGATTTCCCACGACCTCGACGGCAACACTACCTCCGACGGCGTTTGCACCTACTCCTACGATGCGGCGAACCGGCTCTCATCGGTGGCTTCCAACAACATCATTCTTGTCGCCAACCAGTACGACTACAAGGGGCGGCGCATAAAGAAGACAACGCCGACAACGGAGACAACATTTATCTACGATGGCTGGAACTTGATTCAAGAGACCGTCTCCACGATAAACGGAGCGACGACCAACACTTGTGAAATCCAGTACTTCTGGGGAGCGGACCTCTCCGAGTCTCTACAAGGTGCCGGCGGAGTCGGCGGACTGCTCGCCGTCTCATGCAACAACAACTTCTACTTCCCGACCTACGACAACAACGGCAACATCACCAAGTACATCGACGAGTCTGGCAACATCGTCGCGGCATACGAGTACGACGACTTCGGGCGGCTCATTTCCCAGACTGGCTCGCTCGCCGATTTCTTCCGCATTAGGTTCTCATCCAAGTATTACGGCTCCGAAACCGGCCTCTACTATTATGGTTATCGCTTTTATTCGCCATCGCTTATGCGCTGGCTCAACCGCGATCCGATTGAGGAAAAGGGAGGATTGAATCTGTATTGCTTTTGCCTAAACAATGCACTTCCACGTGTGGACGCATTCGGACAATCGTCCATTGCCGACTACGTGTTTGGTAATATTGGGTATGATCGTAGCTTTCCGATCCTAGGGCCATATGGAATTCCCATTCCTGCTATTGCAGCGCGATTGCAAATCCAAATCTATATCAGCGGAAACTATGCTGAGTGCTGCAAGAATGGAAAGAAGAAGAAATACGCCAAAGGAACGGTTGGTGCAGAGGCATACTTAACTTGGGGCGCTGGTACGAGTAGGCAAGTTAAAGGGAGAGACAGGAACAAGCCTGATCCGTACAGACCAGGGTCTAAAATGAAGAACAATTCTACCAACCCTCCGGATTCCGGCTATCGTAGTAGGTCATGGCATGTTGATGGGACATTGCAGAACACCTCATGTCCAGAATCGGGATTGCACTTTTCAGGTCTGACAGGCGTAATCTTTCTGCGTGGAAGTGCAGGTTATGGAGCTGGGGTACAAGTTAACATCCAGAAAGAGTTTCGCGCTGGAGTGGACTTGTCAAGGGGCTGGTCTGCATCACTTAACGGAGCTTGGAATGTATGGGGTGCAACAATCGATTTTGGTGGAGGAGGCTCGGGGTCATGGACATACCTACAAGATTGAAAATTGATAATTTATTTGCAGCAGTTGTTTTTGCACTCTATTTCTTTTTGCAAACTTATGATGGCTTGTTGCGATTGATTTCATTTGCAATTGCGCTTCCCGTGGCAAAGATAGCGTTCGGCCGCCTGATTGTATTTGGCGGAAAGGAATGCACGATGTGTTGTTTCCCGCCAAAAAAATTTGTCCTTAACTTAATTATTAATTGCTTTGGTGTTTGGATTGTTATGGCGATAGAACTATTTAGACGCACCATTTCTTTAGGGTGGACAGGTTGTTTGTCAATTGTCCTTATGATTATTCCGCTGGTTGGTTACTTTTTCTCGGCATCTACCGGTGTATGTTTCACCAACATTAAGCGTTATGAGCAAGGTACTACTGGTTTTACTATGGCCTTGTGGATTGAATTTACGATTTCCTTTTTGCTGGGGTCAGGATGGGTTTTGAATGGGGCGTATTAATAATGTCACCTCTGCAATGTATGACACGCTGAATAGTGGCTATAATATCACCAACTTCATACGCCATGAAACGGACGCGCAACACGACAATCAGCCGCTCGAAGCGAGAGAGGAACGGCGAATGCTGCACCCAGCTCGCCGACATCGAGAACGGGGTGCGGCACTACCACAATCGGCGGATGAGGAAGACAACCCCGACAACTGAGACATCCTTTGTGTACGACGGCTGGAACCTAGTCTATGAATGTGAAGCTGTCGGCGACGTCACAAACGAAACGTTTTACTGTTGGGGTAAGGATTTGTCTGGTACGATGCAGGGCGCGGGCGGTGTTGGCGGCCTTCTCTATCTGAAGCGCAACGGCACAATCTATGTTCCGCATTGCGACGCCTACGGAAACGTCATGCGCTACACCGACACGGCAGGCAACATCGTCGCTGAATACACCTACGACA
>JAFRBA010000120.1 GCA_017405115.1 Kiritimatiellia bacterium
CCACCTCGCGCGCGGCCTCACGCGCTGCGGCGCGTTCGCGCGCGAGCGCCTGCATCCTCGCAGCCTCCGTCCCCCTCCATCCCCAGAGCGCAGGGGCGGGGTCGACCACGTACTGCGGCGACTCGGACAGTTTCAGCGTCAGCACGCCGTCCCTCGTCTTCACCGTGCGCTCGTTGCCCATGTGGTCGGCGACTACTATCTCGCCGCGCCCGACGTTGATCTCCGCCGTGGCGCCGCTCCCGCCCCAGTCCCAGGCCACGATCACGCACTCGTCATCGGCCGTGGCATAGGAGTACCCGAGGGTCGTGTCGCCGAAGCATCCCTCAAGGCAGCCGGTCGCGCGGTGCCCCTCGGTGAAACGGGTGGCCGCCGCGAGAGCGGCCGCTGCCGGACGCGGCGACACCCTGTTTGGACCGAACCTCCGCGTCTCGAGCTCAAGATTGGAAGTAAGCCCGTAGTCGCCGTCCCTCGAGACGAATCCGTCCGCCCCGTAGTCCGTCGGATAGAACACAAGGCTCATCCCCATCCCCTCGCCAAGCATTATCAGCTGCGCCCTGACGATGCCGTTCATCTGCAGAAGGTCGTCCTGAATCGTGGACTTCACGTTGAAACCACCCTCTCCGCCGTACATCGGGAGGTCCCGCCCCTTCCTGTCGCGCACCATCTTCCTCAGCTCCCGTATCTTCGAGAGGATGCCACTTGGCTCCGGCGGAATCGGCATGTACTGGTGGATTCCAAACGCCGTTATGCAGTCGGCGAGGCCGAGCTCAAAAAGCCTGCGGTGGTACTGCACCGCGCTGAACGACGACACCATCGGGCCGCAAATCTCCCCTTCCGGATCCTCCTTCGAGACCACGTCGTAGGCCACTCTCAGGAGCGCGACCACCGACTCGGGGTCAGGCGCCGTCATGTCCGGCTCGCCGGTTATCTCATAGACTCGCCTGCCGGGCACCTGTCGCTTCGCCGCGCGCACAAGCCCCGTCAGGGCAAGGCGGTACCATCTCTCGCCTTCGGACGACTTTACGTAGTTCCAGAGCGCAACGCTCCGTATGCCGTTCGACGCGCAGAAGTCGACACCCTCCTTGGGCAAGAACTCGGCGAGGTTGCTCTGCTTCCCATAGGAGATCGTGCCGCGCAGGACGCGCGGCTCGCGCCCCTTCGCCCGCATGGACCTGACGCGCTCCTCCGAAAGCGGCGTCGCGCCGGCGAAGTGGAACGCTGTGCCGAACCAGCGGGCCACGTCCGGACCAGTGCCGCAGAGTCCGTAGAACGTCCAGTCGTCCGGATACGTCTTGCGCCTGTCGGGGTCGAACACCACGGCGTACGTGATGCATCCGGCCTGACGGCTGCCTACCTTCGGAAGCGTAGCGCCTCCGCACTTGGCGCGCAGCCGGTAGAAGCCGTAGCGATCCGTCGGGAGAGGCAACGACCCGGCCCACTTCCCTCCCGCGTCGCCCTTCACGGACAGCGCGGGAAGGTCCGCCAGCTTCTTGTCGTGTTCGTCGTATATCGACGACTCGAGCGACAGCGCCTCGCCGGCCGGAATCTTGGACACGGAGAACGTGACAGACGCGGCCTCGCCCCTGCGGAAGAACGAATTCGTCGGGTTAGAGGTGTCCGCCGCAAGCACTACGGCGAGGAGCAGCGCTGTCAGGTGCATTTCCGTGGCCCCGGCACGACCCGCCTTGCCTTACCTGTTGGTGGCGTAGAGCGGGCCGAAGTTCGCGCATGCGCGGTAGTCGGCCCCGGTCGGGTCGTCAGACGAGCCGAAGAGCCCCCAGCAGTGCGGCTGGAAGACCTTCTCCTCGGGCACGTTGTGCATCGCGACCGGTATGCGCAGCATCGACGCGAGCGTAATCACGTCCGCGCCGATGTGCCCGTAGCTGATCGCGCCGTGGTTCGCGGCCCAGGCGTTCATCACGGAGTAGACGTCCTTGAAGAAGCCCTTGCCAGTGAGACGCGGCGTGAACCATGTGCACGGCCACTCCGGGTTCGTACGCTCCATGAGGATCTTCTGCTGCTTCGCGTCGAGCTCGACGGACCACCCCTCGGCGATCTGGAGCACGGGGCCCTGCCCCTTCACGATGGAGATGCGGATCATCGTGAGCGGCATGCCCTTCGGCGTGAGGAACGAGCTGGAGAACCCGCCGCCGCGGAAGTACTCGACGCCTGCCGGGACCCACTTCGTGGCCTTGAGCGTCGCATCGATGTCCTTCTGAGTAACGTCCCACCAGTTCTTGAAGACGCTCTTGCCCTTCTCCTTCATCTCGCCGGCCGCGTCGAGGCAGCAGGAGCCCGAGTTGAGGAGGTGGATGATGCCCGCCTTCGCCTCCTTCGGCAGGCCCTTGCCCGTCGCGCGCTTCACGGCGGCGTCGCTCCAGTACGTGCGCACGTCGGCGAACATCTGCGCCTTGTTGGTGAGGAGCCACATGAGAAGCATGCAGATTCCGTTGAGGGAGTCGTTCTCGGTCGCGAGGATCTGCGGCATCTTCTTCCCGTTCCAGTCGAACGAAGTGTTGCATATGACCTCCGCGACGTCGCCGTTCGGCCAGTGGTCGGTCCACTGGCGCTGGCCCTGGAAGCCGCCGGCGATCGCGTTGCGGCCGACGGCCTCCTCGCCGAAGCCCATCTCCTTCAGCTTGGGGTTGCCGGCCATCATGTCGCGGATTATTATCGCCATCTTCGCGATGAACTCCCAGTCCCTGTCCTTGGCATCCCTGGACTTCTGTATCTTGACGGGGTTGTAGTCCTTGCCTTCCTTGAGGTTCTTCCTCATCCACGCGAGGGCCTTCTCGTACTCGTCCTTGTCGTAGATGCCTTCCTCGATGCGGCGGAGTATCTCGCATTCGTCCATGTTCTCCGGGGCGAGGCCGAGGTAGTCCTGCATGAAGTTGACGTCGACGAAGGAGCCGGCGATTCCCATGGCGGAGGTTCCGATCGAAAGGTAGCTCTTGCCCTTCATCATCGCGACGGCGAGGCCGGCCCTGGCGAAGCGCAGTATCTTCTCTGCGACGTCGGCGGGTATCTTCGCCGTCTCGTCGCGGTTCTGCACTTCACGCCCGTATATGCCGTACGCGGGCATTCCGCGCTGCGCGTACCCGGCGAGCATGCATGCGAGGTAGACGGCGCCGGGGCGCTCAGTCCCGTTGAAGCCCCAGACGGCCTTGGGAATCGTCGGGTCTACGTCCATCGTCTCGGTTCCGTAGCACCAGCACGGCGTCACGGAGAGCGAGACGCCCACGTTGTTCGCCGCGAATTTGTTCGCGCACTGCGCGGCCTCGAACCTGCCGCCGATCGTGGTATCGGCTATGACGCACTCGACGGGGGAGCCGTCGGGGTAGCGCAGGCTGTCGCTTATGAGTTTTGCCGCGGCCTCGGCCATCTTCATGGTCTGGTCTTCGAGCGATTCGCGAACCCCCCGCCTGCGCCCGTCGATGATGGGGCGGATCCCGACCCTTGGGAACGGATTGTGCGTAAACACGGTCTGTGACATTTTCGTTGTTCCTTTCTTTGTACCGGACATTATACCATTTTCCTCCGGCGCGGCATGAACGCCAGCGCGTACGCCAGCACAACGGAGAAGCAGATGGCCGGCACGACGAAGCTCGCGCGCAGCGACGCCGGCGACAGCTTGAGGTTCGCGTCCCACTCCGAGCTGAACATCGGCACGAGCCTGCACCACACGGAGTTCACGTCGCCTATTATGTCAGCCATCCACGGGGTGAGGAGCGCCCCGCCGACGATTGCCATTATGAGCCCCGCCGCACCTATCTTGTGCGCCCTTTCGTCGATTCCGCCGAGCGCGATGCCGTATATCGTCGGGAACATGAGCGACATGAAGCCGCTCATCATGACAAGGCACACGACGTTCCAGGAGAACGCCAGCCCTCCGACCGTGAACACCACCTTCGTCGGCAGGTACATGACGCCGAGCGAGCAGGCGACCGCGCAGGCCGCGAAGATCGCCATGAGCTTCGCGGGGTCGAGGTACTTCATCACGAACGTCGCGATCCACCGGCAGGCAATGAACGTGCAGATGGCGACGAGGTAGTATGTCGCGCCGTCCTTGGGGGTGACGCCCAGCTCCTTCTGGCAGTAGACGTTCATCCAGGTCCACGCGGCGATCTGCACCCCCACGTAGAACACCTGCGCCACGACGCCAAGATACCATTTCGGCGAATGCGCCAGGATGCGGAATATCGCCGCGAAGTCCGTCGACCCGGACTCGGGGCGGTCCACGGACGTGCGTTTCGAGAAAAAGAAGAACAGCCAGATGACGGCGGCTATCGCGCAGAGCCCGACATACGGCACGCAGACCCAGAAGAGCTCGTGGTTCACGACCGCCCTAAGGGCATCCGGCGCCATCGCCGCGCGCTCGTCCGCCGTGGCCGGATTGAGGTTCGCGAGGATCAGCTGCTGCGCGAGCAGTATGCCGGCGAGCGAACCGACGGGGTTGAACATCTGGGCGAAGTTGAGCCGTCTCACAGCGGTCTCGGGCGCGCCGAGCGCAAGGACGTACGGATTGCACGTCGTCTCCAGCACGGCGCACCCCCCCGCGACGATGAAGATGCCGGCGATGTACAGCCAGAAGCTCTGCGCGATGCAGGCGGGGACGTAGAGGAGCGCCCCGACGACGTAGACGCCAAGGCCGACGAGCACGCCGAATCTGTAGCCCGCCTTCTGCACCAGCAGCGACGCGAAGATGGCAATCACGGAATACGCCCCGTAGAAGGATATCTGCACATACCCGGCGGTCGACTGGCTCGTCATGAATATCCGCTGGAACGCCGGGACGAGGTTGTCCGTCATGTTGTTCAGCAGCCCCCACAGGGCGAAGCAGCTCACCAGCATCGCGAAAATCGCGACAGAGCCGCGGGCGACCAGTCTCGGCCGGTCTGTCATGTCAGTGCTCATGGGCGTATTATACCAAAAAAGCGGGCGGGCGGAACCATCCTCATGGACGGTCGGACGAAACGTATTTAAGCGGCATTCCGCCTGCCTTCGCCGTGCGGTATGCCTTCTTCCGCGGATCGTAGTAGGGAATCGTCAGCACTGGCGTCGCCTTCGCTCCGTCCGCCACGAAGAAGCGCCTGTACTCGATCTCCCTCACACGCCCTTCCCCGTCGGTCTGGCGCGACCATTCGAACGCCGCGCCGCGCGGCAGGAAGTCAACCGGCACATAGCCGTTCGGACGCACCCTGTACGTGATGGTCACGACGTCGTTTGTCTCGACCTTCAGGATGTCCGGCAGCTCGAACACGTCCAGCCCCTCGGAGACGACGCCTGCGAAGTCCGCCGGCTGGCCTGCCGAGGGGAGCGGGCGGATCTCGAGGTCGATGGGCTGGGTGTCGCACCGGAACGAGTTCGAGAACGTGAAGTTCACGCGGCCGCCACGGCTGACCCTGCGACCGCTCACCATGCCCTCGACCGCGAAGGCGATCTTGCCGCGGAACGGGACGTCGTAGCGCACCGGCACGGAGAGGCGCTTCACCACGTTGCTCGGGTTGGTCGACTTCCCGTCCGGGAGGTTCTGGGCGGGGCCGGTCACGGTAAGTCCGAACATCTCGGACGGCGTCATGCGGATCTGGCCTATCGACGCCGTGCGCGGCGCCTCCAGGGACACCACGAAGTCGAACGGCTCGCCGACCTGGAGCGGTCCGCCATCCACCGAGAGCGATGCTGTGACGGTCACTGGCTCCTGCGCCTCCTTCTCGCCGAAGTGGAAGCCCCCGAAGCCCCCGCCGAACCCGCCGAACGATTGCCTCATGCGCTGATGCATGCGCTCCATTTCCTGCTCCATCTGGCTGAATATGTCCTGCGCGGGAGCGGTGAGCGACAGCAGCACGGCAGCTACGCACGCAAGCGCGCGTATGCCGCGCCCGAGAAGCCACATGAGGAGAGCCAGCGCCGCGAACCCGCCGACAACGATGCCGACACGACCCATCCAGCCGTACCGCAAGATGGGCCGCAGCACCTGGCGCCAGACCGGCAGCTCCACGCCAGGGTTGTCGAACCTGAGGGCAAGCGCCGCGACGATGCCCCGCTCGATCTCTGGCGTCTGGCCGACGCTCCACTCCAGCTTCCCGTAGACCTTCAGCGCCCTGGCCCAGTTGCCGGAGAGGATGGCGCTGCGCGCCTCGTTCATCCGCGCCTCCGGGAAGTCGAACGCCGCGAAGGCATCGACCGACGGAGACGCGCAGGCCCTGCGCCACGCAAAGCGCATGTCGTCCGTCAGCTCGCACGACGCCACCTCCGTCACGAGCGGCGGCGGCTCCGGCATCTCGTCCGACGCCTCGCCCATGCCGGCCACGACCACCTGCGCTCCGCCGCGCGCGTGGACCGGTATCTCGTTGGAGCGCACCAGCCTCCGGGCGCCGTCGGCGGACCGGTACTCGAACTCGAGCGACGGGAACCACAGCACGCCCTCTCGCAGCGGGCGGACGCGGTAGGTGAGGCGCCGCGCGTCGCGGTAGGTGTCGGTCTTCGCGCTCGCGTCGTCGAGCCGCCAGTCGCGGCGGTCCACGGCGCGGGCAAGGCCCGGCGGGTGCAGCGAACGGAAGTCGGCCTCGCCAAGGAAGTCGATCGTGAGCACCATCGGGTCTCCGACCTTGACGTTGTTGGCGTCAAAGAACGCACGGGCCCGCAGGCCCGTGCCGGTCACCCCGGAAAGCTCTATCGCGCAGAGAAGCGCGGCGAAAACGTTCATCGTCATCCTGTGCCCTATTATACCATATCCCGCGCCCGCCGTGTTGGCGGCCCGCCGGAGTCTGGTGAAGACGAACAGGGGACAACCCGCCGAAAGTATGGTACAATAAGCGGCATGGAAGTCAAGATTCATCCATCGTGGAAAGCCGTGCTACAGCGCGAATTCGACAAGCCCTACTTCGCGACGCTGGCCGCGTTCGTGAAGGACGCCTACCGCAAGGGCACCGTGTACCCTCCGCCGGGAAAGATATTCGAGGCCTTCAACCGCACGCCGTTCGACAAGGTCAAGGCCGTGATACTAGGCCAGGACCCATACCACGAGCCAGGCCAGGCGCAGGGGCTGTGCTTCTACGTCCCGCCGGGCACGACCCCTCCCCCGTCGCTCAGGAACATCGCGACGGAGCTTGGGAAGATGCCGGACCTGCTGTCGTGGACGGACCAGGGGGTGCTGCTGCTCAACACCACCCTTACCGTCGCGGCCCACTGCGCCGGCTCTCACCAGGGCAAGGGATGGGAGGTCTTCACGGACGCCGTCATCGACGCCCTTGCAAGGGAGCGCAGCAACCTGGTGTTCATCCTCTGGGGGAGCTATGCGCAGCGCAAGGGCGCGTTCATCGACCGCAACAGGCACTGCGTCATAGAGTCCGCGCACCCCTCGCCGCTCTCAGCCCACCGGGGCTTCTTCGGCTCCAAGCCGTTTTCGCGGGCGAACGCCTACCTCGAGGAACACGGAATCGCGCCGATCGCCTGGTAGCAGGCTAATCGGCGACGAGAGGCGCGGAGAGCGCCACCACGGTCTCCCTCGAAAGGACGAACACGGCATCGGCCGAGCCGATCGTCGCGAAACGCCCGTCTTCGGTCTCCCCGCCTATCAGTATGTTCCTTCGCACCGCGTCCGCACGCTCCTGGTCTATGGCGACGGTGAGGAACGGGGCGTCGAGCCCGTAGGCCCCGAGGTCCGACGCCGCGACCTTGAGCCTCACGACGCGCACCGCCGCAAGCGGGTTGATGGACGCAAGCACCGACTGCACGCCAGGCTCCGACACGGCGCCGACCGGCCCACCGGCGGACTCGACGTTCCATGCCTGGCGGTCGCGCCCGTACACGACCGCCGACGGCTTGCCCCCTTCAGCCCCCGGGGTACGCACGATGCGGCGGACCGCCTTCGGGTCTATCCTGAGCATCTCGCACGAACGCAGCCGCTCGAACCCGCCATCCAGGACGCTTCCCCTCGCCACTCGTACCGGCGCCACATTCGTCGACAGGGACACTCCAAGCCCGCTGGCGTCCACGTCTGAGGCCGAGAGAGCCAGTATGCGCGAGAGCATCGACTCGGCCACCGACGCGTCGGCCGGGGCGACTATCGGCGACTCGATGCGCCAGGAGCCGTTCTCGCCCCTGGCGAGGGCGTATACCGTCTCGCCGTCCGCGACGGAGAAGAACGCGACATCCTGCGGCTCCATCGGGAAGAGCCGGGAGTCGGTGAACATCACCGCGTCCTGCGCGGCGGCGTCCCTGAGCTCCGACGGCACCGTCGCCACCGCGCTGCCGTTCTGCACCAAGGCGAAGACAAGGCCCTCGCCGGCGGACTTGCCGAACATCACCTGGCGGCTCATGCCGTCAAGGCACTTTAGCGTCACCGTGACGGCGTTGTCGGGGTCGAGTCCGTATCCGGCGAGAAGCGCGGCGGACACCCTGTCCTCCTCGTTCGTAGCGCCCTTGGGCCAAACGAAATCCACCACCGACGCGGAGGTAAGGCCGGAAAGGAACTTTTGCACCTTGGGGGCTGCGGCGTCTCCATCGCCGATGCGCCAACTTTCGCTGCTGCGCACGAAGGTGAGCATAGACCTCGAGCCGCGCTTGACGTCGAAGGATGAAATGGACTCCGGGCCGACAAGGAAGAGCGAACGCCTGCGGAACCTGTCGACGGGAACATCCACGGCCGAGAGCACGCCGGACGGGACGACGAGCACCGACTCGTCGCCGTCCACCGAAGCATACACGCCCTCGGCCTCTGGCGTTGGCGCGCCTATGGAGACGGACACTTCGCCGAACGAGCCGGAGACGGAGATGCGAACCACGGGGTCCTCGAGAGCAAAGTCGGCGCGGGTCCTTCCCAGGCGCAGCAGCTCTGCGTCGGAAATGGCTTCCGTGACGCGCTGGAAGGCAAGGGCGTCAAGCAGCTTCAGCACCACGGGCTCGTCTACGCTGGCGGCATACGGTTCGGCAAGGCGCCAGTCCGGGGACTTCGCGAGCACCGTCTCCGGGCAGCCCTTCCGCTCGATGCGTATTTCGGATATCTCCCACGATGGGTCTACTAGGGTGGCGCGTCCGCCGGACCCGATGACTGCGGATCCGCGGTCGGTCATCAAGTTCGCCGCGACCAGCGCCGCAACCGCCACCAGAAGAACGAGGATTGACCTTCTGTTGCTCATCTTCTGCGCCTCCTCCGCAGCGTCGCGGCGATCATGACGAGAAACACCGCCCCGGGCAGCGCCGCAGACGAGACCAGCGCGTGGCGGACCCTCGCAGTACGGTCCATGCCAGACGACAACACCCCGGACTCGACTCCATCCGAGCCGCCGGGTGCGTCGGTTCCCGCAAGGTAGGCCACGCAGTTGAGGAAGAAGTCGCGGTTTGCGTTTGCGCGCGAGGAAAGCTGTCCGTTGAGGGCGAAGCCGGCGTCTCCCACCGCCACTATGCGCGTCGGGCGGATCGCCAGGTCGGCCCCGGCCCCCGCCCCCCTCTCGACCGCGGCGGCGAGCGCCGTCGAGCCGACGCGGGCAAGAGCCTCGAACTCGATGCGGTCGGCGCCACCCACGCCGCTTGCCGCCGCCGACGGCGCGAAGGACACGGGTCTCTCGAGCACTATGCGAAGGCCCCTCAGCGACGAGGATATCGC
>JAFRBA010000121.1 GCA_017405115.1 Kiritimatiellia bacterium
CGTCCGGCGCGCCGCGCCCGTAGACCCAGGCCGCGTTCGCGTCCTTCGCCTCGACGGCCGCCGCAACGGTCAGCACGGAGACGTCCGCCGCGTCTGCGGCGACGCTGTCGGCGTCAACCGCCGTGCCGGCGCCGAGCCTCATGGGCCAGCCGCGGAACACGACTGTGTATTCGTTCGTCACGGGGTTCTCCGGGTCGGTGTCGTCGATCTCGACGACCGTCTTGGTCGTGGCGGTATAGACGGAGCCCTTCTCGAAGGTCTTGGCAAGGCGCCCGTCTTCGGTGAGCGCCGGCTTCTCGGTGGCCACGCACTTCGTCCCGTCGGCGAGGTCGAAGGTCCACCAGCCGGAGACGGTGTTCGTCCCCAAGGCCACCTCCGCCTTCGTGGCGTACCACTGCACGCCGTCGGTGTCGCCGTCCGCGTCGATCACGGCGAACGTCGTGTACTGCGCCACTTCGGGATGGATCGGCACGGGATGCTCGGCCTGCTCGAGCTTGAACGAGGTGATGGCCATCGCGTCGCCGTCGTAGTTGCGCTCCGAGTCGTGGATCAGGTCGGCCGACGTGTAGTCGAGAAGCGGATTGAGGCCGGCGAGCGTGAGTTCCCATCCGTCGGGCAGGCCGTCGCCGTCGGTGTCGAAGTCGAAGGGATTCGTGCCGATCTCGAATTCGAGGAGATCGGGGAGCCCGTCGTTGTCGGTGTCGCGGGTCAAGGCGCCGGAGGCGTCGGTGGCGACCTGCGGATCCATGAGAAGCTCGATGTCCTCGGACGTGATCAGCACGCCGTCGCCGGGGTTCCTCGGGTCGTACCGGCGGCCCGTGAGGCGCTTGTGGACGCCGCCGTCCATGTAGCCGACGTGCGCCTTGTACCAGAAGTAGTACTCGTAGCCGTCGTCGAACCCGTCGCCGTCGGTGTCGCTCTTCACCGGGTTCGTAGGACGCTCCGGCGACCACTCGGCCCATGCGGCGGGATCCTTCCAGTCGAGCCCGTGCGCGGCCGCGTACTCCGTCCAGGCCATGAACTCAAGCTCGCTGATCGTGCAGTTCTTCGTCCACTTCCACTCCGTTCCGCCGTTTCCGTCGTCGACCTCCTCGGCGTAGACGCGGTCGGAATTGACCTTGTTGAAGCCGAGCTGCGTCATCGCGTCGTTGAGGCCGTCGTGGTAGCCGCGGATTTCGAGCCGGGCGCCAAAGGCCTTGCCGTCAGTCACCCACGTTCCGGAGAGGCCGGGGATCAGCGAACCGTAGATCGACGTGGCCTCCGAGGGCAGGAAGTCCGGCCAGTCTGCGCCGTCCTTGTCGAGGTCCTTGTTGAAGTCCTTGAGGTCGGTGAGGTCGCCCTCCGTGGCCGAGCCGCCCTCCGAAGTCTGCAGCTTTCCGGTCACGGGGTCGAAGATGCCCATTCCGTAGCGCGCGACCACCACGTCGGGCACGCCGTCCTGGTTGATGTCGCCGCAGTTGTCGGATTTCAGGTATTCGCGCGAGAACACAGCCTCCCAGTACTGCTTCGGATACGTCTTGTCGCCGGAGCCGGACGAACTTGCCGCGCCGGTATCGTTGGCGTCGGGCAAGGGTATCTTCGTCTCGCCGGACTCGCCCATGTTGAAGACGATCGACATCGAGGTGTCGCCGCTCTGCCCGCCCGAAGTGGAAGACGACACCGTGTTGTTGCACGCCCATGCGTAGAGGAAGCTGTCGAAACCCAGGGCGCCCCAGGGGTGCAGGTTGGCGTAGTTGTAGAAGTCCTCCGCGGCAATGTCCGAGCCCTTCGACCAGTTGCCGTTCCTGTCGATGCCCTTGTCGGGGGCTGGCGTGAGCGAGCCGTTGTCGTAGGAGCCGTCGGCCTTGTAGCCGAAGCCGTAGGCGGTGATGCTCTGCTCCTTGACGCCGAAGGAGTAGGTGTGGACGAAGTTCTGCACCTTCTGCGGGCCGTTTTCGCCTGCGTAGACGCGGCCTGCGCCAAGGCCCTTCGCGAGCTCGTAGTGCTGCGAGTACCCGCCCGACGTGCCGACGGCCCAGGCCGGGCCGTGCGCGCGAAGCTCGAGGTTCTTGGACGGCTGCACGTAGTAGTTGATCGTGCGGCGCGAGGTCATCATGTCCTTGTCGGTGAAGGCGAACTCCACGACGTGCGCGCCCTCTCCGGAGAACTCGGCGGAGTAGCTCTTGATGGTCGTGTCCGTCAGCGTGTCGGTGTACACGGGCGCCCCGTCGATAGACACCTCGACCCTGACGCCCGCCGTCATGTCGGCGTCGACGTCGGTGCAGCCGTAGCTGATCGCGTACGGCGTGTTCACGCTCGCGTTCATGTTCGTGTAGGCCTCCTCGGCCTCCGTCGGGCGTATTATCTGCGGCGCCTCGTTCATGACGCGGATGATGAGAGGCTCCGCCGGCGTGTAGAAGTCGCACCACTTCACGCCGTCGTCGTTTTCCGTCTCCGTCGTGACGGACGCGTTGAGGTCGAGGCCCGAAAGCGTGTCGTTCGTGCCGTCCATGTCGGAGACGATGAGCGTCTTCGTGGTGACGCCGTTCGCGAACGTGAGGTCGTACGTGCCGGCGGACACCTCCTCGACCGACCCCGCGACGGTGCGGATCTTCAGGTATCCGCCGTCCGCCGCCTGCCCCACGGTGAAGCGCACGGTGATCGGGTCGCTCGCGGGCTCGGACAGCCTGACGGTTATGGTCGAGACCGACTTCGCCGTCTCCATGAAGATCCCGCCCTCGGCGTTCGTCTCGATCGTGACGCCGGGCTTTTCCGTCACGGGCACGTAGAACATGAAGTTCGGCGTCGCCGGGTAGGCCACCATGTCCTTGTCCTTCACGTACACGCGAACCTGCGCCTTGTCCTTCGCGTTCGCGAACGTGTGCTTGACCGCCAGGGTCTGGCCCGGGTTCGACGGATCCATCGACTCCTCGTACTGCGTGCCGTCGATGATCCACTTGACGGTCACGGACGAGAGGTCGGCCGCAACGTCCTCCGCGACGAGCGTGAACGACTTCGCGACGCCGCGCGACACCGGATCGATCGTCTGCCCGTTCATGTCCGGCGTCAGGTACTGGCCGGCGGCGGTCACGGACGCGATCTGCGGCGGCACGTTGGTGATCGCGAAGCTGAGAGTGCTCGACACGTAGGTGGTGAGCGGGCCGGTGTGGTCGGAGTTCCTGTAGAGCGCGGCCTTCACCGTGACGTTTGCCGCGCCGTCGAGGAACCGCATCTGGTAGAACGGCATGACCGTCGTCGTGCGGCCGCGGTCAACCTGCGCGCCGGTCGTCTTCAGCGACGAGTCGACGCACGCGAAGGTCGCCGGGTCGTCGGACTCCAGGAAGATGTAGCTCACCCCGCTGTTGTACGACTGCGAGAGGCCCAGCACGATGTTCTCCATCGCGGTGTCGCTCTCGGGGAAGACGAACTTCGTCGGATCCTGGAACGCGATAGTCGTCTTCTTGGCGTCGGTCACGACAAGCGTGTACTTGACCTTGGCGGACGTCTTGCCGTCGGGGTTCACGACGCACAGCGTAAGTTCCGTGCCGTCGGTTATCGCGTTGAACTCTGCCGTCGCCTCAAAGCGCCCGTCGCCGTCCATGACGACGCCTGTAGCATCCTCGATCTCCTCCGTGTCGCACGCCCACTTGAAGGTGTAGCCGGTCGCCGTGTCGTTGAGTTCGCGGTACGCGTCCTCGATCGTGAGCACGAACGTCGCCGATCCGCCGGAGACGACGGTGATCGTGCTGGGCGAGCCCTCCGTCGAGAACGCCGGGTCGCTGTCGGCTATCACCGGCGTAGAGCGGTTGACCTTGAGCGTGCAGGCGCCGCTCGTGGTGACGTTGTCGGGCCCTGCCGTCTTGGTGGTCGTGAACGTTATGCCCTTGTTGCCGGTCTTCGACGTTCCGCCGAGGACGAAGACGTCGAGGTAGACGACGGACGTGTTCGCCGGGATCGTCACGCTGTCGAGCCTCTGGTCGAGCGGGTCGCCGCCGTAGCCGGCGAGGGCGATGCGGAGGATGTTCTCGTCGTAGATGGCGTCGAGGTCCGCCAGGGAGTCGTCGCCGCTGACGGCGGCGTTAAGCGCCACCGTGACGGGATAGTCGCACGCCGGCGTCATCTTGACGGCGATCTGCGCCTGCCTGGTGATGTAGTCCGCCGTCGCGGTCACCGTCTTCGACGCCGGGTTGGCGCCGTCAAGTTCGACGGTGACGGTCGGCTCCGGGGCCGTGACGACCTGAATCGTGCGCGACACCGTCACTCCGGCCAGTTCGCCCGACGGCTTGTAGACCGCGCCCTGCACCGGGCTCAGGTAGATGTTGGCGACGGAGCCCACGGTCGCGCCGTCGGCGCCCTTCATCGAGAACGACACGCTCTCCGCGCCTTCCGGAACCACCACCTTCAGGACCTGCTTCGTCTCGCCGCCGATGTCCACGGTCGAAACCGTGTTCGCGCCGGAGGCGACCGGCACGACGACGGACTCGTCGTCGGACCAGATGTAGACCGTGGTCGCCGCCGCGCTCGCGCCGCCGCCGACTATCAGGGTCGGAACCGTGCCGGGCGCGGCGCTCATGCCGGGATAGACGTCGCGCCAGACGTCGCCGTCGGAGTAGGGGTCGCCGGCCGCGTTCACCTTGTCGAAGTCGATCGTCTTGACGTACGCGCCCTCGGCGGAGAGGTCGTAGTTCCTGAGCGGGTTGTCGCCGTCTATGCCAGTCGGCCATGCGGGATCGAGGATCTCGGGGCCATACCAGAACTTCGCCTCAACGCCGTTTTCGTTCCTGAGAACCCACTTGACGTTCGGCGAGACGCAGTTGAGGAGATAGTAGCCGACGTTCGAGTCGGTGTTGCCGGCGGCTCCGGTGCCCGTGGAGTTCATGAGCCTCACGGGCAGGCCGAGATCGCCCGCCTGCACCTTGTAGTGGAAGTAGAGGTCGGTGTAGTAAGTCCATGAGGCGCTGGGGTTCCCGGCATTGTCCGTGGCCAGGGCGCCGCTCCTCTGCCATGGATAGTAACCGGTTTCGCTGAACTCGGCGTAAGCCGGACGGTCGCCGATCATCAGGCCCAGCTTAGGAGTCAGGAGGGTGCTCCCGGTGCCGGTCGGGACGAACTCCCACGTCAGAGGATCGAGGCCTCCGCCGATCACGTCTTCGTAGTTCGTGACGAGCATCCTGACGCGGATGTAGAGGTCGTCGCCGGCGACGAGCGGATGGTCCGCCGTGCAGCGGTTCGGCGCAAGGCTGTTGCGCACGCCGAACGTCATCTCGTCGGTGTCGACGACGCGTATGTCCACGATGTCGCCGGTGGACGCGCGGGACGCGAGCGGCGCGACGAACGCCGCGAGCGCGAGTGCGAGCGCGGGGAGTTTGTTGAGTGTCTTCATGGCGTACCTCCTCATTTCGAAACAGGTTGCTTGGTGGTGGTCGGCGGCGGCGAAGGGTCTCGCCGCCCTACCGGGGATTTGCGTGGCGCGATGCGATCGCGCACGATGCCGAGGCGCTTCCTTGAGTGCGCCTCGACCTTCGCGTTCGCGTTCGTGCACTGACTGTACAGATCGTTCCATGCGGGGTCCTTCTCAAGCTCGACCCGCACCTTCTCGAGGTCTTCCGTCTTCAGCTCGGCCTTCTTCGCCTCGACCATCTTCTCCATCTTCTCCGCGATCGCGTTGCGGTCGCGGATGAGCGCGACGTGCTCCCTGCGCTCCGCGGCCAGCTTCCCGCGGAACTCCTTGTCGCGCATGTACACTTCGGGCGAAGACGGGTCGGGCTTCGGCGGCTCCTCCTTCTTCGAGGGGCAGCCGCAGACGAACGCGCACAGGAGGGCCAGCGTCGCCGCCCTCAGGTAGGACGCGATGTCCCCATCGCGCCGCCCTACCGATTTTGTTCTTGTGCTCATGGCCGACATTCTACCACCTTTTCCATCAGTTGTCATCCTGGAACCAACTGTCGTTGTCGTACGACGAATCGGCCTTCAGTGTCTCGATCGACATGCCCGTCCCCAGCGAGTCGTCCAGCGTGAAGTTGTACAGGAGCGAATTGCAGCTCTGGCCGTACCAGCCGTAGGATTGGCCGGTCGAGGAGTAAGCCAATGGGTCGAGGATCTCGATCAGGGTCTCGAATTCGTTCGCGTCCCCCTCGGCGCCGAAGCTGCCAGGCGCGAACGTGAACAAGCGGAACGGCAGGAAGCCGACGTTGTGCGCGAGGCCGTTGTTGAGCTTCACATTCACCTTGAACGTCTCGCTCGTCCAGTTGCCGTCGAAGACGTCGCTCTGCTCGTTGCCGAGGCCCTGCAGGCGGTACGGCGCGTACACGACCTGCGAGACGTCGTTCGAGAGGTACATCTTCACCCTGACCTGTCGGTTCGTGAAGTGCTCGGTGTAGGAGGCGCTCCACTCGTGCTTGCGGTGGATCTCCCTGCCCTCTATCCCCACGAAGCCGTGCCTCATCCACCAGCCCGGCTCGGTCGGGTCGAGGTCGAGCCAGTACATCACCTTGAGCGGCATCTCGTAGACGGTGTCGCCGTCCAGCAGCCCCTTGTGGTGGCCGAGCGCAATCGGCCCCTCGGGATTCGCCAGTTCGCCGGCGGCGTAGCGCGCCGAGAGCCAGTTCATGACGGCGGGCGTGTACCTGTCGGCGGGGTCGAGCCCTGCCGCCAGCAGCTGCGGGTCGACGCCTCCGCTCACCACGACCGTCGTCGTCTCCGTGATGTTGTTGAGGTTCAGCGTGTACGCGCCGGTCGCGCCGGTCGCCGCCGCGTTCGTGACGCCGTTCACCGTGAGCCCTCCGATCGCGTACCACGGGTCTATCGCGTACGTGATGTTCGTCGACGTTCCGGAGTAGACGATCACGTACGTGTCCTGCGCCGTGTCGTCGCCGATCGCCTGCTTCACGTGCGGGCTCAGCGACTGCGCGTACACCCAGATGCTCGCGCCGTTCGGCTTCAGGTACCAGTTGACGAGCTCGTCCTGGTTCTCGTTTACGCGGCCCGGCGTGAACTTCATCTCCGCCGTCCAGCCGTCCTCCTCGCCGTGCGCGCCGCCGGTGACGCCCAGCGAGGACAGCACCGCCTCGTCCGACTCCTTGCGCGCGCGCTCCTCCCCGATGTAGATGCGGTTTACGCCGGGGTCCACGACGTCGAGGGTGTTCAGCAGGTTCGTGCCGTCGTAGTACTTGCCGTACAGTTCGTACTGAATCTCGGACTTGTGGTAGATGTTGGTGCCCATCAGGACAACCTGGTGCTCGACGATTCCGCTCGGCCTTATCAGCTCAAGCTGGTACGGATGCTTGTAGTGCATGGAACCGGCCATGAACGAGTCGCTCGAGAGCGAATCGCCGGTCCACGTCCCGTCGGCCGCCGGCAGCCCCGTAACCGCATCGCGTATTCCCCCGGCACTTGCCGTGGCCGGGCTCTGGAGCACGAGGAAGTCGTAGTCGCCGCTGCGGTTCCCCGACTTCTTGGACGACGGCACGCCGTTCTGCCCGAGCTTTGCCAGGGTGATCGACTCTATGTTCCTGTCGGTGAGGACAAGCTTCCACCCCGCAAGGTCCACGCCCCAGGGCACGGCAAGCTCGATGAACTGGTTCGTGAAGCAGTCGACGCCCCCGGTCTGCTCCTTCGGGCCGTCGTTGTAGTTCACCTCGTTTATCCAGACGCGCCCAGGCGACACCCCGTCGAGTATCGTGTACGGCGAGAAGTGCTCGCCCCGCCCGTAGAGCGCGCTCTCGTTGTAGTCTATCGGCGCGTACCACGGCGGGTTCGTCCACCCGTCGCCGGCGGAGCCGAGCGTGATGAGCTGCTCCTGCGCGTCGCTGCTGCCGACGAGGTAGTACTGCACGTAGAGCATGTACTGCACGACCGTGTTCGCCTTCGGCTGCGAAGGCACCACCGACGCCGTGTTCGCCGCCGACGAGCGGAATATGTAGTCGCCCTCCTCGCCGACCTGCGCGAGCTCCGCCCAGCCGCTCGCGCCGGGGGCGGACTCCCACCTGTCGTAGCCCCACGGCGAGTCGCCCACGAAGTACCGGAAGTAGACGCGGAAGCCGCGGCTCGTGTCTATCTCGGAGTCGTACTTGTCGAACTTGAGCTTCGCCTGCACGCCCCACGACTCGTCGATGAGCGGCTGCTGGTCCTTGTCGAGGATGTTCGTGATCTCCTTGTCGACGTTCAGGCCCGTGCGGAACGGCCGCGCGTAGGCGAAGCCGACGGACGCCGTGACGCGCTCGGACACGACCACCTCGTCCAAGAGCACCCTCTGCACCCCCGGAACCGCGTTCGTCACGCCGTCCACGACGAGCCTCAGCGCGGCAAAGCTTCTGAGCGAAGACGCGCGGTACTCGAACGACCTGTAAACGAAGGAGTCCACCGTGAAGTTCGTAAGCGCCGACCCCCAGTCCTCGCTCGAGCCGTCCATCACGCCGTAGACCGAGATCGTGGCGGGCGTCGCGGAAGCCGTGTTCGTCTCGTACAGGCGCGCCCTGAACCGGACGAGGCCTATCGTCGCCTCCTTCGTCTCCGTCTCCCCCGTCTCGGGATTCGTCACCGTGTACTTGCCGAACGTCGGCGACTGCACCGTCGGGTTGATCTTGTCGTACTCCGACTCGTCGCCGTCGATGTCCTTCGTCGTGGAGTTGTTGAGCCCGAGCGACATGCCGTACGACGTCTCCTCAGAGGACTTCACGATCATCGAGTCGGGCAGGAACATCCGCTTCTCGGTGTCGCCGTCGTCGCCCAGCGTGCGTATGTTCCAGCCAAGCCAGCTCGTCCTGTCCAGCGCCGGCTCGTCGTGCACCACGACGTCGGCGATCGTTATCGAGCCCCACTCGGGCTCCGTTGCCGCGTGCCCCTGCGACGCCGCCACGACGGACGGCGCGACCACGATGCGGAACACGCCGACGAGCGGGGCGTTGTCGTGCGTGTGCCAGCCGCAGTAGTAGGTCTGCGCGGAGGCCGCCGCAAGCTCCTCGTACGTGTACCTGCGCAGCGTGATCCACGAGCCGACGGGCTCGTCCTGGCCGAGCTCTACGGAGTTCGTCGAGAAGTTGTAGCCGAACGTGCCCGTGAGGTTGCCCGCCACCGAGTTCGTCGCCGCCTGCACCCACACCTCGCAGCCGGGCTTCACGTCCTTGTAGGAGAAGCCTATCATGCCGAGGCCATGCAGGATCGGTGAGCGGATCGAGAGCGCCTTCGACGACGACGCGCGCGCGGGCTGCAGCATCGTGACGCGCCTCCTGTCCGCCCCGGACCCTTCGTCCTTCACCCTCGCCTGCGTGTAGACGAAGCCGTTCGCGAGGTTCCCGATGTTCGCGATGTCCTCGCCGTTCCACCCGGTCTGCTTGATGTCCCAGACCGTCACGTCCACCGGCGCCTCGCCAGCCTTGAGCATCACGTAGCAGTTGACGTTGGTCCGCACCGTCACCGTGTGCGTCGAGAACGCGTAGCTCGACACCTGCTTCTGGTCGACGAGCTTCCACGAGGACTCGGAGCCCTCCCGCGGCTTCAGGTACACGTCCACCGTCTGGTCCAGGTTGCCCGGCGCACGTATGCCAAGGGCATACGGATTAAGCCCATAAGCCGTGTTGGTATAGCTCTCCGCCCGTCCGGGCGTGTACGCCCATGCGTCAATCAGCCGGGCGCGGCAAGTAAGATAATCGTAGCTGCCGGAGAAGGAGACCGCCTTGTTCGCGACGAAGTCCTTGCCGGCGGTTATCAGAGACTTCGGCAGCGGACTGGAATACTGCCGCGGATGCAGGAACACCCCGTTGCAGTTCGCGGGCAGCACGCCGTACGCGCCCTTCGTGTGGCGCGTCGACGAATTGTCGAGACCGCAGACGAGGTTGTATGTGCGGCTTGCTCCGCTACGGTTTGAATACGTGTCGCTTGGCGCGAATGCCCCCGTGGAGAGGCCGCCAATCACCGTGGTGACACCGGCGTCCTGTGTGCTTACGGAAAGTACCATCGCGTATAGGTTCGGCTTTGTCGCGCCGGAGTCATTTGTGAATTTCGCGCCACTGAACCAGTGCGTCGCAAGAAGTTCGCTCGTGATCTTGTACTTGTTCAGCGCCCACTTGTAGATGGATATCTGAAGGTCTCCTTGGCTACCGTTCGTGCTGTTGCGCTCCACGCGAAGCTCGTAGCAGCCGACCTTCGGCTGGTAGCAGGCGACAATGCTCATCGACGCCCCCGGCGCGTAGTCGACCGACGTTCCGCTGTCGCCGCTCGAAAGAAGCGCCGGCACCACGACCGTGTAGTTGTTCGTGGAGGACGACCCGTCGCCGTACCACACGGAGAAGTCGTCAAAGCCTATGGACTGCCCAAGACGCGCCTGGAAGGAAATCGTGTCAAGGCCCGAAGGCCCGTCGCTCTGCGTGAACGTGACGTCGCCCTGCTCCTCGCCCTGCATCTGCCAGGCGATACCGGAGTTCTTCTGGCGCTCGACCAGGTTGGAAGTCGTAAGCTTCGCGTCGACGAACATTCCGTTGTCGCCGTTCCACTGGCCGGGCATCTTGTGCATGCCGAACGTGACGCCCTTCGGATAGCCGGGGTCGAGGTAGTTGGCAAGGTAGAACGCCTCGTTCCAGTTCGAGTCCTCCGTCTTCAGGGGCGTCCACGCCTCCATGTTCGTGTTGGTCTGAACCATCGTCGCCGTCGTCACGCCGCTCGTCTCGGCGAACGTGCCCACGAACTTCTCTACGCCGAGGTTCGCGTCATGCCAGCCGTTGAAGTTCTGGTATGCCGCATGGCCGATTGAGTATGTTCCGCTAGCATCGTTGTACGTGAACTCGATGTATGTCGACGCTCCGTCTGCGTCGTAGGTCCCGGCAGCGCCGTAGGTCGACACCTCGCCGCGCCAGGGCAGCTTCTCCGCGTTCGCCGTCGGATACCACGTCGTCTCGTTTTCCCTGAACTCCGTGTCGCCGGCCGTCTGCCTGTTCATCCCCTGGAAGAGGAACGAGACCTTTCCGCTGACGTTCGTGGACGGCACCTTCACGAGGCCGCGCCACGTGTGGTCGGATATGAGCTCCATCTCCTGGTTCGCGCTGTAGGCGCCGGTGACGACTACCCGCACCGACTCGAAGTTGCTCGCGCCCTCCCTGATGCGCACGAACCAGTCCGCCCCTCCGCTCGGCAGCCGCGTGTACGCGCTCGCATCCATCCTGTTCGTGACAGCCGTGGTTTCCTCGGTGTAGAGGCCGCCAAGCGCCGCGCCCGTTCCGGAGTAGTCGTAGTAGGAGTAGTACGGCATCATCGTGGCAAGCTCGTACCAGAACTCCACGTCTCCCGGCTCGGACGGGATCTCCAGCTTCTCCGACGCGGTGTAGCCGTCAAACGGGCTCAGCGAAACGCTCCGCCATTCGCCGGGATCCGCCGGGTCGAACTTCTGGCCGAGATAGCGCCAGCGGTAGTGGAACTTCGCACCCTGCACGAACGTCGAAGCGCTGACGTCCCCCGCCATCGGCCCGACGAACGTCACCGCCTTGCCGCGCGCCAACAGGTCGCCGGCGTCGCTTACGGACGGGAACGGCACGTTCGCCATCACCGCCTCCTGTCCAAGCACCTGTTTGCCGCCCTTCGTTGAGTCGTAGATTCCATACGGCGACATTGACGCAGAGCTTCCGGGGTAGGAGACTATGATGTTGTCGAGCAAGATGAACCCTGCCGTATCGACCTGGTATACGGAAGTGCTGAAGCTACTGACGCGGCGTATGCGGAATCGCACCGCCCCAGAGTAGTTCATGGGCACGCATACGCGGCAGAAGTTGTCGGCCGAACCGCCTTTCAATATGCCAAGCGCGAGGTCATTGGTCTTCGCCTGCGCAACAAACGTCCCAGAATCGTTGTCACGCATGAGCGGCAACATCTCGCATGGCGTCCAAGTCGATATGTTGCCAAAGTCGCTGCCGTTCCCTGCTGCGTTTTCGTCGGTCGGCGGCAGCCCAGAGACCGTATTCGTGGCAATTTCAACCACAATCCTGTAGTTTTCGGCCTGATCGCTTTGAACGCGATACCAGTTCAGCGCATCAAAGTAGACCGTGCCTATGCCATTCGTGTAGCAAGGCGAATAGACAACCGCACCTATCCGATTGCGCATTATGATGTTACCGGCCTCCAAAAGCTCGCCCTGCGAGTCTTTCTTTGTGTAAGACGAGTTACCGAGCGACGTCGACGACCACGGCAGCGCACATTGGAAGCTGCGAAGACTTCCGCTCGGCATATACCCGTTGCCTATTAAGATGTCGTCCATCCGCCACAAGACGTTCGTACGCCCGTCGCTTCCAATGTAGCTGAGCCTGTGCGTAGTGCCATCAAGCAGATTGATGTAATCGTTGCGCTCATGCTCGCCACTGTGCGTCCAGTAGACGTCGTTAGTGAGAATCTTGCCGCCGCCAATGTCCACCTCGCGAGTGCGCCAGTACGCCTGGCCCTTCACTTCATGGCCGCCTGCGACGTCGTCGTTCGCCAGCATCACCCGCCCGTTGATCGTAAGCGCATATTCGCCGGAAAGCCCGCCGGAGAGGTCGTCGGAGGGCAGAGAGCCTGTTATGTTGAAGTCGATGCTGTATGATATCGGCTCGTACTCACCGTCGGGATCGTCCGGCACAAACGTTATGCGGTACGCCCCGGGCGTAGTAGGCAGGTTTGCGGGGTCTGTCGACAGCACCGTTCCGGAGGCGTCGATCACCTTTACGGCGATGTCGCCATCGGCGAGACTGCCCATCGTGACGACCCCAGACGGCTCGCCCTGCGCCCATGTCGTCGGATTCATCTCCGGCAACTGGGTGAAGTAGTTCACCAACACGCCGTCCTTGTAGACGAGGCTGAACGAATGGCCCGGCTGCGTCACGGCGTCGCGCTCCTCCTTCGTCCAGTTCGACCAGATTTCGCTCGGCCAGTGCTCCGGCGCGGCCTGCCCCGCGCGTACATGCCAGTAGAGGCGTATCTTCTGGGAATCGGAGCCTATGCGCGGGATTTTCACATATACCGTGGAGTCGCCGCCAATCTGCCAATCCGCCATGTAGAAGCAAAGAACGTTGCCGTCGTCGTCGGTAAAGGCGATGTCGTCGCCCGTGAGCCCGGCGCGATCATACAGGAACCCGACCAGGGAACCGGCCGCATAGGGCCCGATTGACGACTGCTCGGAAAGCGTCACCTTGTAGGGGAAGTTCTCGAGCTCGGTCGGCGTAGAGCCTGTCCATGGATCTACGGTTATCTCCACGTAGTCGGTGAAGATGCCGCCCAGGCCCTTGACGATCTTGAACGAAACAACCTGAGGCACATAGGCGTAGTTGTCGGCATCGGGCGCACGCACACGAAGATAGTGCGTTCCTGCCGCCGTGGGCTTGGCATACGACCAAGTCTCCGCGTCCGCCGCGTCTGCATACTCGTAGACCGGCTCAACCCAGTTGGGCGAGACGGTGCACTTTGGGTTCGGGGTGTCCGCCTCCGGCGTACCGTAGAGCCAGTCGCGTATGTACAGGCCGGAGAACGTCACGGACACTGGCGAAACTGTGAACGGCGACTTGAGAGAGGTTGGCGTAGCCTCGTAGTTCACCTCGTCAGCTGTTCTCACCCGCACCCAGTACGATCCGGCGCCAACAGGCTTGGACGGACTCCACTCATCGGCGTCCTCGGATTCGGCATAGTCGTAGACAAGGGTGATTGCCGAGGGATTGTCCGCCGTAAAGTCGCAGACGGGGTCGGGCGTGGGATCGTCCATGTACGTCCACCCCGGCTGCACGAGGGAATTGAGCGTAACGGCGACAGGCTTTATGACCATCGTTATCGTGGCATCGCCGCTCGAGCCGTCCAGCCACGTGCAACCCGGCTTCAACGTGGCGGTCGCGGTATAGCTGCCTGCGTTTGTGCCGACGTTCTGCCCCGTAACGTCGAAGAAGGCCGTCGAGACCATCGACGTATGGGCGTTGCCGTCGTACGTGATCGGGTCGGGATTCGTCGGCTTTTCAAGAGAACCATTCATCGACATGGAAATGCGTACATACACGATACCGTCGCCGCCCCTTGCGCCAACAGCGTTCGTACGAGCGCCGCCACCGCCGCCACCACCACCGGTACCGTCCGCGCCAGCCGTCGCCGCAATGTTCTGGCCGACGCCGCCGCGCCCGTGCTCGTCGCCCGACCCGCCCGCGATGCCGTCCGCAGGCGTCGTCGTGTTCGGGTTGCAGCACCCGCCGCCACCGCCTGCGGCATACATCACGCTCTCGCCGGTAATGTCGCTCGCAAGGCCGACGCCACCCACGCCACCGCCGGAGGCGGATGCCGCCGCGCCTGCGCCACCCGCGCCGCCACCACCGCCGCCGTAGTTGTATGCGTCGCCGGCACCGCCGGCACGACCCTGGCCTTCCCTGCCTGCGCCACCAGCATGCTCCGTCCCGGAACTACTGCCCACCCTGTACATCGAGCCGCCGCCACCGGAACCGCCTGCATGGCCGTCTGTCTCGCCGCCGCCTGCGCCGCCGCCATACGCATTTATGAACGACGCACCGTCAAGAAGAATTGACGTGTCTCCACCGTCCGTGCCGGAATAGTCGGAACTGGCACTGTGGGACGTTCCCATCGCGCCGCCTGCGCCGCCGGCACCGACGGACACAGAGTAAGATCCAGCCCCAAACAGGTCATTCGTCTCAACGAAGCCAC
>JAFRBA010000122.1 GCA_017405115.1 Kiritimatiellia bacterium
ACTTCCATGACGGCGAGGATTGATGCCACCGACCTTGTCCGTCATTCCAAGGAGACCGGGACGAGGTTCTACATCAACTTTCTTTACATCCTGTCAAAGGTCCTGAACTCCCGCGAGGACTACAGGATGGGGTATCTTAGGAAAACGGACGAACTGATCTGTTACGACGTTATCAATCCCATACAGTACATCTTTCATGAGGATACAGAGACCTTCACGCTCGTCTATACGGAATACGATGAGGACTACGAGGAGTTCTACGCAGCGGCTCTGCGGGATGCCGAAGAGGCAAAGAAGACCAGGGAATACGGCTTTGACATCGTGAATCATCCCAACTGGTTCGATGCGTCGTGCATACCGTGGCTGTCCTACGATGCCATGCATCTTGAGCTGCCCGACGTTCATATGTTCTTTGCGCCGATTATCAACTGGGGAAAATACAAGGAAGAAAACGGCAGGCTTGTAATGCCAGTGACCGTTCGCTTGAACCATGCGATCGCCGATGGCTACCTGGTGGCAAACGTATTCCGTCTTCTGGAGCAGGAGATTGGGGTTTTCGCAGGGCTCTAATCGACAAAATCGGGATTTGTAGATGTGTATTTTTTTCTTGATATTTTGCAGAGGGGCGGAATAACCAAATGAAGAAAACGGCGATTTTTACGATGGGTACGCGCGGAGATGTGCAGCCGTATATCTTTCTATCAAAGGAATTGATAAAGAATGGATATGAGGTAACACTTGGTTCTCATCCCTGCTGGAGAGCGTTGGTTGAAGACGCGGGGATACATTTTGAGCCGATCGGGCCGGATATTGATATAGAGAAAGAAGCTGCGGCTATCAGGGGAGCAGTATCGAATCCCGCCCTGAGTATGCTCAAGACCATGAATTTTGTTTTTCGAATCATACAAGAATCTACAACCGAAGTATATGAGGCTTGCAAGGGAAAAGATTTAATCATTGTCAGCCACAGTCAAATGGGGGCTGTTGAAGCTGGGGTTCTTGGGATTCCAACGGTAAATGTGACGCTTCAAACGGAAATGATCGGAGAAAAACTACGGCCTCAGACCTTCAAAGACAAAGTCATTGGAGGAATGATAGCAAAGCAGGTGGCTAAGCCGTATAACAAGATTAGAAAGGTGTATGGACAAAAGCCTGTAAAATCGGCTGATGAAATAATGTCTGATCGACTTAATCTGATTCCTATAAGCCGATATGTTGTGGAAAGGAATCCATACTGGGAAGAAAAGAATGTACTCACAGGGTACTGGTATGACGAAGAAACGGAATATGTTCCTGACGAAAAGCTGGCAGAATTCATTGCGAGCGGTGATAAGCCTGTGATTCTTGCGCTTGGCGCGATGTCTTTTGAGGACAGATCTGAAAAAGAGAAGCTTGATATGTTTGTCAATGCTTTTAAGAAAACAGGATGCAGGGCGATCATTCAGGGATTCCAAAAGACAATGCGGGACTATGTATTGCCTGAAACTATGATGGCATGTGGAAGTGTGCCACACAGTTGGTTATTCAGACAAGGCAAGTTTGTCATACATCATTGTGGCTTTGGAACTTCTGCGGCGACGCTTGTTTATGGAATACCCTCTGTACCTGTTCCTCATGTGTTGGATCAATTGGGTTTCGCTATGCAACTTAATAATGTAAATGTAGCGACAAAACCGTTGAAAGCCAAGGACTTAAGCGAGGAAACGATTATAGCCAAGATCAAGGAAATGCATGATAGCTATGATGAAATGAAGAAGAATGCAGAAATGATTTCCGAAAGAATCAAGACAGAGGGTGGCGTAGGAGAGGCTGTCCGACTGATCAATGAATTAATCACTTGATTTAAATTAACACATATCGTTGATGTTGAAAAATTAGAAATCATAATCAAAAACTCTGAAAAACAAACTTTTTAATTTTGAAAAGGAAGGATATTAAATGAAACACTTACCTAAAAGTACACCTACGGAAATATTGAATGACCCATACGGATTTACTTACAAAGAAATGTCGGAAGTAATTGGAGAGGATAAAGCAAGAGCCTTATATACGGAATTATATAAACAGCCATTTCACAAAAAAAATCTATCAATATCAACAAAAAAAGTCTATAAAAGTAGCGATACTGAAAAGTATGTTTATGAATTGAAAGACAACAGGTATATCGAAACGGTTTTTATTAAACGGCGAGATGGTGGGACTGTTTGCGTAAGTACGCAAGTTGGTTGTTCTGTTGGCTGTATTTTTTGTGAGTCCGGACGCAATGGTTTTGTTCGTAATCTAACACCGTCTGAAATTGTGCAGCAGGTCATATTGATACGTCAAAAAGTAAATCGTATCGTTTTTATGGGAATGGGAGAACCTTTATTCAATTACGACAACTTGATTGCAGCAATCCATATTCTTCGAGATAGAAATGGACTTAACTTTCCAACCGACGGCATTACCGTATCAACAGTTGGTCCAGTTAATCAATTAAAAAAATTGCGCGAAGAACATCTAAAAATTCAGTTGACAATATCTTTACATGCAGCAACACAGGCTGCGAGAAACTGTATCATTCCTCATATGCACATGTACGCTATTGAAGATGTTGTTAAGCAAGCATTGTCCTATTCACAAAGGCATAATCGAAAAGTGGTATTTGCGTATTTACTTTTACCAGGTATAAATGACCGTTCCTCAGATATAAGGCAACTTGCAAAATGGTTTAAGGGCAAAAATGTTATGATTAACGTGCTGCAATACAACCCGACGAGTAATTCAAAAATTAGAGCACCACAAAAACAAGAAATGGTTGCGTTCAAACATCAATTAGAGCAAACAGGACTTGAAGTTACCATGAGAGTTTCTCATGGTAGAGAGATTAAAGCAGCTTGTGGACAATTAGCTAATACATATAATAAAGCCAAAAAACAACAAAAATAATTTAATTAAAAGAGCCAGACGCACAGACGCAGAGCCGATAATATGCAGTTTGAAATACTGCTGTTATCGGCTCTTTTTTGATTTTAATTTGTGCCCCCAATAACCATATTGGAGCAAAATCAGAACTGTTGCTTGTCGTTCTTTGATTTCCGCAGCAGCTTTGAAAAATCAAAGCCGCCGTTTCTTTTTATTTTGACTTAAAAAAATTCAAGTTTGCGCGGGTGCTCCTTCACATGCCTGCTTATTACGCTTTTCTCGGTGTGGTGTTCCGCGGTTCGTCGGTGCGCCGTTCCACGGTGCGTCGGTGCGCGCGTATGCGCATAATCGGTGCGGGCGGGCCGCGTGACCGCGCCCGCACCTGCGATGCCGCAATTCTAACCCATGTTTAGCCGATGTCGCTCATTCGCTTGCGCATCGACTCGTCCCCCTCGATGTGGATGACGTAGGAGTTGTGCACGATGCGGTCGACGATCGCCTCGGCTATCGCATCTCCTCCGAGCTTCTTCGCCCAGCCGCCGGCTCCGAACTGCGAGCAGAGCATCAGCGACCCGCGGGTGTTGCGCGCCTCGACGATCTCGAGCACCTCGCGGGCCTCGCCCTCCCTGAGCGGCTCGAGCATCCAGTCGTCGATTATCAGCAGGTCGCACTTCACGTACTTCTTCTTGACCTTCGCCCATTCCTCGTCCTTCTTCACGCACAGGTCGTCGAGCATCTCGGGCAGGCGCACGTAGCGCACGCTGAAGAACGCGTTGCATGCGGCAACGCCCAGCGCGCAGCCGATCCAGGTCTTGCCGGCCCCGGTCGCGCCGGTGATGACGACGTTGCGCGCCTCGCGTATCCAGCTGCAGCCGGCGAGGTCGACCATGCGCTCGCGGTCGAGCTTGCGGTCCGGGTCGTAGCGGACGTCGGCTATGTTTGCGTCGGGCGCCGAGAACGCGGCCTGGCGCAGCAGGCGCATGCGCTTGTTGACGCGCCGCGCGTCCCACTCGGCGTCGACGATCATCGCGAGCAGCTCGTCGAAGTCCATCCCCGCCGCGCCCGGGGCGTCGCCGAGGTCGCGGTAGGCCCTCGCCATCGTCGTCATCCTCATCTCGAACAGCTTGTCCATCGTCGATTGCATCGCCGTCATGGCTATTCCTCCTTGTCATCGTCGCCGCCGGGCCGTGCGCCGGCATCGTAGTAGTCGCCGCCGCGAAGGTACGCATGGCTGTCGGAATCGTCCGGCTTGTCGGCCGTCAGCTTGGCGGCTATGGTCCTCACGGTCTTGTAGCTGGGGTTGCGCGAGTATCCCAGCGCCTTGGCGCACGCTTCCTCCAGGATCCCGTCGCCATGGCGGCGCCCCAGGTCGAGCAGGGCGCGGCAGGTTCGGTAGGCCTGCTGCTCGACGGTGCGCGACCGCAGCATCGCGTCGACGACGGCCGCGGTGGAGGGTCCCTTCTCCGCACCCCACCTGCGGAACCGGCCGCCGTTCCATTCCGCGTAGTCGCGGTGGGCCTCGGGCATGTGCCCGGGATTCGTGGAGTACTGGCCCTTTGCGCCGTGGAGGCGGGGATGCGTCGCCACGCGCTCGCCGTCGACGGCGATCGTGACCGCGGCGGAGGTGGCGGATATGTCGGCGCGCTTGCGCAGGCAGGTGAACGGGACGGAGTAGAACATGCCCTCGAAGGCCACGTGGTAGTTAAACTGTACGGTGGCGGACTTGTGCACGACTATGCGGTACGGGTGCGCCGGCAGCGGGATGAGCGAGCCCTTCTCCTGGCCGAGATACTCGCTCTCCCTGCTGCCATCGCGCTTCTGGAACGGTCGCGCGTTTATGGCCGCGACCTTGGCGACGAGCGCCGCGTTGAGCTCCGCGAGCGACAGGAAGGCGCGGTCCCGCAGCGGGGCCATGGCCTGCCGCTCGACCAGGCCGACGGCGGCCTCCACGGACCCCTTGTCCCTCGGCCTCCTCGGGCGGGCGGGGACGACGGCGCAGCCGTAGTGCTCGGCCATGCGGCGGTACTGCTCGTTGACGATCAGCTCCTCGACGGTGTTCTTCACTACGCCCGTCTTGCAGTTGTCCGGCACGAGTATCGGCGTCGAGCCGCCGAAGAAGGCGAACGCGTGGACGTGCGCCGTGACCCAGGACTCCTCTCCCATGTCGGGGAACGCCTCGGCGAACGTGTACTGCGACCAGGGGAGGCATGCGACGAACACCCACGCCTTCATGGCAAGGCCCGTGTCCGGGTCGTAGTACTCCATGGGGTCGCCCGCCCAGTCGACCTCGGTCCTCTCGCCGCGCTTGCAGCCGATCCGCATCGTGAACGCGTTCGCCTCGGCCCACCTGCGGTGCTGCTGGCAGAACGCGGAGTACTGGTACGGCTCGCCGCCCGACGCGACCGCGTCCTCGCAGTACTCGTTCCAGCAGAGGGTCAGCGTTACGCCGCGGCGCATCAGCTCGGCGTCGACCCTCTCGTGGTCTATCGGGAATTTCTTCGCGCCACGTTCCTTCTTCGGATACAGCCGCGCGCGTATCGCCGCATCGTCCATCTCCTCCGGCAGCGGCCATTCCAGCCCCGCCGCCCGCGCGTGCTTCTCGACTTCCTGCACCGTCGAGGGCGCGCATCCGCACGAGTGCGCGGTGTTGACCTGGCTCACCCCCATCGCGCGCAACCGCATGATCTCTCGGTACTTGACCATTTTCTTCCTTTCTCTCGATGGCCATGGGGCGCCCTTCGCGTCCCCTGCGATCGATTTTAGAAAGGAAAAGCCCGGCGACCGCCGGGCTTGCTGGCTGCATCGGCGTGCACCGACGCGTTATGGAACGGCACGCCGATGACGCATGGAATCATGCACCGATTGGCGCGCAATAATCAACATGCCCAGGGCAGTTGCATCGCAGCCTGCAATACTTCCATCGGCAACATCGGTAAAGCCTTGGAGAAGTGCTTCGACAACGGGTTCGTCGACTCACTCCTAGCTATCAATTGATGGGAAAGGTAACCGAGGAAATCGACGTCCTCGCAAAGAGCGTTAGTTATCGGCGTATCGTGGAATGAGCCATCGGCGAAGTGCGGAACACCTATCGACACATCTTGGAATCGCCATCGGTCAAGCGCGCAGTATGCAATCACCCCGAAAACGGCCGTTTTCGGGGTGATGTTGGCACCATTCCCCCCGAATTCCCCCACGAAGGCAATCGGACGGCGTCTCCGCGCCGTCCGATTAAGCCTGTTTTCCCTGCTAGTTAATCTATTGCTGCCGATGCGCCCATGTACCGCCCTCTGTGTTCCCTACCCGAAGGGCAGCACTTTTCGGCCTTTGGGTCTTAAGATTTTCGGCCTTTAGGCCAAGACTTCTTTCGCAAGACTATAATTGTCCAAAAGTAACCCGCCGGGGCCTTTGGCAAGCGCCGGCAAGAGAAGGGATCAGGTGCATGAAGAACTAGCGATGCCCATATCCACCCGTAAACCGAGCTACAAGCTGGCGGCCATGCCCGAACGGGTGCAGCATCGCATGCCCATGCACGATTCAAAGCCATTCATCCCAAACGGACGAGCCTCGCCTTGCTGCCCCGCATGGCCCCCTGCAGAACCGGAGGCATCATGCAGCTCAACCTTTCCAACATCGAATACGCCTATCCCGCTGCGGCAGAGCCCGCCCTAAACGGCGTGACCACGACCTTCCCGCAGGGATGGACCGGCATCGTCGGCGACAACGGAGGGGGCAAGACGACGCTCTGCCTCGTGGCATGCTGCCTCCTTCAGCCCGACGCCGGCACGGTCACACCACCACTTGTATCCCTCTACTGCGCCCAGGATGCGAGCGAGCCG
>JAFRBA010000123.1 GCA_017405115.1 Kiritimatiellia bacterium
TCCGCGCACTATCGCCGCCGCGAAGCGAGATTGGCGCATCTGGTGTCGCCGAATACGGAACACGCCCAGAGAACTTGATCTTCTGCGCCTCATCCCATGGATTGGATTCGAGTTCGCTCTTTGCAAACGCCTTGAACTTGGAGTTGTTGCCGTCCGTATCGATGAAGAACACTCCCTTGGCCTGCACATTTGGATCATACGTTGCCTTGGCACGCGAGACGACTCTGAGGCTGTCGTTCAGCCCGAACTTCGGATATGACGCGATGCGTTCAAGATAGCGCACGTCCAGACGGCGTTCAAGAGGCAGCTTCTTGGTTTCGTTCCCGTAGCGATATGCCTCGGCAAACGTTCTCTGGAAGCTGTATCGCGGCACCTTGCGTATGCGCTCCGTTGATTCCGCCCAAAAGCCCCCGCCATCCGCCGCCGTCGCCGCAAGCACCTTGCCGTCGGCCACAACCTCCGCCTGAAGGAACGCGGACTGGTCCTGGAAGTAGAAACTGTTGCAGTTGTAGCCTGCGGCGTCTATCTCCAGATTGTTGTGCCCCTCGCATGCGGCCGCGCCGAGAGGCCATTCGTCGACGCGGAAGAAACCCTTCGGCGAACGTGCCGGACCGTAGCCGACATACCGTCCGTTGAGGCGGATGCGGTATGCGCTCGTGCCAGTGATTCGCAGGAATGGCTTGGCGCAGGCCTCCGCCTCGAACGCCGCCTTGAAGCGGACGGACGAATTCATCTCCGTGGCCTGTCCCCTGGCCCACACCGGCTCCGCTTTGTCAAACGGCGAACATGCCGTCGCACATGTTGACAAAGCAAGGAGAACACCCACAGCTATCATTGCACTGTGCTGAACTGCCTTCATCTCTGCTCCCTTGATGTCTGGTGGCGGATGAAGCCCGTTTCCTCATAGTCTGGCGTTCCCATGTCCCATCCACACTGCCGCCAGTGCGTGACGAATGGGCTTGGTATCGCCGGTTCGCCGAACCTCGGCTTGAAAGCCTTGGGCGGCTCCGTGCCCCATGCCCCCGCCGCCGTGCGCTCCATTGCCTCGGCAAACGCCTTGCCCGAAACGACGTTCCATGTCGTTGCAAGCATCCCGCAGATCCCCGTCTCCACCGCAAATCGCCCTTGCGCGGCGATGCCGTCCGCGTCATGCCATGGACACGTCAGCACGTCAAACCCATGTTCCTTGAAATGACGGAGCGTCGGATAGCCGCCGTCCTCAGGCACCTTGCCGTAGTACCAGTCGCACACCACGATGTCCCTTGGAAATACTGTGCGGAGGATGTCCGCCATTTCCCCCGTTCCGTTTGCGTAGAAGCCCTTCCACCTTGCGTCGTCATGGTCGAGGAGCATGTCGTGCCACATCATCACGCGTGCCCCACGCTCGCGCATCGCCGCCGCAACGGCCACGACGTGGTCGGCAAAAAGCCTGTGGTACGGTCCGGCGGCCCGGCATCTCGCGCAGCTCGGCGCGTTGGCCTCGTCGCATCCTATGTGGACGAAAGGCGGCCGCAGAAACGCCTCGTGCATTTCGGAGAGGTATTCGATCTGCACCTTACGCGTCTCAGGATTGGTCAGGCACCAATTCCATCCCCCGCACGGTTCAAACAGAGGCGAACGCTCTGGTGAGAAATCAAGCGTCGCGTGCTTGGCGCTCCCCGTGGTGGATCCAGACGCATGGCCGAATATGTTGAACTGCGGAATCAGGGTGATTCCGAGATCGCGCCCTATCTCCGCAAGCCGCTTCGCCTCCGCCGCCGTAAGCCACGATTCTGCACGAGAAAGGAACGGCAGGTTCTCGCTTCTGAACATCCCCCACGACTCGACCACCGCGTAGTTGAACTTGTAGTACGCCGCTATGCGGATCATGCGCTCCAAGAACGCGGGCGTGGTTTCGGGGAAGCAGCAGATGTGAACGCCCCTGAACTTCAGCTTCGGGGCGTCCGTCATCGCCATCTTAGGTAGCCACCAGCCGGAAATCGTGCGGCCTTCCGGGATGGGCTCCGCCGCCTGGCGAAGAGTGCATAGTGCGTGGCGTACGCCCTGAAACGTCTTCGCGCCTATGGTGATTCGCCCCGGCTCCGCCTTCAGCAAATACCCCTCGTCGGGCATCTGCGCGGGGACTTTACCGTCAACCGCCTTAACCATCGCATTCTTGATGCAAAACCACTTCTTGGCCTTTTCCCGCACCCAAGTCGCCGCCGGATCGGGACAAGACATTTCAAAGACAACGGACGAGTCCAACCTCACAGCGACGCTCGGATCATATGACATCTCGACCGGCGCGGGGACAAGTACAGGTGTGCGAAAATCAACCAGGTCTTCACACCACCCGAATACGGGCACTGCCACTACCAACGCGATAACTATCTCCGCACACGTTTTCATTCGAACCTCATCCAGTCGATTGAAACGCGAGCATGCATGATCTGGCAGGCCTCGAACCACAACTCGTCCACCATCCCCTTCCAGTCACGATTCTCTGAAAGACCAAGCGTGTATTCGTGAAACTCGCCGTCAACCGTTACAGGGCAGTTTGCAATGCAACGCTTCTCATCGATCACAAGATCGTTTCCAATTATCGGACACTCCGCCGATCCCCACTTGAGTCGCATGTAGCGTGAATTGTCGCCCCCATCTCCAGACTTCGCGTTGGGCTGCACCTTCATTCGTATGCGAAACCTGGAATATCTCGCGGCATCAAAAGGCGCAATCCGCTGGCGGATGTTGTAGTTGTTCATGCGTGTAACCCAAAACTGGAGGCAACCGTTCCTAACCTCAAGTTCACCGCCGCCGTATGGCTGGCGATACCACCCCTCGACGGAATCGGCGAATTCCCAGCTCTGCACCGACGAGCGGAAGAGCGGCGGATAGTCGTATGGTCCGAGCCCCACGTCCGACGGACAGATGTTCTTCGGCCAGCCCTCCGCCGGCTTCTCGCAGAACGCATCGCGTATGGCGTCGTACATCGCAAATCCATATTCCCCGTTCGGTTCAATGTAGCTGCCCTCCTGCCATTCGTTGATTGGATGTATGACAGCGTGTTTTATTCCGTTCTTCTCACAGAACGCCCGGGCTTCGCGACATACGGATGCGAACTTTTCGGGTGTTCTGTCACGAATGACGGTTGACCGAGAAAAGGAACGCGGACGGTCGTCCCATCCAGTCGGGATCGGAAGCCACCACGGAAGTTCCTGCTGTACGGCCTTAGCCGTCCAAAGCTTTGGAATCCCCTCTGCCACCATGTCGTAGGTGAGCCCCTCAGCCGTTGCCGCCTTGGGGGCAAGTCTGCGAGCATCATCGACAAAGCCGTAGCTGATGGATGACGAAAAGCCCTCGCCGCGTCTTGCGACGGCGAACACAGGATCATAGGAAGTGGTGCGCCACATCAGTTGCCAATGTATGCCCGGCAGCCCCGCTTCCTTTGCCATTCTCTCGCTTATGGCAAACGCACGGCGAATACCTTCGCCCTCTTTCAGGTTCTCGCCATTCGCCGCCGCCTCCGCAATAAAGTCGAGGTCAATGGCACTGAAACTCCAATAGCAGACTACCGGCTTGCCGTCTATCGTGTAGTATTCAGGCGTCTTGAAGTAGTTGTCGATCCAGTATTTTGTGACAGCGACCTGGTCGGCGGTGGAATGCGCCCCTGGCTGGTTGTGATTCGCGTACATCATATACCACTTGAGATATCTGCGGTAACGAGCCTTGTAATAACCTTTTACCCAATGTTCTAGGCGACGGTATCCCTTGTTCCAGTACCAATCTACGCAGAAGTTGGAAATGCCATGCTCCACCGCCCATTTGATCTGCCAGTCTATCACCTCCGGGTTGCCTTCGTCATACCAGCCGAGGAGCGGCTTGCGTTCTGGACAAGTCTGCGCAATCATGTCCCATTCGGGCATATGTTCCGTTCCGGGATAATAGATTGCAGTTATCTCCACTGCGCTCTTCACTGGCTGCGGTTCCGGCACGTATGCGAAAAGGCGAGATGCGCACAGCACAAGAGTTGCACTTCCGATAACTTTGTTCATGGCTAAATCCCCTTTCTATTTGACCGCGACGAGCGCGGCATTGTTTGAGGCGAGCGAAATCGTGCATACGCCATCTTCGCCTTTCCTGACAGGAATGGGGCCAGTCCATCCAAGCTTTGTCGACTTATGCCCTGCTCTCATTTCGTTCTATTTCCTGTAAAGTTCGATTTGATCAAAATACACCGCTTTTATGCATGGATTCTCGCCCTTGATCCGTTTTCCATTACTAATCCACAGGGTTTCGCTGCCCGCAGGACTCCACGTGCCTTCTATTTCATACCATTCGTATCCCGATTCTGCAACCGTCGCGACATCGACATGAAAATCGCGGATGTCCCGCTTGGCATAGGTTACGAGATCGCAAGTGCCGGCGGAAAACGCCGACCCTTTCGCGACTCCGGTCTTCTCGACCCTCGCATGCACGCGCAATCCGATCTTTTCGCCAGGATCCTTCAATATCGACTCTTCGCGGAGTGCGAGGCAGTGGCGCCTTTCGCCGGGCGCGGAAGCGTCCATGCGGGCGGCCTTTCCGCCGACCGCCAGAGGATCGTCAACCATCTTCGTACCAACATGGTCGTCTATGCGCATGTCAACAACCGGTACTATCACCCGATCGGCGCTGCTTTCAGGCTTCGACAAGTCGAGGTGCGCTATCGTCTCCACCCTTCCACGCACCATAGTGTTGTCGCGGAACTTGTTTAGTCCTTTTATGCGTGCGAAATCTGCCAGCACGCGTTCGGCGACGGGCTTGAGGGCGGCGCGTTCGCGCTTCAGATCACCGCCGGTGCTTGCCATAAGTGAATATTTGGCTCCGAGTCTTGACCGCACGAGCCTCACAAGGTCAACGTTGTGTCGCGCCCAATAGACATTTTCGCGGCGGACCGGATCGTCCTTCACTAGCTCCAGCGCGGCCGTCCATTTCGCCGACCACTCGTTGAAGAACTCAATCGGTTGGTACGAATCGTCAAGCCGCATGCCCCATGTGAGAAGCGGCTCCTTGGACTCGTCCCGCGTTCGTTCCTGTTCCACAAGCGTACCGTAGTAGCCGCGCGCAACATCCACCGCAGCGCCATAGTAGCCCTTGAAGAAGCGATCAAGCAACGAATCAAGCGAATCGTCGGGGTTCCAGAGAAGATGTCCAATGATCCACGTCTTCAATGCTTCATCTACGCACTTCACTCCATAGTGGTCGCCTTCCTCGAAGACGCCGAGCACCCCCATTTCATTAAAGTACCGGAAATTGTCCGGCATCACATGGCAACACTCGAACGGCTGGAAGAGATATTGGAAATTGGCTGAGTAGTCCCAGATATAAATCTCATTCGCAATCTCGCGCCATTTCTTGAAGTTTTCGACAAACGACTTGCATCCCTTCCAGCGCGATTCTCTGATTGGTTTGGAGAATTCACACGCATCGGTGCAGTAGCAAATCATGACGTTCGGATGAACCCTCATCGTCATCGGCGGCTTGAGCGTGTACATATAGGCGAATGTTAAGATGTTGACATCGGGATAGTCCACGCACACCCGTTCGGCAACATAGTTGGCCATGTGAACGAGTGATGCCGACGGAGCCCCTTCGCTCTCGTCAAGCGTCTTGCAGTCCGCGCATTCGCAGTTTCGCCTGAAGTCGTTCGGATAAATCGAATAGTACTTGCAGCGCGGATAGTTCCTGTGGATGCGCTCCTTCATCTGTTCGACAAGGAAATCGAGAAAACCCTTGTTTGTGAGACAACGTTGCACGCCTTTCCCACACCTCCTCCCATCGACAAACGCAAACCATTCAGGATGATCCTTGAAATATTTGTCCGGCGGACAGAGTTTGTCGAACGTTGCACCGCCAGTCGTCGTATCCTTCACGTGATCACGTCCGCCGAGATCTTCAGAATACTCAATGCGGAATCCGTTCAACTTCAGCTTCGCAGAGAATCCGGGATTGCGCAGATGGTCTGTCCAGTTCTGGTCGCGCAGTGTGAACGCTGGCTTCTGCACATCTTCAAGTGTTGCGGACACCGCAATCTTCTCTCGGTGCGGAACGATTTCGCAATTTGGCGCGAGCCATTCGCACCCGCAGTAGCGTTCCAGAAAGTCATAGACACCAAAAAGCGTACCATGCACCCCATTCCCCTCTATGCGGAAATGCGGCGGCGCAGACACGAGGCGGAAGCCGTCGTTGCCGAGCTCCGGCGCGCCGTTTCCGAGGAAAATGCCGCGTACCGGCGCGAAATTCGTCGCAATCGGCAGCGAAACGCCCGTCATCGCGCGGACATACTTCTGGAGTTCCCCCGCTGCGAACGACTGAGACTTGGACGGTGCGTCGGGCAGGACGATCTTATAATCAGGCTCATGTCCGCGCTCGGCAAGCGTAAGCCACCCAACTTCATCATTTTCGGCATTACATGCGGAATGTAGTCCGCCAAGCAGTATACATATAATTGCCTTGGCAACGTCTATCGCCATCCTTGTGTGCACTCCATTCCGAACCTTTATGTATATGAAGTTCATTTATGCAACCTCAAAAAAATGAAATAGCAAAGCCCCTCGCAGGATGGTACACTACAGAAACCGCATCAATGGTGGAGCAGGCATTGCTCTGTTGACTGTTGTCATGTCGAATTACTATCGTATGGATCCCTGCGGCAAGTTCCGCATTCATACGTGCGAGACGATACGTTCGTGAAGCCCCGCTGTCAACACATCCCACTTCCGTCCCGTCTATTTCAATATGGATGAGCCCATTTGGATAACTCTGGCTTCTCGCAGCGTACTTAAACTGTATGCGATATCTTCCAGCCTCGATGACATTAATCGTCTGTGACAAGCTGCAGTCCTGTTGCAAAAAACAGACTATGTCGCCATCAACTCGGCCATAGGCCTTCCATGTAGTATCA
>JAFRBA010000124.1 GCA_017405115.1 Kiritimatiellia bacterium
AATCCATGTCTGGAGCCGCGTGGGGGCCCCCGCCGCCGCATACCGAAAGTGTCGCTGATGTCTGGTTTTGAGAATCCGCCGCCCGCGCCGTCCGCCGGCAAGGGGATGGTTGGCAGCTATGTGCAGAGGATCCCTTTGTGATGTTCTCCGAGGCGGGGCTTTCAAGGCGCGTGCTGGAGGAGGTGAAGTCCTGCTATCTCCCGATGGCGGAGAAGACAGGTACATTGTGGGAGGCGATGTCGTCCGACGGCTACAGCTGCTGCCATGGCTTTCCGTCGATGGCGGCGTGGCTTCTCGTGCGCGACGCGCTTGGCGTAAAGGCGATAGACCGCAGAACCAAGACAGTTACGCTGTCGGTGCCGTCCGGCATCCCGCTCGACTGGTGCGAGGGGACGATTCCGGTGTCGTCCACCGAGGCCGTCACCGTCAAGTGGCGGAAGTCAAATGGCGAACCTTCGTTCAATGTCGAACTCCCGCCAGGCTGGGTCGCGCGCGGGGAGGACAGATGACGCTCATGAACATTAGCATAAAACTGTGGATTGCTTAGGGCATTGCAGCTCTAGAATCCGAGAGGATGACTTTTGACGACCGAATGGTGGGGCGCATCCGCACGGCGCTCAGCCCGCGAAATCCCTAGACGCGCGCGGGAACGGCCCAGCGCGGAAGCTGCGTGCGCAGCTCTACCGGGTCGCCGGACGCCGGGTGGCGGAACGCCGCCGAGAGCGCGTGCAGGCAGTGTCCGACCTGGTTCTCCACGGCGAACGCACCGTAGAGCCGGTCGTTGACTATGTGGATTCCGGCAAGCGCAAGCTGCGCGCGGATCTGGTGCGTCACGCCCGTCAGTATCGTCACCTCCAGGAGCGTTCGCTCCTCGCATTCGACCGACGTGCGGCCCACCGGCCTGAACGCGGTCACGGCGTGCAGCGGCCTCAGGCCCTCGCACTGCGCGCGCGTGAGCCGGTTGCGCCGGAAGTCGATCATCCGGCAGAAGGGGAGCGTAGGGTCGTGGACGAGGTCGTTCTCCAGCGTGCCGCCCGCGGCCACCGTGCCCTCTACCAGCGCGAGGTACGTCTTGCGCACGGTCTGAGCGGCGAACTGCCCGCGCAGCGCCGCGAACGACTTGGCCGTGCGCGCGACCAGCACTAGACCGGACGTGTCCGCGTCGATGCGGTGCACCGCGCCTGCCATGAGGGGACTGTCCCCAATCTCTCGGCACTCGGGGTGGCGGGCTACGACGCCGTTCATTAGGGTTCCCGTCTCCCGGCATGTAAGCGGCTGGACGGGCATTCCGGCGGGCTTGTCGAACGCCATCATCCATTCGTCCTCGAACACGCACGGCGCATGGACGGAGCCGTCCGGCATGACTCGGTTGTCGGAAGCCTCGGAGAGCCTGAGCACTTCGATGCGTTCTCCGCCGCGGAGCTTCGCGCCCTTGGTGGAACGGCGGCCGTCGAGCAGCACGTCGCCTGCGGCTATCGCCTCGCGCACAAAGGCGCGCGTAGACGTCGGGAACTCCGCGAGGACTGCGGCGTCAAGCCTTGCGCCGCCCTCGCCGACGGAAATCGTCTGCCGGGTGATCATGACTGGTTTCGGCGGTCTTGGCCGACGCGCGCGCCGTCAGTCGTAGCGGTCCATGAGGGAAGGCGCGATGGGCGCTATGCCCTCCCAGCTCCGGTTGGAGGCCCACGGAAGCTCCGTGTCCTCGGCCGTGTCGGCCAGGCAGCCTGCGAGCGCCACGAGCGCGCAGGCCGCGGCCACGGCCTTAATCAGCGAAGACGACGTCATTGACGGAAAGCTTGTCCTGCTCCCACGAACCGAGGATGTCGCAGATGACGAAGTTCTTGCCCCTGACTTCCTGGCGGAGGCGGATGCGGCCGACGAACTCCTTGGCGGGTCCGTTGAAGCCGGGCCGCTTCACGCTGAGCTCGATCGCGGGCAGCGGCGTGTTCGGGTTGTCGCCCTTGAGCTCCTTCATGGCCTCGGGCGTGAATGCGACGATCGCGAACATGTTCTCGTTGTCGGCCTCGACGATCTTGCCCTTGTCGCCAGCCGGCAGCGACGTGACTGCCGTTCCGGCGCCTGCCGACGTCGCGCCCTGCGTCTGGATGGAGGACTTGAGCAGCTGCTTGAGGTTCTCGATCATCTTGTCGCGCTTGGCGACCTCCTCCTTCTGGGCCTCGGCCTCGTCCTTCGCCGTGGCGACCTCGTCCTTCAGCGAGGTGATTTCGCTGTTGAGCTCGTCGATCTGGCCCTTGATCTTCGTGATCTGGTTCTCGAGGTTCGTCTTGTCCTCCTCGAGCTTGGCGACCTTGGCCTTCTCCTCTTCGATCGTCACCTTGTCCTGCCGGGCCTCGGGCTTAAGCTTGTTGATCTCCGACACGGCGGACTCCAGCTTGGAGCGAAGGTCCGCGAGCGCGGCGCGCGTGTTGTTGAGCCGCTCCTGCTGCGACTTCGCCGAGTTGAAGAGCTGGTCGAGCAGCTTGTCCTCGTCGCTGCCGCGCGTCATGGGCTGGTTGCCGTCCATCACCGGGTTGCCCTCGGGGTCGCGGACGTAGACGGAGCGGAGCCCGGTGCGCTGGTTCTCCCAGTTGTACGTCTCGAGGTTCGCCTGCTCGAGCGGCGCGCGGTAGTCCTCGAGGACGTTCTCCATGTCGGGCGAGTCGACGAGCTTCGCCTCGACGGGAGACGCGTCCTTGCGAATCTCGAAAGTCGCGTTCTTGTCGGGCTCGGCCTTCTCGATGGTGCGGGCTAGCTTGACGAGGTAGTCCTCCTGCATTCGGTTGCGGTCGGTGAGCTCGTCGCGCTTTTTGTTCAGCTGCAACTCGAAGAACAGCGCTGCGGATGCAAGCGCCAGGAACACGTAGACTAGAACGTGCAGAACTTTATTCATTTCGTAGGTACCTTTTTGCTGTCTGGGGGGAATGATACACAATTTTTGTCTTTTGTGCAAGTGGGAAATGTCAGATTTTGGTAAAATATGCGCCGTGAGTTTTGAGGTCATAAGAGAGGATTGCCGCACGAAGGCGCGCCTGGGAAGGCTCTCGACCCCCCACGGGGCCGTGGAAACGCCCGTTTTCATGGACGTCGGCACATGCGCCACAGTGAAGGCGCTGGAGCCGCGCGACCTCTCCGAGACGGGCGCGCAGGTGGTCCTCGGCAACACCTACCACCTGATGCTCCGCCCCGGCGCCGAGGTCATCGCGGCCGCAGGCGGCCTTCACCGCTTCATGCGCTGGGACGGCCCGATCCTCACCGACTCCGGCGGCTTCCAGGTCTTCTCGCTCGCGAAGATGCGCCGGATGACGGAGGACGGATGCCTCTTCAACTCGCACATCGACGGGCACGAGTTCTTCCTCGGGCCCAGGGAGTCCATGGCAATGCAGCGAGTCCTCGGCAGCGACATTGCGATGGTGTTCGACGAGTGCCTGCCATACCCCTGCGACCGCGACAGGGCCGAGAAGTCCGTCGAGCAGACGATCCGCTGGGCCGCTCGCTCAAAGGCCGAGCCGCACGCAGAGGGCCAGCAGGTGTTCGGCATAGTCCAGGGCGGGGTCTACGGAGACCTTCGGAGGCGCTGCGCCGAGGCGCTCGTCGAGATCGGCTTCGACGGCTACGCCATCGGTGGGGTCTCCGTCGGCGAGCCGGAGGAGGAGATGTACCGCGCCGTCGAGGCGTCCGTCCCGTCCCTGCCCGCGGACAGCCCGCGCTACGTCATGGGTCTCGGCGTGATGCACCAGATGGCGGAGTGCGTCGCGCGCGGCGTGGACATGTTCGACTGCGTCATCCCGACGCGTGTCGCGCGCCACGGAACGGCCATCACGCGCCGCGGCAACGTGGCCATCAAGGCCGCGAAGTGGGCGTTCGACCAGGGGCCCGTGGAGGATGGCTGCGACTGCTACTGCTGCCGCACGTTCACGCGCTCCTACGTGCGCCACCTGCTCAACTGCGGCGAGATACTCGGCCTCCGCCTGCTCACCATACACAACGTCCACGCTCTCAACAGGTTTATGCGGGAGATGCGCGCCGCCCTGGCGGACGGCACGTTCCCGGAATGGAAAGAACAAGTCAGGAAGGAAACAACACAAGATGAATAGCGCAACAATGCTATGCGACGCGGCGCCCGCGCCGCAGCCACAGCAGCAGGCGGGCGGCATGGGCATGCTCGTGCCGATGCTCCTCATACTCGCGATCTTCTACTTCATGATGATCCGCCCGCAGCAGCGCAAGGAGAAGGAGCGCCGCCGCATGATCGACGAGCTGCGCGCCGGGGCGAAGATCGTCTTCGCGGGCGGCCTCATGGGCACGATCGCCGAGGCGACCGAGAAGACGTTCCGCGTCGAGATCTCCCCCGGAACGACCATCGAGATCGCACGCAGCTGCGTGACGGCGGTCATACCGCCCGCCGGAGTGGAAGAGGGGAAGAAGTAAGCCCGGCACATGGCGTTCTCGCGCGGCAAGTTCGGCATCGAGTACATCCAGAGAAAGCCCGACGAAGAGTCGTCCGGACTGGGCTGGGTCGTGGTCGTCGTCGCGCTGGTCGCGCTGGTTTCCTTTGCATGGACTATTGCCCGCCGCATCGGCTCGGACGATCCGGACCTGTCGGTTCCGCCGCCTGGACCGCCTGCGATTGCGGAGGTCGCCCCGACCGCCACGCCCGATCCTCCGGCCGCCGAACCGACGCCCCTTGCGCCGCCGACCGAGGCGTCCGGACTGCCGGCCCTGCCGGTCGCGCTCGAGAACCGCCCTGTGCAGGCCCGCAACCTGCTGATGCGGCTTGAGGAGGCGGACAGGAGGCGCGACGTCGAGATGGCCGTCTCGACCATCGAGCAGCTCCGCTCCCTCCCAGGCGCGCCGGTCGCCGACCTCGACGACAAGCTCGCGCGGCGGCTCGGGGCGCTCAACATGCTGCGTCTGTTCACCAACCGCTACCCGCGGTGGGTGCGCAGCGTGGTGGTCAAGCGCGGCGACTCGGCTTCCCGCATCGCCGCGGAGAACGGCTCCACCCTTGCGTCCCTTTCGCGCCTCAATGGCGGAAAGGTCGACAGGATCGTGCTCGGCAGCCGCGTCTACGTGATGGACCACCCGCGCTTCGCGCTGGTCGTCCACAGGCGCACGAGCATCGCCGACCTGTCGCTCAACGGCAAGTTCTTCAAGCGCTACGACCTCGCGGGCGAGGTCCGCGGCCAGGCAGGCGCCTATGAGATGTCCACTGGCGCGCGCACCATCTGGCGGACCATCGGCGCCTGCTTCCGCCCCGACGACCGCGCCGAGCTGGAGATGCTGCTGCCGTCCAGCGCGCGCGTGCTCATTTCCGAGATGTGAGGGCCTGGATGAAGAGTCTTCACTTGTTTGTCCTTTTGCGAAAGGCCCGTCCTTTCCGCGAGCGCATCCTGGAGGACCTGGCGCGGGAGTTCACGGTGCTCGAGCGCATCGACGTTCGGTGGCCATGGTGGCGGACGCCGGCGCTTATGCGCGCGTTCTACTCGGACCGCCGTTGGATCCGCTGGATCAAGAAGGCCATCACTTGCGGCGCCTGGTCGTTTGATGCCGTGCTGGTACGGGACGAACATCCCGACATCGCCGAGCGGCGCGAGCTGGACTACTTCGCTGTCGAGAACAAGCGCGTCCGCGACGTGCAGAAGAAATACTGGCAGTGGGCGGGCGTTGGCGCGTCCACGCCTCGGCGACGCCGGAGGAAACGCTCTACCAGTACCGCTTTCTGAAGGGAAGCAGAAATCTCCGCCTGCCGCTGTAGACGCCGTAGGCGGTTGATTTCCGCGCCGAAATTCGGTATCATATGAACCGGTAAACAACGAATCAGGAGGTAGAGAGATGGTTTTCGGATTTCTTCAGAACATCGGCCCGTGGCAGCTCGTGATCTGCCTCGCGGTCGCCTTTGTCCTGTTCGGCGGAGCCAAGAAGATCCCCGAACTGGCCAAGTCGCTAGGCAAGGCCAAGAGCGAGTTCAAGAAGGGACTTGCCGAAGGCGAGAGGGAAGTCGCAGAGGCGGAGGCGGAGGAGAAGGAGAAGTCCGCCGAGCCCGCGAAGGAGCTCGTCTGACGTCGACGGCGTCGCTGTGGCAAGCGAGCTCGTAAGGCAGCGGCTCAGGGATGTCCCGAACCGCCCCGGCTGTTATCTCATGAGAGACCGCCGGGGCGTCATCATCTACGTCGGCAAGGCCAAGAACCTGCGCCGCCGCGTCAGCTCCTACTTTCGGCCGGGCGCCCGGCACCCGCCGAAGGTCCGCTCCATGGTCGACACCGTCTACGACTTCGAGTTCATGACGGTCAGGAACGAGGCCGAGTCGCTCCTGACCGAAGCCTCGCTGATCAAGAAGTACAAGCCGCGCTTCAACATCCTGATGCGTGACGACAAGCGCTACCTCGCGCTCCGGGCCGACCCCGCGGCCCCATGGCCGCGCTTCACCTGCTGCCGCATCGTGCGCGACGACGGCGCGCGCTACTTCGGCCCGTTCCCCTCCGCCCCCGTCGTGAGAGCGGCGAAGGACTTCGTCGAGAAGCGATACGGCATCCGCGAGTGCGAAGCCATCGAGCCCGACGAGGAGACGCACCGGCACTGCCTTGCGGACGTCATACGCACCTGCTCCGCGCCCTGCCTCGGCCGCGTGACGCGCGAAGAGTACGCCGCGCGCTTCGAGGAGGCCTGCGCCTTCCTCGAGGGCAAGCGCCAGTCGGAGCTCTCCGCCCTCGAGCAGTCGATGCGCTCCGCCGCGGATAAGGGCGACTTCGAGAAGGCCGCGCGTCTGCGCGACACCCTGTTCGCCCTGCGCGAGATGACCAAGGCGCACTTCGTAAGGAAGTCGCCCGAGCTCCGCCGCGACGACGCCGAACGGGGACTGGCCGAGCTCGCGGAGGCGCTTGGCCTCGCCTCGCCGCCGCGCATCATAGAGTGCGTCGACATCTCAAACCTCTTCGGCACCGACTCCGTGGCCTCGCTCGTCGTCGCGCGCGACGGCCTGCCCGACGGACGGCTCTACAGGCGCTTCCGCATCAAGACCATAGTCGGCGCGGACGACCCGCGGTCGATGGCGGAGGTCGTCCGCCGCCGCTACGGGCCTGACTCGTCTCTCGCCGACACGTCGCCGCGCGCCGACCTCTTCGTCTGCGACGGCGGCATAACCCAGCTGCGCGCCGCTCGCGAGGCGTTCGCGGAGGTCGGCGTGACGGACATCCCTACGATCGGCCTCGCGGAGCGCCAGGAGGAGGTTGTCTTCGACGACGGACGGGAGAACCTGCTGTTGCCGCGCGACTCCCAGGCGCTCTTCGTGCTGACGCGCCTCAGGGACGAGGCGCACCGCTTCGCCATAACGTACCACCGGAATCTCCGCGAGCGGCACATACGCGAGTCGGTGCTGGACGAGGTGCCTGGCATCGGCGAGGCAAAGAAGACGAAGCTCCTCAGGCGCTTCAGGTCCATCTACGGCATCGCCCGCGCCAACGAGGCAGAAGTCGCCGCGGCCGCCGGGGTGAGTCCGTCCGTCGCGGCGGCGGTCCTGCATGCCGCCCGCACCGCCGCAGGCGAGAAGTAGCGCCTCTTCCGGCAGTGTCCCGCGAACGCCAGGGGGACTGTCCCCGCGGGTCTTCGTGTTCAATGGCTCCAATCCCCGCGCAATGAAAACCGTCAAGTGGCGCAATTATGATATAATGTCCGCATGAATGTGCAAATGAACGCTAGGGCTTTTCTGCTGTGGACGCAGCTGACCGCATGCTGCGGCATGGCCTGCGCGAAGGGATATGTGCCATGGAGCGGCATCGAGCCGCACCCGGCGGTAGTGAACCCGGTCTGCGCGGCAGAGGCGGGGACCGTCATCGACCTCGCGGGCGAATGGGCTTTCGTCGCCCTGAAGCCTCGTGCAGACCACTACCAGTTCTTCTGCCAAAAGCCGTTCGAGGCGACATGGGAGGGCGAACGTACGATCCGCGTCCCGGGGTCCTGGGAGAGCCAGGGCGTAGGCGACCCGGTGAGGGAGCCCCTGCGGACGTGCTATGCCGGCGTTTGCAAGGTCTTCCCGCTTCGCCACGCCTTTGTCGGGAACGGATGGTACAGGAAGACCGTGGACCTGCCCGCCGAGTGGAAGGGACGGCGCATCTGGCTGAAGGTCGGCGGCGTAGGCTGCCAGGGGTGGTTCTGGGTCAACGACCGACCCGTTGCCCATGTGTACGACTACTGCGCGACGCGCAAGTACGAGATCACGGACTTCGTCACGCCCGGTAAGCCCGTGAAGATCGTCGCGTCCGCGTCAAACGCCGTTGCGTCCAAGCGCGGCACGGCCGAGGCATACGGAACATGCGGCGGCCTTTTGCGGACCGTTGAGATAGAGGCCACCCCCGAAACCTTCATCGACGACGCATGGGTGCGCGGCCTCTTTGACGAGAAGTCGGCAGAGGTGCACGTGGTAATCGATAGGGTGCCGCCATCGGCGCGCGAGGACACGCGCCCTCCCGATGCGGCGGTTTCATCGAAACCGCCCTACCAGATTCGCGTCACCATCGACGGAACGACCGCCTCTCAACCCCTCAAACTTCTCAAACCCCTCAAACTTCTCAAACCTCTCAAACTTCCCCTCCGGGACTTCCGCCCCTGGTCTCCGGAGTCGCCGAACCTCTACACTGCGAGGGTGGAGCTTGTCTCGGCCTCCGGCGCGGTGTTCCAGACGCGCTACGAGCGTTTTGGCGTCCGCAAGATCGAGGTTCGCGGAAAGGACTTCTACCTGAACGGCAAGCCGTTCTTCCTGCGCGGCTGCGGTTTCCACGAGATAGAGCCCATCGTCGGCTACATCCCTGCCGATCGCGAGAAATGCCGCGAGATGGTGTCACGCGCGCGGGCGGCGGGCTTCAACGCCGCGCGCCTCCATACGCGGTGTCCGTTCCCCGAGTTCTTCGAGGCATGCGACGAGCTGGGGCTCCTGCTCCAGCCGGAGCTCCCGTACTACGGCGACTTCACGGAGGGCATGAACGCCTTCGAGCCGCTTGAGGACGCCGAGGAGCTATATCTCAACTACAGGCGACATCCCTCCTTCGCCATCTACTGCGGCGGGAACGAGGGTTCGTTCGGCCCGACGCTGGGGCGAGAGTTCTACCGTTCGATCAAGGCGCGCGACCCTGACAGGCTCGTAATCGAGCAGGATTCGCACACACAGCCGCCCTGGAAGCGCGCCGGCGGACGGGGCGAGGTCGGGAAGTACACTGTTCGTGGCACCGACGACTACTTGGCCTATCCGATGAATGTCTGGGACCGCGGATCGCTCGATCCCGATTGTCCGCTCGTCTGCCACGAGTACCTCAACCTGGCCGTCAAGGCCGATGCGCGGCTGGAGGACGACTACACGGGCCTTTGGGACAGGCCGGTGAAGCGGGCGGACCGTCTCGCATGGCTCGGCAAGTTCGGGCTCGACGCCGCCGCAGGCGACCGCCTGCAGGATGCGCAGCACGCGCTCCAGGCGGTCTGGCAGAAACGGGGCATAGAGTCGGCCCGCAAGGATCCCTGCTGCGACGGCTATTGGTACTGGTCGCTGGCCGACTGCGTCTTCGTGAACGAGATCGGATGGACGGAAGTGATGGACGAGGAGAACTTCGCCTACATGGGGCAGGGGCTCTTCGATCCGTTCCTCCGCGACAAGATCCGCGGGCAGACGGCGGCTGGATTTGCGACGTTCAATTCGCCTTCGTGCGTTCTCCTCGATGTGCCGGACGACAACAGGGTGTTCGTTTCAGGCGATTCGCTGGCGGCGGATTTCCTCTTTGCCAACTATGGCGAAGAGCCACTCAAGGACGCGGCGCTCGAGTGGAGCCTGGAATTGGGAGGGCGGCTGTCCCCAGCCGCCGACACGGCGCGTGAGGACACGCGCCCTCCCTTGCGTAGCCGCGTTTCCGTCGGCGACATCCCGCTTGGCCCAGTCCGGAAGATTGCGTCGCAGAAGATCGTCTTCCCATCTGTTGAAAAGCCTGTCAAGGCGAAGCTCTCGGCGCGTGTCGGCAGCGTGTCCAACGACTGGGACTTCTGGCTTTTCCCGCGCCGGGCGAAGCGCGACGGCCGGGACATCGCCGTCGTCGGAGCAGCGCGGCCGTTCTTCGAGGCTGCGTTTGACGGCATTCTTCCGCCTAGTCGCCTGTCCGAGGCCAAGGTCGTGGTGGCGGACCATGGCTCGCCTGTCGTGTCGGAGGCGCTGGCGCGCGGACAGAGTGTCGTGGAAGTCGGCGGCATGGACGGCGCACCGAACAACAAGCTCGGCTGGTGGTTCCTTGGCGACATGCTCGGCGCGACGTTTGACGTCGAGAGCCCGCTTCTCCGCCGCATGCCGAAGTCGCCGACGCTTTCGACGCTTCATTTTCGCATGATCCGCAAGGGGCTGCGGATGCCGGTGGCGGACTTCCCCTCGTCGGCACTTGTCGCCGTCGCGGAGGGCGGTCGAGGCTGTTGGGCCCATCTGGGCGAGCGCGTGGCGAAGAATGGCGCACGCCATGTCTTCGTGCACGGCCTGGCGCTGGACCCGTCCTGGTCGGAAGCGCTCGCCCTTGTCGACGGGATCGTCGACCGCGCGCGCGAACCGGTCGCTTGTCCAGTCGCGCAAGGTTCGCCGGCGACCTATAAGGTGGAAGCCGACAGGGTCAGCGGCATCTACAAGTGCGGCGAGACCGCGACGTTCACGGCATGGCTGATTTCGACAAACAATCTGTCCGCAAGGCGTGCGCCGCGTGCGGTGCTTGACAACTTCGGCAAGCAGGTGCTGACGAACATGCCTTTCGACGTGACGGCCACAGGCGTCGCGTTTACGGTCTCCGGCACGCTCGCGGAGCCCGGCTTCCTGCGCCTTTCGCTGCCGCAGACGAAGGACGGGCGCAGCGACCCGTTCGTGTTCAGCGTGGGCTTCGAGCCCGAGAAGATAAGGAAGGGCAGCCCGTCGCCAGCGGACTTCGACGCGTTCTGGGCGGATGCGAAGGCGCGCCTCGCGCGCGACGTGCCGCTTGACCCGAAGGTCGTCCGCGTGCCCGAGCGCAGCACGGCCGACTTCGACTTCTACCGCGTCTCCTTCGCAACGTTCGGGCGTCGCGTCCACGGCTACATGAGCGTCCCGACGGACAAGTCGAAGGCGCCGTTCGCTGTCGACTTCGGCGTGAACGCGGCAGGATTCGGCACCTGGACGAACGACATGAACGGCGAGAAGGACTCCATACGCGTCCAGTTCAGCGTCTATCCGTTTCCTCCAGACTGGAAGTGGAAGGAGAACGGTCTTGAGTCCGCCTACAAGGCGATGGACGCCGAGCTGATGGCGAGATACGGGGTGCAGCGCTATTGCCATGCGGGAATCTCCGAGTCGCGGGAGGAATACTTCTTCTATCCGGTGATCCTCGGCATCGACCGCGCCGTCGACTGGGTGGCGACGCGTCCAGACGTCGACCGGTCGCGCTTCCGCTACGAGGGCACGTCGCAGGGCGGCGGCTTCGGGTTCTACCTCTGCGGGCTCAACCATTCATTCACTAGGGCGGCGTTCTACGTTCCGGCAATAACCGACACCATGGGCTACCTCGCGGGGCGGGAAAGCGGCTGGCCGAGGATCGTGGAGAGCAACTCGTCCAGTCCGGAGCGCCGCGCAGCCGCGGAGAGATGGGCGCCATACTTCGACGGCGCGAACTTCGCCTCGCGCATAGCGTGTCCCGTCCGGGTCGCGGTCGGCTTCTCCGACACGTCATGTCCGCCATGCGCAGTGTATGCGGCATACAACGAGATAGCGGTTCCGGACAAGGCCATTTGCAACGGGATCGGCATGACCCATTCCTGCTTCGGCAGGTTCTACTCCGAACTCGGGCGCTGGGTGAAGGAATGAATGAAAAACTCACCCCGCGTCGCCGCCCCTTCTCATATCGGACACGTTGACATTGCCGATGGGTTCCTTGATTGCATAACCACGAAATACACGAAGCACACGAAATTCTACGGTTTGTAAGCGCTATTCTCTGCTTGCGTCTTCGACGCAGACGACTTGTGGCGACATTTCGCAGTTGGCTACAAGCCCATGCCGCGCTCCAGACGTTCCAAGTCGTCGCTGCGTAGTAGCAGCAAATCACGGGAGGGCGCACCCCTTTGCCACCCAGAGTTGTACCTCTTCCACTTTTCCACTCTTCCACTTTTCCACCTCTCCACTCTTCCACTTTTCAACGCGCCACGCCTTTGCGACATACGGGGGTGTTTTGCTATAATTCACCCGTTCCGCTTGAAAGGGCGGGGCGATAGATTTCCCGCGCGGGAGAGGGTGGATTCGATGAAGCCTCCGATTCCCGTCGAGTCTTGGCCGTGTCGAACAGGGAGGAACTGCTATGCCGAAAGTAATGGAATATGACGACATGAAGGCGGAGCTGACGAAAGTGCTTGATTTCGTGGCTGATGGGCAATTGGTTGTGACCGTTCGTCGCAATGGCGTACCAGCAGTCCGCATCTCGCCCATACAAGTCTATCGCACTACAGAGCCTGATCCTGACCTCTACTGCGAAGTCAAGGGAGACTTGTTTGAAGACGAGTCATCTGACTGGGAGGATGCATGACCGCGATTCTCCTGGATGCCTGTGCGCTTATCTCTGCCGCTTTCGAATGAGACCATGTTTCGGGCCGGGGAATTGCCGGAACACCACAAGGATCCTGCGGATCGCATGATTATAGCATCCGCGTTGCTTGAAGACCTCGCCGTCGTTACAACAGACCGCAATTTCCCGCTTTACGGCGTTGCTACGATCCGGTAGTTCCGCGTCTTGCCAATTTTGAACGGGAGCGGAGCCTTGTCGCCTGCCCGCAGTTTGGTGTATAATAGTGCACACATGGAACGCTTAGGAAAAAGGAGTGTCGAATGAACATCAAAGCATCGCTATTATTGGCCCTCTTGGGCGTTGTGCAGACCTGGTGGCTTTTCGCAGCCGTCACGGTTGACGCGGACATGCCGGCGGGGAACATCGTAGTGGACGGAATCGACGGCGACACGGTGAAGGTTCATCAGGATTTGCGCGATTCCGATCTGTGGTTCTACTGGGCATTCAGGGTGAAGGGTGCGGCGGGGCGCAAGCTCACGTTTGCGTTCACCGACAAGCGGTGGGGCGGGCCGGTAGGCGTACGCGGTCCCGTTGTCTCCACGGATGGCGGCAAGACGTTCTCCTATCCGCTCGACGGCAAGAGCCGCACCGACGGCTTCACCTACACCTTCGGCCCGGGCGAGGACGACGTGCTCTTCTACGAATGCCATCCGTACTTGCGCGCGAACTGGAACGCGTTCGTCGCGAAGCACGCCGACGCCGTCGGCGGGAAGTTCGTCGTCGAGACGCTGTGCAAGTCGCGCAAGGGCGCGGACGTGCCGCGCGCGCGCTTCGGCTGCATCGACAAGGAGCCGAAGTTCCGCATCTTCATGTCCGCCCGCCACCACTGCTCCGAGACGATGGCGAGCTGGGTCCTGGAAGGCGTCGGAGAGGCGTTTCTCGCGGACGACGACCTCGGGCGCTGGCTGCGCGAAAACGTGGAGTTGATGATGGTGCCGTTCACCGACTACGACGGTGCGCAGGCGGGCGACCAAGGGAAGGTGCGCAAGCCGCATGACCACAACCGCGACTACACCGAGTTCATCTATCCCGAGACGAAGGCCATCACCGAATGGATCGAAGGCCATGCGCACGGACGGCTCGACATCTTCATCGACGTCCACTGCCCGTGGGTGCGCGGCGAATACAACGAATGGCTCTACACGCCGTGGAAGGACCCCAAGATACTCCCTGACGTGGCGGCGGAGCACCGCTTCTCGGAACTGCTCGAGAAGCTGCAGTGCGGCTCGATGCGCTACCGCGCGGCGAACGACCTGCCGTTCGGCGAGCGGTGGAACAAGGGCGTCAACTACGCGCAGGGCTGGAGCGCAGTCATCTGGGCGTGCCACAGGGTGAAGGGGCTGAAGATCGCGCGTTCCTACGAGGTTCCGTTCGCCAACGCCAACGGCGCGGTCGTCACGCCGGAGAAGTGCCGCGACCTCGGGCACGACACAGCCAAGGTCTTCCGCGCCATGCTGGGCGGCATGTAGTATTTCATGGCCAGGGACGACCAGGAAAGGAAGGATGAAATGAACTCTCGCTCGATTCGGATTGCAATCGCCGCAGGCGCGCTGCTCGGCGTTCTAGTGCGGGGAGGCCCGGCGGCCGCCCAGTCCTTTTTCCGCGACGGCGACACGTGGGTCCTCTCAGGCGACTCCATCACCTACATCGGGCTCTACAGGCAGACGGTGAAGGACGTCCTCGACCACTTCCATCCCGGCAACTCGGTCACCGTGGTCGACACGGCCAAGTGGGGGCAGCTGACCGCCGAGGCGGACGGCAAGGGCCTTGAGCGGAAGCCGGCGGTCGTCACGATCATGCTCGGCATGAACAACGTGATACACCACGACTATCCGGTCGTCCACGACTTCACGAAGGGAGCGAAGGCGTACGCCGAGAACCTGAGGCGCCAGGTGCGCAAGTACAAGAAGTGCGGCGCGGAGGTCGTGCTGATGGCGCCGACGCTCTCCGACTCGACCGAGAACTCGTACTTCTCGCCGTGGAACACCGAGCAGGGCCTGCGCGTCTACGGCGAGGCGGTCCGCCGGCTGTGCGACGAGGAGATGTGCAGGTTCGTGCCGGTCGCCGCGGAGTTCGAGGAGGCGAAGAAGGACCTCAAGGCCATGCAGACGTACATCACCGACGGCGTTCATCCCTACGGCTGGGGGCAGTACGTGATCGCGCGGTCGCTTGTCCACCACCTTCGCGTGGCGGAGCCCTTCGCCAAGGCCGACGAGCCACGCGGCTTCGACGCCGGGCCGATAGTGCGCAACGACTTCGGCTTCTCCGCCGCGAAGCGCTTCGCGGCGGCGGCCGACGAGCAGCCGGAGATAGCGATCACGGCGCCGAAGGCGTGCAGGGCCGTTGTCGCGTGGAGCGTCGAGGGCTCGCAGCTGCACGGGTCGTCGACGGTCAACTTTGCCGCCGCGCCGCATGTCTTCCGGGTGCCGGTGCCGGCCGCAGGCCTGCCGTCCGGCGCGGGCCGCATCTCGCGCCTCGTCGTTTCGGTTACGCCGGAGGACAGGCGCGCGCGGATCGCGGTGGTCGATCTTGCGCGAACGCGCGTCATCAGGATGGAGAATGGCTCGTGCTCGGGCATCGTGACGACGGACGACCCGCGTCCCGAGGGCCCGAAGGTCGCGGACTGGCGCATCGAGGAGAGGGGCCCCGACCTGTGGTTCACCGGCAAGACGTACGCGAGCTCCTTCCCCGCGCGACCGGAGGGCCCGCAGGCGTGCTGGATGAACTCGTCCGGCATGAACGGCATAATGATGATGCTCGACCTCAGGCCGGCGGACCGCTTTGCGGACAACAACTTCGACCGCGACATGCACATGGTGTGCTTCTCGGTGTTGGACGACCCGTGGAGCGTGCTGCCGCTCGCGTGGGAGGGTCGCACTCTGCAGAACTGCCTCTACGGAGGGGTGGAGCCGACGGAGGGCGGCTATCTGTGGCGCATCGGCCTGAGGGGCCACGTCGTCAACTACCGCGCCTTCGACATACGCAAGTACGACCACTTCGGGATGAACATGGTGTTCGACGACGTGGACGACAAAGGCGAGATCGGGCGCTACCCGATCATGCCGTACCCAGATATGGAAACCCTGACGCCCGAGCGTCGCCTTAACCAGACGATCGTGATAGACCGCAAGGGGGACGTTCCGCAGGTCGGAGGCGAGACGACGAACGTGGGAGTGTTCGCGCTATAGCGCCCGTCCGCATTTTGGTATAATACCGCCATGGAGCAAACGACCAACCACGCCGTCGTGCGCGAGATAGCGCTGCCCGAGCACGGCGACGACCGCGGCACCCTGATAGCGCTCGAGTCGCTGAGCGAGATCGTGCCGTTCGAGATACGGCGCGTCTACTACTCGTTCGACACGCAGCCCGGCTGCGTGCGCGGCAACCACGCCCACCGCGACCTTCGCCAGCTCGTCGTCTGCGTGAGCGGGGCGTTCACCTTCGTCTGCGAGATGCCGGACGGCACGCGCACCGAGCACCGGATGGACTGGCCGAACAAGGCCCTCCTCATAGAGGGGATGGTGTGGCGCGAGATACGCGACTTCTCGAAGGACAGCGTGATGATGGTCCTGGCGAGCGACCACTACCGCGAGGCGGACTACATACGCGACCACGACGAGTTCCTGCGGATCGTCGGGAGGGCGCCGTGATTCCGTTCCTCGACCTGCACGCCGTCAACGAGCGCTTCCGCGCCGAGATGGACGCGGCGGCGGCGCGCGTCCTCGACAGCGGCTGGTACCTTCTCGGCGAGGAGTGCGCGGCGTTCGAGCGCGAGTTCGCCGCGTTCTGCGGCTCGCGGCACGCCGTCGGATGCGCGAACGGGCTGGACGCGCTGCGGCTCATCGTGCAGGCCTTCGGCATCGGTCCCGGCGACGAGGTCATAGCGCCCGCCAACACCTACATCGCGTCGCTCATTGCCATAAGCGCGAACGGCGCGACGCCCGTCCTGGTGGAGCCCGACCCCGCCACGTTCCTCATCGACCCCTCGCTGGTAGAGGAGCGCGTCACCCCGCGCACGAAGGCGATAATGGTCGTGCACCTCTACGGGCGCGCAGCGGAGATGGAGCCGATCCGCGAAATCGCCGCGCGCCACGGACTGAGGGTCATCGAGGACGCCGCGCAGGCGCACGGCGCCGGCCGCGGCGGACGGCGCACGGGCTCGCTCGGCGACGCCGCGGGCTTTTCGTTCTACCCCGGAAAGAACCTCGGGTGCCTGGGCGACGGCGGCGCGGTGACGACCGACGACGACGCCCTCGCGGAGAAGATACGCGCCCTGCGGAACTACGGCAGCGACGTGAAGTACCACTTTCCCTACCGCGGCACGAACTCGCGGTTGGACGAGATACAGGCGGCATGGCTGCGCGTCAAGCTGCCGCACCTCGACGCCGACAACGCACGTCGCGCCGAGATCGCCGCGCGCTATTGCCGCGAGATCGTCCACCCCGCGGTGACGCTGCCGGCTCCCCCAGAGGGCGGAGCGCTGCCGCCGTCGAACGTCTGGCACGTCTACCCTGTGCGCACGGCGAGGCGCGACGACCTGCAGCGCCATCTGGCCGACTGCGGCGTGCAGACCGTCATCCACTACCCGATCCCGCCGCACCGCCAGCCGGCCTACTCCGAGTGGCACGGGCTTTCGTTGCCGGTCACGGAGGCCATACACGACACGATACTCTCGCTTCCCATGTCGCCGGTGATGACCGACGACCAGGTCTCCGAGGTGGTGGAGGCCGTCAACTCATGGCGGGGCTGAAGATCAAGGTTCTCGGCAGCCGTTCGCGCGTTGGCGCGGGCGACTACGAGCGGCGTCCGGGCTACGTCTTCACGGAGGACCCGTCCTGCGACGACTATGACTGGCTCGTGGTCTACGACGAGCTGCCCGGCGACGACCGCGGCACGTGTCGCGGCGGGGAGGAGCCGTTGCGCTGCCCGCGCGAGCGGACGATACTGGCGACGTGGGAGCCGGTGTCGGTGAAGCGCTACTCCAGGGCCTACACGCGGCAGTTCGGTCACCTCCTCACGAACCGCCCGTTCGAGGCCGAGCGCCATCCGCATCCGTTCCTGGGGCGCGGCTACTACCGCTGGTTCTGCGGCCACACCGTCGAGGAGCTGTCGCGTAGCCCGAAGAAGGACCGCCTCATATCGGCAGTCTGTTCGGCGAAGCAGATGCGGCGCACGAAGCACCGCGCGCGCTTCCGCCTCGTCTCGGAGCTCTCGGCGGCGATTCCCGGCTTCGACTGGTTCGGGAAGGGGGTGCGTCCGCTCCTGAACAAGTACGAGGCGATGGATCCGTACCGCTACCATGTCGTCGTGGAGAACCACATCGGCGCGCACCACTGGACGGAGAAGCTGGCGGATGCCTTTCTCTGCGAGTGCCTGCCGTTCTACGCGGGCGACCCGGCGATAGGCGAGGTCTTCCCCGCCGAGAGCCTGATTCCCATTCCGATCGACGACCCGGCGGAGGCGCTGCGGATCGTTCGCAGTGCAATCGAGTCCGACGAGTACTCCAGGCGGCGGGAGGCGGTTCTCGAGGCGAAGCGTCTCGTGCTGACGCGGTACAACTTCTGGGACCAGGTGATAGAGCTCATCGAGTCCGCCAGGGGGCAGCGCGAGACGCCGGTCGATCCGGCGAGGCCGCAGCGGATATTCGCGCGCAAGCGCCTTCGCCGCCTCTCGCCGCTTGTCGCGGCGGAGGACGCGTGGCTCCACGTCAAGCTCGTCTTCAGCGGGCTGCTGGGCTGACGCGCGGCTCCCCGATTCTTTCGGTATGAAAGCGGCGGTGCGCCCGGAGTGCACCCATCATTCAAGAACTGAAAGTCGTTGTCGTGGGCATGCGGCTATGCGGTGAATTTGGTATAATGCTCGCATGTCGAACTCAGAGTACGTACGATTCCCAATGACTGGAGTACAGAGCTTTGTTCAAGCACAAAGGTGGAGATAAAAGAATGGTGCGCCAAGTAAAGCGCGATAGCAACTTGCGAAATGAAAGGAGTTCGCACTGACAAGAAATCGACAGTCAGTTAGGAAGACAGGCGGCATGAGGGGCGACCCGAGTGCCGAAGCCCTGTCCTACAAACAGGTGA
>JAFRBA010000125.1 GCA_017405115.1 Kiritimatiellia bacterium
ACAGAGGTCTGGACGGGCGACGCCCAGGCGAGGATGCTCGACGGCTCCGAGGCGAGGGGAGAGGCGAACCTCACCGACGCCAGGGAGCGCTGGGCGTTCGTCGCGCCGTGGCAGTCCTCGTTCTCAACGCTCCGACCGGAGCACACAGTCATCGGGTACGGCGGGGTGCTCTACGACGTCTCCTCGATAGAGGACGTCGACGAGAAGGGGCTCTTCGCTTCGTTCGAGGCGGTGCGCCATGGGGAGTAGGGGCGCCACGGTCGAGGTCGAGCAGCTCGGCAACGAGATCGCAGCGATCATCAGCGACTACGAGCACAAGCTCGTGCAGGCGTCGCGCAAGGACGTCATGGCAGCGGCCAGGGTCTCCCTGGAACAGCTCAAGACGTCATCTCCCAGACGGACCGGCATGTACGCGGGGAACTGGGCCATCAAGGGCCATGTGGACGTACTCGGCCAGACGGCCGTCGTCTACGAGAAGGCCCCGAGCTACAGGCTCACGCACCTGCTCGAGCACGGCCACGGGGGACCAGCGCCGGCACCGGCCTACCCGCACATCGGGGCGGCAGCCGAAGCGGGCGCTGCCGAACTGCAGAGGAGGATACGTGGCTAGAAGAGACGTCGTGGAAATCTTGTCGCAGGCGGGGCTTCCCGTCATCGACAGCTTCTACATGGACGGCGAGGAGCGGGTGTTCCCCGTCGTCGCCTACATGGACGAGGGGAGCAACGTCTTCCCAGCAGACAACGGCGCCTACGCGGTCTTCGACCTGTGGAGCGCGGCGCTGTACATGCGCGACTTCGACGACTCGCTGGTCGAGTCCGTCTCCGCCGCCCTCCAAGACGGCGGCGTGACCGCCAGCAGGCAGGCCCCGTCGTACGACAGGGACGAGCAACTGTGGCGGCAGCAGTGGACGTTCTCCCTCAAGCACTGAACAACAAAAGAGCAAAGGAGGCCATGACATGGCTGACAGCAAGGTCAAGTTCGGCCTGTCCAAAGTGCACGTCGCGTTCCTCGAGAACGGGACGTACGGCACGCCCATCGCGGTGCCGGGTGCGGTGCACCTGACCACCGACCCCGACGTGGGCGACTACACTTTCTGGGCAGACAACAAGAAATACTTCGTCTACAAGAAGAAGAACGGGTACACGGGCAGCCTCGAGGTCGCCCTGTTCCCCGAAGCCGTCCGCGCGAAGATGCTGGGCGACTACATCGATTATCACGGCAACTACGTCGAGGACGCAGAGGGCAAGGCTTGCCCGTTCGCCCTGTTAGCGCAGATCGAGGGTGACGACGAGGCCCGTCGCGTCATCTGGTACGAAACGGTCGCGTCCACTCCCGGCTCAGACGACTCCACGAGCGAGGAGAACCCCGAGGTATCCACCGAGAGCGCCGACATCACCATCGTGCCGCATACCTTCAGCGCCATCACGAAGGACATCGTCAAGATGGTCTGCCATGAGGGTGACACCGACTACGAGAACTTCTTCACGGCGGTCGTCACGCCAGGTGCCCCGACCACGACAACGACGGGGGCTTAGAGATGAGGACGGTCGAGATCCTCGGCCGTCGGCTCGAACTGCAGGGGTCGCCGTACACGCTCCTCGTGTTCCGCGAGGAGTTCGGCGGCGACCTCTTCGCCCATCTCAACGACGTCGCGCGTTCCGAGACGGTGGACATCGAGGGGTACCTGCGCGTCATATGGGCCATGAACGCGACGGTCACGGACAAGGCTGGCTGCTATGCGGAATGGCTCCGCGCGTTCGATGCGGGGGAGTTCTCGATCGAGGAAGGCGTCGGCTGCGTGCCGGTGATGGACTCCGCCATAGCGGCGGAGATGTTTCGCGGACGCAAGACCGGAATCATCGCGCGTCTCAAGCGCCAGCTGTCGCGACTGCTGGGAAGCCTATCGGGGCGTCTTGGCGCTTAAGCGCCTGGGCTTCTCGATGGAGGAGATCAGGCGCATGAGCATGGGCGCGTTCGTGGCGTACACGGACATAGCGCTCGGGCCAGACGGGCAATCCCGACCGGAAGCGGTGCGGGATGCGACGCAAGCAGACATAGACAGGCTGCTCGGATAGCCTGCAGACGCATTGGAGGTGGTTATGGCCGACGTGTACAAGGGCCTGACCATCGAGTTCGGCGCGGACGCGACCGGTCTGTCGCGCGAGCTCAAGAAGATACGGAACGAGGGCAGGAGCGCCGAAAAGGAGCTCAAGAAGGTCGGCAAGGCCCTCAAATCCGACCCGGGCAACGCGGACGCGCTCGACCGCCAGCTAGAGAAGGCGAAACAGCGCGCCGAGGCGGCGCGGAAAGAGCTCGAGACACTCAACAAGGTCAAGGAGCAGTACGCCGGCACGGGCAAGATGACCGACGAGCAGTGGGACCATCTCGAGGGCGACATCATCGCGGCCAAGGCCAAGGTCGAGGAGTACGAGCGCGCCGTGCGAGAGGCCGACGCGAAGGTCAAGGCCAGCAGGACATCGGTCAAGCAGCTCGGCGAGAAATGGCAGGACGTCGGCGGCAAGGTCGACAAGGCGCTGTCGGGCGTGCGCAAGGCTGGCGACCAGCTCACGCAGAAGGTGACCGTCCCGATGGTCGCCGCGGGCGGGGCGGCGGTGAAGGCCGCAGTCGACCTGGACACCGCGCTCACCGACGTGCGCAAGACGGTGGACGGCACAGAGGAGGACTACCAGAACCTCAAGAAAGCCGCTATGGAGTTCTCCGAGGTCAACGCGGTGAGCGCCACGGACATGCTGAGCATAGAGGCGCTCGGCGCGCAGCTCGGCTACACGCTCGACCTGCTGAGCAACGGCAAGAGCGAGATCCAGGAGTTCGGCGAGGTCGTGAGCGGTCTGGACATCGCGACCAACATGAGCGCCGAGCAGGCCGGCACCGAGCTCGCCCAGTTCTTCAACATCATGGACGAGGCCAAGGAGAACACCGAGCGGTTCGGGTCCACGATCGTAGGCTTGGGCAACAACCTGGCCACCACGGAATCGGACATCTCCGCGATGGCCATGAGGATAGCTGGCGCCGGCAAGTCGATAGGGCTGTCGAGCGCCGACGTGCTCGGCCTCGCGGGCGCGCTCACATCGCTGGGCATCAGCGCGGAGGCAGGCGGCACGGCCATCTCGACGGTCATGAGCGAGATAGACAAGTCGGTCGCGCTCAACGACGAGAACCTCGCCACGTGGGCGAAGACCGCCAGGATGTCTTCCGAGGAGTTCGCCGCGGCGTGGAAGGACAACGCCGTTGGAGCCCTCGACGCGGTTCTCAAGGGGATGGCCGCGGGTGTCGAGGAGGGCGGCAACCTCGCCGTCATGCTCGACGAGCTCGGGATATCCTCGCTGCGTCAGACCGACATGCTCAAGCGACTCGCGAACAACTCGGACATACTCACCGACTCGGTGAGCCTGGCGAACCAGACGTGGGAAGAGAACACCGCGCTGTCCAACGAGGTCGCGAACCGCAACGACTCGCTCGCCGCGAAGTTCGAGATGCTGAAGAACCAGATAACGAACATCGCAGCGGAAGTCGGCGAGCCGCTGGCGGACGCGCTTCTCGACTGCCTGTCGGCGATGCAGCCGCTCGTCGACGCCATCAAGGAGGGCGCCGAGGCGTTCAACGAGATGGACGAGGGCCAGCAGCGCATGGTGATAGGCGCTGCGGCCGCTGTGGCCGCGCTCGGCCCGCTGCTCTCCGTCGTCGGGCGAGTCGGCGGCGCGATCACGAGCGTCGGCAACGCCATGAGCACTCTCGGCGACATCAGCGGCAAGCTCCAGTCGAGCAGCAGCAAGCTCGCCAGCTCCATAGGCGGCGTCGTGGGAAGCGGCAAGGCGGGGCTCGTCGCCCTGGCTGTCGCCGCTGCGGCTGCCGTCGCGGCGTTCGCGTACTCCGAGTGGAAGAAGTACCGGGAGCACATCGAGAAGGTCGACAAGGCCACCAACGGCCTCCTGGACGCGCAGAGGAAGGCCAAGGCGTCTTCCTCGCAGTTCGCATCGTCTGTCAAGACGTCGTTCGCCGACGTCAAGAAGGCGGTCGACGAGGTAACCGACGCGCAGGCGGAACTCGCAGACAAGTTCAGGGAGCAGTGGACCGAGCAGTACACGAACGAGGCGCAGCTCGACGGGTACATATCGACCATCGAGGAGCTCCGCGACAAGGAGAACCTGACCGCCTACGAGCAGGAGAGGCTCAAGTCCGCGGTCGAGGGGTACAACGAGGTCACTGGCCAGTCCGTCGCGATAACGGACGCCCAGAACGGCAAGCTGTCCGCGTCGTCCGATGAGCTGAAGAAGAACGCCGACGCGTGGAGGAACAACGCCGAGGCGCAGATATACGCCCAGCAGGCCAAAGCCGCCGTGGAGAAACGCATCAAGGCACAGGATGCCCTCAACGCGGTAGAGCGCGAGTACAACCAGGTCCTCGAGTGGAGGGACCAGGCAAAGCCGGGCAGCGACGCGTACAACGCCTACACGATGGAACTGGCGCGCCTCGAGGGCGCGTTGGAAGAGGCGAGGGGGGACCTCGACGCCATGAACGGCGCCGAGGAGGACCTCATCGCGAAGTCCGCCGCGGTCGGCGACGGCATGAGGGACTTCATCGAGTCGATATCGGGCGTCTCGGACGCCTTGGACGGCACGGGCCTCGGCGTCGACGACCTCGCCGGGAGCCTCGCGAGACTCGGGTACTCGCAAGACGAGCTCTCGAAGCTCACGCCCGAGCAGTGGGGGAGCATAACCTCGGCCTACGACGGCTCCGCCGAATCGGTCTCGCGCGCCATGGCGAAGATGGCGGGCGTCACGGACGCCGACTTCGACAGGATGTGGAAGTCATGCGACGGCGACGTCAACAAGATGAAGTCAAAGATCGCCGAGTGGAACAAGGTCAGGGCCGAGAACAAGTACCCGACCGTCAACGCCAGCGGCAACGTGATAGACGGCACGGCGGTCTCGAGGATAAACGAGTACCTGACAGAGGCCAAGAAGCTCAACAACTCGCATTTCACGTCGACCATCGTCACGACGATGAAGACGGTAACGGAGAACGGGAACGCGGCGGGCGGTCTCACCGCCTCGGCCGTGCGTGACATACCGGCTAACGCGGCCGGGGGTCTCACCGGCATCGCCACGCAACCGGTCCTCACGAACTACGGATGGGTCGGCGAGGACGGGGCGGAGGCCCTCGTGCGCTGGGCGCACGGAACCGCGATAGTGCCGCTGACCAACCGGCAGTACGTAAGGCCCTTCGCGCAGGCCGTCGCGAGCGAGATGGGCGTCGGCGGCAACGTCACCAACGTCTATCTGAATGACGTGGCTGTTAACAGCAACCCGGCGATCATGGCGGCGACCGAGGAGTACCTCGGCGTTCTCGCGCGATACACGGCGATGGGAGGCAAGTAGCATGGCATACGAGCTGAACACGAGCTACCAGACTCCGAGCAACATCTGCTGGCTCAAGAAGCTGGGCACGAAGCAGTACGACTACTCGATCGCAGATACGCAAATCGAGGTCAAGCCGACAGTAGCGCCGTTCAGGATCGCGTGGAAGAGCTATCACGGAAATTTTCAAGTGCAATACTGCATCAGGCGCAGGCAGGCGCCGTACGTATCGGCGCAGGCAGCAGGCACTACTACATACACCGACCCTGATACAGGCGAGACATACACGACCTCCGCATACGACGGCGAGGAAGTATGGGTACCGTGGACAGGCAAGCTCGGCACGGGACATGCGTCCACTGGCTCAGAGGTTACATGGACAGATTCGGCAGGACGAACGTGGGGGCCGTGGCAGGGAAACGCGCTCTCGTCGAGCAGTCCGCAACCTTCTCCGGTCGAACTGCTCACAGCGTCTCAAGTTGACGGCTGGCGCACGTATGAGCTCGATATGCCTTTTACATACGACCTCACTTACGGAGGGAACGTCGGAACTTACGACAGAAACGAATACCTTGTCCGTGTCAGGGCATTCAATGCAACGCAGAACAATCAGACGTACAAGTGGAACTACGGGACATGGGGAGAGGCTGTCCTCACAGTTGCATATATGCCTGTAGTGACAAGCATGCAGGGCGTCCGTCAAGCCGATGGTTCCGTTGAAGTCCACGTCGAGAGCAACTGGCAGCATCCAGTCAAGTTTGCTGCGGTAACACCGCTTAACAGCAATCTCGAAGTGATACAGCCCGATACATTTTTCACAGAGAACATTGATCCAGATGTAGATAATACCGGCATGGGCGATTACGTGTTCTCTGTTCCCGAACAGTATGCACCTGAAATACCGGACCCGAGCACAACACAACCGAGTAATCAGATCTTGAGATTCTCGTACATGACGTTGTTCCCAGACGATTACGCATATAGCTGGGACGAGACATTTGCGTCGTTCACGCACGATGGCGGGCCGCTCGGCACACACATCGAGGTCCCCATCGTCGAGCACGCCGACTCGCAGACACCGGCCCAGCCGACGACGACGGTGGACATCGACGGGAACGTCACCGTCTCTGGTGGCACATATGCCAACGTGCTGACACGAGTCCATTGGGTCGACGAGGACGGCAGGACGTATCTGAAGAACGTGGAGATGAAGCAGAGCGGCAGCAATTGGATCGGCAAGGTCGACTCGCCGCCAATCGGAGTGGACATCGCCGTGCGAACGACGGTGGTGGCATCCAACGGCGACTGGCGCACATCAAAGGCAAACCAGACTATAAAGAGCGATGCGTCGTTCATGCTCGACTGGAACGGCGAGCACTTCGAGATGCGCTACAACAGGAAATACGACGGAAGCATCGACCGCGAGGTCGAGTTCGTCGCAACCGACGGGCGCGACGTCGACGTGTCGAGACACGCGAGGGTGTCGCACGTCGAGTACACCGTCGAGGGCGACGTCATTAACCCCGCGACGGGCTACGAGGCGGCCGACGCGTGGCGCAGTGACGTCAACAAGCTGCGCGCCCACCACGACTGGAACATGAGGATGAGCGGCGGCTTCAGCAGACGCGTCGCCATCACGAGCGTGTCCACCTCCGCAGAGTACCCGACCAACGACAAGTTCATGCACGTCAGCATCTCGATGAGGGAGGTGTCGTAGTGGACTGGACGAAGTCCGGCATATACAACCGCTACGGCGTCGAGTTCGTCGACGTTCGCAACGTGGACAAGTCGCTGGGCTGGTTCACCGGCAAAGTCGTCGGCGGCACCATCACAGAGGACTACCGCAGCGAGTACCGCGTGTCGGCGTCGCTCGAGATCGACGGCGGCACGATACCCGTCAACAGGGCGGTGCGCATCTGGCATGTCGCAGAACTCGATGGCGAGGAGTACCGCGAGGAGCTGGGGACGTTCTGGCCCGAACCTGCGGACATGTCCTACGACCACGGGCGCTACCACGGCACCGTCGAGCTGCACTCGGCGATGAAGCGTCTCGGCACCGACCTTAGATGCGGCAACGGCAGCGTCGCGAAGGACAGCGTGCTCGTCGAGAAGTTCGCGCTCTACGTGAAGAACAGCGGCGGCGTGTCGAGGATCCTCACGGGCGTGTCGAAGACGAAGAAGCTCGCGAAAGACCATGCATGGGCGCATGGCGAGAGCGTGCTCACCGAATGCCAGCGTCTGGCCGACGCGCTCGGTGCGTGGATAGGCGTGGACACCCATGGGCGCGTCACGCTCGAGCCGTACGTGAACCCGTCGAAGCGCTCGAAGTCGTTCGACGTGCCGAAGGGCGCGTCGTCGATGACCGAAGTCGGGACGGTCGGTTACGAGCGGCAGGAAATCTACAACCGCTTCATCGCCTCCTACGAGAACTCCGTCAAGGTGCAGAAGGAGGTCGGCACGTACACGAGCAACGTCAAGTACACGGAGAACGTGTTCGCGAGCGACGGCAGGACGATAATCCACCATCAAGGCGACCTGAAACATGCCAAGGGCGACACGAAGTACAAGACGCAGACCGTCAAGAAGTCGTACTTCGAGAAGCTCGACGTGCCGGAAACGCATCAGTGGCACCACTCGAAGATAGGGCGCCTGTGCGTGTTCGACTGCGGCAGCCCGACGATTTCCGTCGAAGATGGGGAGACCGTCACGGAGTCGCAGGTCAAATCCGAGCTCGCCAAGATGCTCAAGACGGCGAGGACGGAACACGCCGACACGCACAAGGTGTGGAGCGCGACGATGCTCTACATGCCGAAGGTGAAGATGGGGGCGGTCGGGACGTTCTATTACCAGGACAATCCAGACGCGGACCCGATACAGAAGAAGGTGTTCGTGTCGCAGCGCGAGATAACGCTCGACACGGCGATGAGAATGGAACTCACGTTGGAGGAGATATGACACTCGCTAATAGGCTCAGGCTCGCATCGGCGCTCGGGGGAGGTGGACAGAAAATCCCCGAATCGAGCGCACCGTCCACGAAGCGCACGTCCGCGACGGCGGTCGGCAGCTCGGTCGACGGTTACGTCACCGTCGAGTTCGACGACGGCACGCAGATGGAGGTGCCTACGATAGCGTCCGTGGAGCCCGGCGACGAGGTGCAGCTCCTTCTCGACGGAGCGGACATCATCGCGCTCGGCAGCGGAGGATGGGGAGACAGGATGGCCGACACGGCGATGGGCGCTCAGACGGCAGGCGATGAAGCCGCTGCGATCGCCAACGCAACGAACCAGCACTTCTGGGCTGATGACAACGGAGCGCATGTTTCTACAGCAGCGGGAGAAGCTACTGGCGGAAAGAACACCGTATGGAACACCGAGGGAATGCTGTTCCGCAACGGCACCAACCCGCTGCTCGCTCTCATCGCGAGCAACACAGGCGGACTCAAGATATACAACGGCATGGGACGCGAAATCGGAAGCTTGACAGTTAATTCAGCAGGCAGCTTGATTATAGAAGCGCTTGGGTCGCTCGCGAACGCGCTGCAGCTCAAGGCAGATGCCGCGACGGCAACGTTTGATATAAACGGGTTCAACATCTCCGCCGCGCAAGGCGGCGTCGAGGCGAATGGCCTCGAAGTGCTGGGGTATGACTGGGCAACTGGTCAAGTGCTTGGCACTTCGGATGTCATGCAGGGTGATGGCGACCCGCTGGTAGCCTGTACCATCGCGAACGTCTCCGTCAGGGTGCCCGCATCCGGCACCATCGCCAAGGGCAGCGGCGCATCCAACAACGTGACGCTGACCGATTCAGGGTCAAACCCCAACATACCTGCTGGCTATAAGGCAATCAGCGTCGTCGGTTGGGAAACCGACCACGAGTACGCCTTTTCCGTGAATGCTTGCAGACTCACCGTCAGCAACAAGCAGCTCCACGTCTCCGCGTCGAACAACCACAGCACGACCGCGTACGCGCTCAACGTGACAGTGAAAATCCTATGCGTACGGGAAGGCCTGTACGTCAACACCGCGAGTTAAGGAAAGAGATGACCTGATATGCACCACCTTCCATACGTAATCGACGTCTTCCTGCAACCGCTCAGGGACAACCCGCAGGCGCAGGTAGCGGTCATAGCCGTTCTGCTCCTCATCGTGCTCGACGTCCTGTTCGGACTCGGCAACGCATTCCTGCATCACGAATACGACTCGTCCAAGATGCGAGAGGGCCTTGCTCACAAGGCCGTCGAGCTGTGCTTCATCTTGCTCGCATGCATTCTGGACGCCACCATAATCGCGGGTATCGAACTCGGATTCACCGCACCCGTGCTCGTCACGATCTGCGTGTACCTCATCGTCATGGAAATCGGTTCGCTCATGGAGACGTTCACGAAGATTTGGCCGAGCGTCGCCGACTGGCCGTTCTTCAAGCTCTTGAAGTCGGCTCACGTAATCAAGATCGACGAAGTGGGTCTCGATGATTAGCTCGTGCGGACACGACGAACGTAACAAGTATTACGGCGGTGTCGCCGGTGACCAGAGCGGCACCGAGTGGTACGTCCGCAAGTGGTACAAGGGCGGCTGGGACGAGGTCTTCGTCCACCCCGACAGGGCCGTGCGCGAGGCGATCGCGAAGGTGTCGAAGCAGGGCGCTCTAAACCCGAACATCGGTTACGACCAGTACCAGAGGCTCACGTTCTACGACCAGCTCAAGAAAGCGAACTGGGACGCGAGCAAGATCGCCGTCCCGTGCGAGGCCGACTGTTCATCGTCTACGGCGGCATGCGTCATAGCGGCGGGGCACATCATCGGCGTTCCGAGAATCTACAACAACGTGTCCGAATACGCCGTCACGTGGAACATCGGAAAAATGCTCGTCAACGCCGGTTTCTCACGATTGACGGATGCCAAGTACCTCACGTCGGACGCATATCTCCCGGCGGGGACGATCGTCAACAGGAGCAGCCAGCACGTGGTCATAACCGTGTCAGACGGCGCGAACGCGGCAGAGACGGTGCGTCTCGTCGGAGGCTACGACAGCGAAGGAGACGAAGTGAACGATTCGGACATCAAGAAGATCAAGGATGCTGTGTCATCGACCGTGCCCAAGGCGACGTGGGATTACGTCATCGACGGGAAGAAAGCGGCGACACGAGTCAAGGAGTCATCCGACGAGGCTACCGCCACCGACGACCCGAGCGGCCGCAAGGTCAAGATGAACGACCACGACCACATCAAGTGGATCGCCTCAAAGCAGGCGAAGATGGATGCCAAGCTCGACCGCATCCTCGAGATACTGGGAGAAGACGATGCGTAGGGGGACGACGCCGACCATCACGCTCACCGTGGGCGCCGACATCACCGGGATGCATGTCTATCTCGCCTTCAAGCAGGCCGGACGCGACATCATCGTGAAGGAGAATCCCGATTTCACGATGACGTTCGAGGACGATGCCACCACCATCGCATGCCCGCTGGCGCAGGAGGACACGCTCGCGTTCAAGCCCGGCAAGTGCGAGGTGCAGATCCGTGCGACCGAGGCGGATGGCGCAGTTGCCCTCGCCACCAACATCGGCACCATCGACATCGGCAGGATACTGCTAGATGGCAGGCTCTCATGATCGCGGACGTGCGCCTGACGGTCGACGACGCGGGTGAGGTGCTCCTGACGCTCGGCAATTCCGGCGATGTGCAGCTCGACGTGGACGTTCCCTACATCGGCGGGGGTCTTCCACCTTACGATGGAAGCTACGAAGCAGACGCCCTGTTCTCGGAGCAGGTCTTCGCGACGAAGAACAAGAGCATGACCGACGATTTCACCGTCCATGCGATCAACTACACCGAAGCGCCTAACGACTACGGCGTGACCGTCACGATAGGAGGATGAAGTGGCAAGCAATCCCTATGTCAACAAGGTGGTGAACGGCGAGAGCGGCGACGTCATCATCGACATCTCGACCGACACCCTCGTCAGCGCGTCGCAGATAACGAGCGGCGTAACGGCGCACCTGCGCACGGGCGAACTCGTGACGGGCACGAACACCAACGACGCGGACACGTCCGACGCCAACGCGACGGCGAGCCAGATTCTCACGGGAGCCACGGCCTACGTCAACGGCTCGAAGGTCACTGGCACCATGACCAACAACGGGGCCGTGGCTGGCACCATCAGCAGCCGCGACCAAGCATATACCGTGCCAACTGGATACCATGATGGAAGCGGTAGCGTGCAGATTGCCGAGTCCGAAAGAAACAAGATAGTCGCTGGGAACATCAAGCAGGGCGTCACGATTCTCTCGATTCAGGGTACCTACAGCGGCGATGGCGTCAACCTCCAAAGCAAGTCGGTGACCTCAAGCTTCACCGCGCAGACCGTCACGGCGGACGCGGGCTACGACGCGCTGTCTCAGGTCACCGTCGCGGCCATGCCCTACAGCGAGGTCCAGAATTCGGCTGGTGGCCTGACGGTCACCATCGGGGCATCCGCGTAAGGGGGGCGTCATGCCTTACCCCAACAAGATAGTCAAGGACGGCACCACCCTCATCGACCTCACCTCAGACACCGTGACGCCCGCCACGCTGATGCAAGGATACACGGCGCACGACGCTTCGGGTGCAATCATCACTGGCACGGCCTCTGGCGGCTCGGATGCTCTCGTCGTAACGCTCTCGTGGGATAGCACGGAGGAGATGTGGACTCCCGATTGCACGATTAACGAGCTGCAAGACGCTTACGTAGGTGGGAAGGAAATCGTTTTCGTCGGCGGGAACGGCGAGCTTGCGGGATGGTTCTATGATGACGATTACGCATTCGGGTACAGTATTCAGGTAGATGGTGGTATAAATACGCTGCTGATAAAAGAGTACTTCTATACGACGCAGGGAATAGAGTATTGTGGTGACACCAGGTTTATCTTCCCGAATTTCGAGACCCCGTCCCGCACATACACGCCAACTACTTCGCAGCAGACAGAGCGCGTCAATTTCAACTCATCTGATGATTTTAACGGCATCGAGTACGTAGACGTTACCGTGGCGGCGATGCCTACAGGCACGGCTGGCACGCCGACAGCGACAAAGGGAACCGTCTCGAACCACAGCGTCAGCGTCACGCCGTCCGTCACGAACACGACGGGTTACGTCACTGGCGGCACCAAGACTGGCACGGCTGTCACCGTCTCCGCATCAGAACTGGTATCGGGCAGCGAGACCAAGACCGAGAACGGCACATACGACGTGACGAACCTGGCCGAGCTCGTCGTCAACGTCTCTGGCGGCGGTGGTGGGAGCAGCATGTCGATCGGGACTGAGACGGCAACGCTCTCATCGGCTGCATCGTCAATCAGCTTCACGGGATTGTCTGGAAACCCGCTCTCGTTCGTGGTCACGTCGTCTGCGGACGCATCCACTGGCGGCACGGCTGCGGTGGCGGTCGCCTATGACGGCACGTCGCTTCACGGCATGGACGTAACGACTCAGGCGGAAGCCGACACGGGCTACTCTAAGAGCTATTCGGGCGGCACGCTCACCATAACCGCGACCACGGCGGAGTTCCAGGCTAACGAGTACAAGCTCGTCTACGCATACGGCGGCTCAAGCTCCGACATCCACACGTCGGACGTCCAGGTGGGGAGCGGCGCCACTTCCATCACGTTCTCGGGACTGAGCGGCAGACCGCTGTACTTCTCGTGCGTGTTCAAGTCGTCATTCTCGACTTCTTCTGGCTACCAGCGCGTAATCGAGGTCGTGAACGATGGAACGTCCACGTACGGTCATTCGTTCGATTCGTCGGCACATGCGGCGACCTCGTGGGGCTACACGTATTCTGGCGGCGCGTTGACGGTTTCCAGCACCAGCACGAACAACGGCGGCTACTTCCACCAGCCAGGCTACTACCAGCTCACCTATGCCGTAGACCCGAACGCCGTGACCTATCAGGCGAAGACTGGCGTGGGCGCGTCCACTTCGAGCCAGACCATCTACCCAGACACGGGATACGACGCGCTCGAATCGGTGCAGATAAACGCCGTCTCGCAGACCAATCTCACGGCTGCGAACATCAAGAGCGGCACGACAGTCACCATCAGCAACGGCAACACGAACCTGTGGAGCGTCACTGGCACCTACACGGGCGGCGGTGGCGGGGGCAGCTCGTCAATCGCAACTACGACGTGGACGAACTCCTCGAACACGGCCACGAGCCATCAGTTCACGGGTCTGAGCGGCACGCCGATAGCGGCGTTCCTGCGCTGCACGACGTCGTTGTCGAGGTCGAGCGGCTCGACTAACTACTTCATCGCTGACATGGTGTGGGACGGCTCCACCTGCAAGGGCAACTCGTTCCGCAGGAGCAACGGCACCTACGCCAATGTGACGAGCGGATACTCTGTGACGACGGGAAGCAACTCCATCACGTTCACGTCGTCTGGCACATCGACCACGAATCCCGGATCGTTCTACAACGGGACGTACGAACTGGTGTACGTTTACTAAGAGGGGAATACGGGCATAGCGCGACGGGTTCTCATGGATCATACGGCTCCTCCATCGCCACACTGACACTCTCTCATCCGTCGCGCCGCCCACCAGGGGTGGCGCAAATATTGGCGCAAAAAATCACGTGAAATGTCGAAAACACTCGTTCCCACTTGTGCCGACATATACGCGTAAAACACGCCATGACCTGCAGAAATGCGCATTTCTCCGTCCCGCTTGTTCCCATACGTTCCCACTGTTGGTGGATTCTGGGGGTCAAGGGGTCGCAGGTTCGAATCCTGTCCACCCGACCAGAAACCGCAGGTCAGGGGCTGTATATGGCTCCTGGCCTTTTATTTCAAAAGCGCAAGTGGCGCAAATTCGGCGCAAAAATCACGAGAACGCCCTCTCCACGGCGTCGTCCAGGCTGCTGCTGTGGACGTGCGTGTAGATGTTCATACAGACCTCTATGGTCTCCCAGCCGCCGAGCTGCATCATCACGCGGGGGTGCACTCCCGCCTCGGCCAGCCTGGTAGCGTAGGCGTGGCGCAAATCGTGCAGCCGCACGCCCTCCATTCCCCACCGCCCCCGGTTGCGGCACCACCACCTGGTGAGCACCTTCGGGCGTATCTCGGCCAGCTTCCCGTCCGGGGCGGCCTCTATCGCATCCCTCAGGATCGGCGGCGCGGGCACCTCGCGGATCCTGACGGTCTTCGTCGGCTTCTCCGTGCCGTCCTCTTCGGCGGCCTTGGTCACGTGGACCCTCTTGCCGTCGAAATCGGACTTCTCCACCATCACCGCCTCGCTTCTCCTCAACCCCAGGCACGCGCACAGCATGACCGCCATCTGATGCGGCTCCCTCGGGTCGAGCGATTCCACCATAGCGTCGACCATTCGGGTCGTGGGGACGTTTCTCTCCACCTGCGGCACCTGCGGGCGCTTCGCCTCGAAAGTCGGCTTAGAATCGATTACAGCGTCTCTCACGGCGTCCGAGAAAATCGTCGAGAGCGTCTTGTGCATGGAGTTTACACTCGAAGGCTTCCACGGCTTGCCCGACGGGGACTCGCCGCTGGACAGCCTCGTGTAGCAGTCCTCCACATCGCGGCGCGTCACCTCGTCCATCTGCAAGTCGCCCAGGAGCGCGACCAGCGCGTTCACGCGCCAACCCTCGCCGTCCATGGTCCTCTCGGCGTACATGCCGCTTCTTACCCGGCGCTCGTGCCATCTTCGCGCGTACTCCCCGAACGTCGGGGACTTCTCGCGCTCGTCTTCCAGCTCCAGATCGTGAAGCCACGCAGCAAGAGCGGTCTTCGCCTCGCGGTACGTGCCGTCGAACCGTTTGTACCGGTGCGGGTACTTCCCGTCGACCTTGCCGAAATTGGCGACCAGCCTCCACTTGCGGCACCGGCTCCTCGGCCTGTCCTTCTCGAGCTGCTCGACGTAGCCTCCCGTCGGCTTCATGAGTACATCCTTTCAGAAATGCCTGTTCAACAATGTTGAACTTTTCAGTCATATGTTGATAAAATCTATATGGAACCTGAACGGTGCTAATGCCTAGTAGGGGTCCTCACAGGGGGCGGCCCACGAGGTCGCCCGCCTTGTTTTCAGAGCCTGACGATCCCAAACTCGTCATTCCTGCATGCCTGCTTCAGAAGAATCGGATCGAGACGGTAGAACAGATTCTTGATTCCGTGTTTGACAACAGTTTTATTTGGCTCGATGGTCTGCTTCAGGAAATATGAGTTCACATCACTCATCTGGATAAGCATCGATGTCTCGGACCTCTTGTGCAGCGCGTCCTCGATTACGTATCTCAGATCGTGCCTTATGTACGTTCCGGGCTCTAGTTTCGAGGCAATGAAGTTGCCGTGCCGCATCCTTCTGATGAGGTCCCGCAGCTTCTTCTCATCTGTCTCATCCACGATTATCATGCCGTGATCGCAGGACGCTCCGTCGTCCGGATGCGGGAAATTATCGTGCTCTATGGTCATTTCGAATCTGTTGATGAGCGCATCCCACGCGTGCCCGAAAACGTCGTATCCGATATCCTTATCTGATTTATCCACAATCACGTTGATCACGCGCAGACAGTCGAATGACGCTTCGAGCGTCACTGCCTGTCTCAGCATGCTGGCCCTGTCGGCCTTACCGATATGCGAGTAGCTCTTACCGGTTCTGCCCATCATCTCGCATGCGTGCAGTTCCTGGTCCATACCGAAGCCGTAGCGACTGCGGAATTCCGCTCGCTGTTCGCCGAGCTTCGTCATGACGTCGGTCCAATATGACTCGTGAAGGATTATCGCGCTGAGAATGAACAGGCTGCTTGAGCCTGGCTTCAACCCGCAATCCCCACATTCATCGACATACATCAGATACATGAACACTCCTCACGCTACGCCCTCTTCCTGAGCAGAACCAGCTTCGGGCGAGAGAGTGTCCACGAGCTGTCTCACTGCCAGCCTCGCGGTGGAATCGATTGACCTGTAGCCGTCGAGGAGCGTCTGCTCGTCCGGTGCGACCGGGGTCTCCGTCAACGGCGGCTTCCGACCGCCGAGCTCGTCGAGCGTGCAATGTAGCGCATCGGCCATGTCCCACGCCTGGCCGAACGAGAATATCTGCTTCCCCTGTTCCCAGTTTGTGTATGTGCCGACGTTGTATCCCATGTGCTCGGCGAATGATTTAGCCGTCTTGAACCCTGCGGCTTTTCTCATTGTCTGCAGTGACTTCCCAATACTTTTCTTATCAGTCATGTCACACCTCCAAGTTTACGAATTAGACGGTAAACATCTTATTTATTAAGTGTGACATGAAATTATATCTTGACAATGGATGGAATCAAACTATTATGATAGAAGCGATGGATTGCAAGCATCCAACTCTATGTTTGGTACTAGCCCCAAACATTTTAGTTTGTCTTGTTGACAGACCCACCAAGACAAACACCCGGCTCTTTGCCATACGAACTTTGAGAACCGCATACAGCGCACTGCCCCATTCCATGTCTTCTTCATCCTTCTGCTCACAAGGCTGTGACCTCCCCTGGGGATTGCCGACGACGTCTTGCCCGAGGCGGTGCGCTGCATACGGTTCTCACGCGAGAGGAGGTGGACATGGCGGGGAACATCGCGGAGTTGGCCAACAACATCCGGGCCGAGCGCCATCGCAGGCGCATGACGCAAGCCGAGGTCGCACAGATCATCGGCGTCAAGGAGGAGACGGTATCGAACTACGAGTGCGCCAAGACGCAGCCGAACTACGAGATGGCGGTCAAGCTGGCCGACCTGTTCGGCGTGACGCTGGACGAGCTCGGGGGACGGGAGTTCAGAAGGGAGGAAGGGTAGATGCTCAAGGCGATGAGCGTCAGCCAGTACGCGAGCCACTACGGCCTCAAACCCGACGCTGTGCGCAAGTCGTGCCAGCAGGGCCGCATCGAGGGCGCGTTCAAGCCCGGAGGCGGGGTGAAACCGCACTGGCGCATCTGGGTGGAAGTGCCCGAGACGATGGAAGAGGCCGTGAAGATGGCCAGAAAGAAGCGACCGATCGCAGCGGCAACTGCAATCGGTCAAAACGACAATCTCAGCGATTGACGATAGGAGTTTACCACAATGCGAAATCAGTTATCAACATCCGAGTCATGGCATCTGGGCATAGCCTTCGCCATCGGCTTCGGCATCTTGTCGCTCCTCGCGATTCTGGGGGTGTGACATGGGCGAGAAGAAGATGACGCGCGAGTTGCTCGGGGAGATCAGCAGGCTCAGGCGCGAGAAGGGCGATCTGGGACGCGAGATAACGCAGCTCAGGCTCGACAGGGAGCATTACAAGAACCAGCTCATGCTCGCGAGGCACGACATCGCCGCCCTCAAGGCGGACAGGGACTACACCCGTTCCTGCCTCGAGGACGCCTACTCAGGGGTCGTGAAGGGAGCGTGGGAATGATGGGCGCGATCAGGTTCTGGATGGTCGACGACATGCTCTTCCGGTCCGAGGAGGACGCGGTCGAGTGCGTCAAGAAGACCCACGATTACATCCCCGAGGAATCTATAAGCCGCTACGTCAAGGTCAAGTACCTCGTGGCCGACGAAACGGAGGTGCGCGATGACCGATGAGATCGTGGCGAAGATGGCCGTCGCGCAGGCTCTCTACAAGAAGCTGGGCGAGATAGTCGGAACGAACGACCCCGACAACCTCAGGGGACAGGTCGACGCCTACTTCATGGACGCGTACAAGGCGACGCACGCGAGGAGCTTCGACGTCATGATCGGCGAGGACAAGGTCGGGACGTACTCGATAACGAGGACCGACCCCAAGGAGCACACGTCCATCACGTGGGAAGACGACGAGGCCGTCAAGGCGTGGATCGCCGACAACGACATGATAGAGATAAACGAGGCGGCCCTGCTCAGGCACTTCCTCGAGACAGGCGAGATGCCTCCGTCGTGCGAGCTCATGCAATGGGAGTCGCCCGCGAGGCTCACGCCGACGCTGAGGGTCGACCCGGACAAGGTCGAGAGCGCGCTCAAGGGCAACCTGCCTCAGGCGATAGCCGGGCTCATAGGAGGCGGACATGAGGAGTAAGCATCTTAGGATCTGCCGCGAGCTCAAGGCGCCGAAAGGCCAATACAACAGCTTCGGGAAGTACAGCTACAGGTCATGCGAGGACATCCTCGAGGCGGTAAAGCCGCTGCTCGAGGAGCACGGCGTGATGCTGCACCTCAGCGACGACGTGACGCTCGTCGGGGAACGCCACTACATCGTGGCGAGCGCGTGGCTCGAGGACGTCGAGACGGGACAGTCGACGGAGAAGGTCACGGCTTTCGCGCGCGAGGACGAGACGAAGAAGGGCATGGACGGGTCGCAGATTACCGGAACGGCGTCGTCGTACGCAAGAAAGTACGCGCTCAACGCGCTCTTCCTCATCGACGACACGAAGGACGCGGACACCGACGAGGCCGAACGCCAGGGCGCGCGGGTCGCGTCTAAGAAGACGCCGGCAAAGAAGCCAGCTCAGGAGAAGAAGGCCGAGAAGAAGCCAGACGGGCTGCTGGAATCGGTCGAGGCTGGCATAAAGGCATGCGCTAAGGAATACGACAAGCCCGAGCCGCTCGTGAGGCAGATCGTCGAGAACGAGTTCTCCACGAGCGTAAGGTCGGCCAACGAAGACGAGCTCGCCAAGATGAAGGACCTGCTGGTCAGGATATTCAGGGGCGAGGTCGAGATAGTGGAGGTTTAGATGTCAATCAACTCAGTGAACATAAGCGGGAACCTGACGCGGGACTGCGCCGAGTTCTCGACTTCGAACTACGGCGGGATTAACTTCACGGTCTGCGTCGAGACGCGCAAGAAGGACCAGAGCGGCGAGTGGGTCAGCGTCCCGAACTACATCGACTGCGTGATGTACGGGAAGCGCGCCGATTACTTCAAGACGCGTCTCCTGAAGGGTTCGAAAGTGGCCGTCCAAGGCCGTCTGAGATACGAGGAATGGGACGCGGACGATGGCCGTAAACGTTCGAAAATCCGCGTGATTTGCGACGAAATCGAGACGTTTTCGGGTCAGAAACAAGCACGTGTAAGTGACGGCTACGAGTCCGATGATGTGCCGTTCTAAGGACATATCATGAACGGTTTCTACTTCCAAACGGACTACTGGGACGCAGCCTGCACCTTGCCGGAAAAGCAGCGCGACAAGTTCATCGCCGCGCTCGTGCGTTACTACTTCACCGGCGAGGAACCGCAGCTCAGGGGCAATGCGACCGGGATGTTCGCGCTCGTGAAGAAGCGCATCGACATCGGGAGGAAGCGCGCGGAATACGGCTCGAAAGGCGGGAGCAAATCGCAAGCAAAACGCAAGCAAAACGAAGATTTGCTTCAACAAGTTGCTTCAAGCAAAACCGCAAGCAACGCTTCTCATAGAGAGAAAGAGAGTGAGAAAGAGATAAAAGAAACACCCTCTAAAGAGGGTGCAAAGAAAGGCTTCGCCCCACCCACAGCAGAGGAAGTGGCCGAGTACATCGGGGAGAGGGGATACGCCGTCGACGCCGATCGCTTCATCGACTTCTACGCCTCCAAGGGCTGGATGGTCGGCAAGAACAAGATGAAGGACTGGAAGGCCGCCGTCCGCAACTGGGCGAGGAGGGACACGCCCTCCTCCACGCCCTCGAGATTCGACTACGGGGAGGACGCATGGTGACGCTGGAAACGACGATACGCGATCTGGCAGAGAGGTCGGGCGTCGACTGGAACGCGCTCCTCGAGGCCAACGAGAGGGTGGAAGCCGAGCTGAGGGCGATGGGGATGCAGGGCGAGCACCCTCATCTCCATGCCCTGCTGCCGGGCGAGCACTTCGACGCTGACGGGATGCTCAGGGACGCGAACGGCAAGCCGAGGGAGGTCATGTACGCCGTCGGAGGCAGGAGAGTGTTCTTCCCGATCCGCAGGGCGTCCGACATCCCGAAGACGTCGATGAGCAAGGAGGACTTCGGCCGCTGGTGCCACGACGTCCGAAAACTGTGCTTCCGTCGCTACACGTTCTACGAGAACGTCACGTTCTCGGGATACCTCGATGCCGACACGGACGAGGACGCGGTGAGGGCGTGCATGAGCTACTGCGCGGACTTCCCAACGCTCTCAAAGGCCGGACAGGGCTTGCTGCTGTACGGCAAGTGCGGAGCCGGCAAGACGCATCTCGCGGCCTGCGTCTGCAACGAGGTGATCGGGCAGGGGTACAGGCCGCTGATGCTGAACCCGAACGTCCTGTCCGACGAAGGTTGCAGGAAGTGGGGCGGCTTCACGCCGATGCTCGAGGAGCTCGCGACGCACAACGACCTGCTGGTCCTCGACGACATCGGCAGGGAGTCTTCGAGCGGGTGGATGCAGGGCCGCGTCTTCGAGGCGGTCGACTACTTCTACCGCAACCGCGTCCCGCTCGTGGTGACGACGAACTACACCGCCGACTTCATCAGGCGCCCGACGGGAGAGCATTCCAAGCCGATAATCGACCGGCTGAAAGAGCGCTGCAACCGCGTGGAGGTCGCCGGCCCGAACAGGCGGCAGCTGCACACGGCGAGGCAGCGATGAGCGGCGCGGAGCTGGTGTCGGCGCTCAACGACACGATTTCGGACGGCTACGAGGAGATAGCCGAGTTCAGGAGGGCGGGCGTCGACGCGGCGAAGAAGAGGGCCGCGTGGAAGATGGCCCTGGCGAAGGAGATCAACCGCCTCAGGACCATCGGGACGCCCGCGACGCTGACCGAGACGCTGGCGAAGGGAGACCCGGACGTAGCGCAGCTCGAGATGGAGTACAACATCGCGGACATCGAGTGCAGGGCCGCTCAGGAGACCGTGATGATGCGCAAGAAGGAAGCGGACGTCATACGCGAGCAGATCGCGAGGGAATGGTCTGGGGGCATGGTTTGAACGAGTACCAGAAGGCCCTCATGGACAAGCCGAGCATCGAGACGGAAGCGTGCGCCATATGCGGGCGCTACGTGAGGACGCAGCGGCACCACATCGTGCTCAGGGCCCAGGGCGGCACGGACGGGCCGACGGTCACTCTGTGCGGTTACGGCAACGCGGGAGGGTGCCACGGGGCGGCGCACGGCCAGATGCTGCACTTCCGCTACACGGACAGATGGCAGTACCTCGAGACCGATGTGCCGGTGAAATACGAGAAGGCCCTGGACATGGAGGGATGGAGAGATGTCCAAATCCAAAGATAAGGGGACGGCGTTCGAGACGGCCGTCGTGAGGTACCTCAGGGACAGGCTCGGAGACGACGAGATCGACCGCATGCCGCTGCGCGGGTCACGCGACGAGGGCGACATCAGGGGGTTGAAGCTGCGGGGGATGAGCGTGTGCGTCGAGGTGAAGAACCACAAGCAGCTCAGGCTGCACGAGTGGATGGGGCAGCTCATCGACGAGCAGGGCAACATGGACGCCGACCTCGGGATGATAATCGCCCACAGGGACGGCTGCGGTGACAAGCGCATCGGCGAGAGCTGGTGCGTGACGACGCTTGACGACGTCATCGCCCTCGCGTTGGGGGGCAGGGATGTTTAGCGCAGTCATCGCCGGGCTCGCCGCTGCCGCCCTCGTCCTCGCATGCATCGCGCTGCTGGCGCTCATCGTAGCCTGCGCGGTGACCGTCGCGAGGAGGAGATGATGGAGTGGAAGGAGCCTGCTTCCGCCGCCGAGACGCGCATGGCGCACGAGAAGCTCGGGGATATCTACAGCAGCGGGAAGCTAGCGCTGCTCGGCTCCATGACGGGGGTCAGGAAAGAGGCGCTGCTCTGGATGACGCGCAACGAGCCGTTCCTGCCTTACTCGCAGGATTTCTGCCGGGCGGTGGCTGACGTCTCGAGGGTGACGCGGAGCCCTTCGAGGACCGAGTTCGTCTCGACGAGAGACCTCGCGGACAGGATCGCCAGGCTCTGGCAGTACGGCTACAGCTACTCGGACATGGCACGCGGCAGGGGGTTCTCGAAGGACCTGCTCTGCAGGATCGCCAAGGGACGGTACCCGCACACAGAGCGCAAGAGATACGACCAGATCGACCGCATGCTGCGCGAGTTCGAGCGCAAGATGCGCTACGACATGAGAAAGACGATGGAGGAACACGGATGGGAAACCTCATTGACCTGAACGACCGCATCTTCCGAGAGCTGGAGAGGCTCGAGGCGATCGACATGGACGACACAGAAGCGCGCGATGCCGAGTTCGAGCGAGCGAGGGTGATAGGCACGATGGTCGGCCATGCGATAAGCAACGCAAATACGGCGCTCAGGGCCGCGGGCATGCAGGCGCGGGCTATGGACGGGCTCGCCGAGCGCGTATCGGTCCCCAAAATGCTGATAGGCGGAGCCGATGAGAACGGGAACTGAGTGCCACAAGTGGACACGCGCCGAGCGCGACAGGCTCGCTGAGGTGGCGCCCGGCAGGTCGCACGACGAGATACGAGAGATCATGACGGACGAGTTCGGAGACCACTTCGGCGGGTCGCGCATCGCCGCGGCGCTCAAGCGCTACGGCATCAAGACGGGGAGGACGGGGCGATTCGAGAAGGGATGCGTGCCTCCGAACAAAGGCAAGTCTTGGGACGAGTTCATGTCCCCCGAGGGGCAGGAGAGGTCCATGGCGACCTGCTTCAAGCCGGGCAACATGCCGCACAACGGCCGCCAGCCGATAGGCACCGAGCGGGTGAACAGCGACGGCTACGTCGAGGTCAAGGTCGCCGAGCGCAAGACGGACCCGAGATCCGCGCACGACAACTGGAAGCCGAAGCACCACCTCGTGTACGAGCAGGCGCATGGGTCGATACCCGATGGTTGCAACGTCGTGTTCGCGGACCGCGACAGGTCCAACTTCGACCCGGGCAACCTCGTGGCAGTGCCGCGCGACCTGTGGGCGGTCATAGCGCATGAGCAGATGGCGTACCACGACGCCGAGTCGCTCGAGGTCTGCATGAACCTCGCCAGGCTCAAGAAGGCGCTGCACTCGAAGCGTATGTTCCCGCGGCGCTGCGTGCTCTGTGATGAGGTATTCGAGCCAAGGTTCGCCAACCAGATTCGCTGCGACTTCTGCATAGGCGCGAAGGTAGTGAGCGAATGACCGAGTTATTGCCATGCCCGTTCTGTGGTGGTGAAGCGCACGTCATTCCCCAGATGGACGGCATCAGCGGCACTGTGAAGTACAGCGTGTACTGCGATAGCAGGTGCGGCGTTGTCGCGTTCTACTGCGACACCGAAGCTGAAGCCATAGACGCATGGAACACCCGAGCGGCTATGGAGTTCGATAACTGGTTCTATCTTCCGAAACCGAAAGAGCCGGTTGTCGAAGTCGAAGAGACAACGTATGCATGGGACGGCACTAAGGTCAGGACAGACGTGTTCTATCAGGTGCATGAGCAAATCATCGACAATTGGGCGAATGAGCTGGACGAGCATATCATCAAGCGTATTTGCGAAGTGTGGAACACAAGAGCGGAGCGGACGTGTACGAACGTCGAGAAGATTTTTCCCGAGGACGAGTTCGATTGTTCGGAATGTGGATATGAGGGTGCATATGAGCTATACATACCGAATTACTGCCCCAATTGCGGCGCACGTGTGATTGGAGTGGGCGAATGATGGAATCAATCGAGAAGCTGCGCGAGTTGGCAGCGGACATAAACAGCACGGAGATAATCAGCCATATGGACGAGGCAGGCAAGTTCATGTTCCATACCGAATGGCTTGATTCATGGCATAAGGCGTTCGATGTCGCGTGTGACGAAATCGAGCGCGAAATCGCCGAACGTTACATGGAGCTACCAGACGCCGGTGACGGCAAGCCGATACATGTCGGCGACCACATGGTGCGCGATGGCGAACAGTTAACCGTCTGCGCAATCGCGCCTGGCAGAGTCCACTATTGGGTGTGGGACAAGAACGGCAAATGCTCGACTGTTGATTGCGACCCGATGTATTGCAGCCACTACAAGCCGCGCACATTGGAGGACGTGCTCGCGACGTTCAGGTTCGACGCTAAGAACATCTACGACGACCCCACAATAAATGGTAACGACCGGGTGGACGAGCTGGAAGCTCTTGACGAGAAAGTGGCCGCCGAGATTCGCGAGCTGATGGGAGGAGTGGAATGAATGAGCGAGCACATCTACGAAGATAGCGATATGGAGCACGAGCGTTACCATGTCATCCCGTTCGGCTCGATGCGCGAGGAAATCGTGCGGTGCAGGGATTGCGCGAACTATAGGAGCGGCATAACTGACGGTCGGCGGTATACGGAGCCGTACTGTGGCGCTATAGGCGAGTTGGCTTATGGCGCGCTGTTCTCGGTCGATGAGAACGACTTCTGCGCATGGGCAGAGCCGAAATGACATCCGATCAGCTCGACATGGACGAGGTGCTGTGGGAATCCGGTTACAGCCGGGAATGCGCTCGGCACCCGGAGATCTCATGCCGATACGAGCCATGCACGATAGCGAATGGCGTGAGGTGCTGCGCCGATTGCATGATGTGCGTGAGCCCGTGTGGGATCGCGGAGAGGGGAACGAAGATTGAACGCTGAACAGTACCTGTCGCAGGTGCGCGAGCTGCACACGACGCTGCGTGCCCTCAAGATGCGGCTCGACGAGGCTAAGTACACCATGGACATGCTCAAGAGCGTCAACCTCGACGGCATGCCCAAGGGCGAGGCCAGGACGCTCGAGGAGGTCATCGCAGAGTACGAGGAGCGCATGGACGAGTACGTTCGCGAGATGATGCGCTGGACCGCGCTCAAGGAGCAGGCGGTCTCGATGCTCGACCGGGCGAGGACGCGGCTGCTCGACGGGAGCGCCCACGCGATAAGGGTCACGCACATCGACGTGGTCGAGATGTACTACATCGGAAGGATGAGCCGAGAGCACGTCGCCTACGCGCTGGACTACTCGGTGCCGCATGTCGACAGGCTCAAGGCCGAGGCGCTCGTGTGGCTGGACAACTCGACCGACGTCGACGGTTTCCCGCTCGTTCCGATAGTGAGCGAGTAGGTTGCAATTCGAGCATATATGTGCAACAATGTTGCACGTGAAGGATAGAGGGAGGCGGTCACAATGGCATCTACGACCATGGGAGTGAGGCTCAGCTCCGACGAGAGGATGTGGCTGGACGAGTACGCGACGTTTACTGGTAAGACTGCATCGGAGCTGATGCGCGAGGCGGTGCTCGAGATGATCGAGGACGCTGTCGACGTCTACGAGTATAACAGGGCGATGTCCGAGACGGACGAGGAAGAGTACTCGATGGACGACGTCATGCGCTCGGTGATGGAGGCGCAGTGAGCTACCGCGTCGTTTGGAAGAAAACGGCCAGGAAACAGCTAGAGTCCCTGTCTCCGAAACAGCAGCTCATGGTGTTCGGGTGGGTACGTGAGCATCTCGACGGATGCGACAACCCGAAATCTCTGCCTGAATGCAAGAAGCTCGCCGGCACGGAGAACGGGTGGCGTTACCGAGTCGGAAGCTACAGGCTCTTGGCCGAGATACGCGACGAGGAACTCGTCATCAAGATACTGCGCGTGGGCCACAGACAAGGCGTGTACACGAACCTGCCGAAGATGTGACGAAAAGCTAAGAAAATTTTGAATAATCTAAGGTTACCCCTTGACATAATAGGGGTAACCTTGTATTATATACAGTGTAAGGAGATGAAAGGAGGTGATGCGCATGAGATGGTTGAAAGCAAAGTTCGAGCTAACCTTCGAACACTTCATTATCTGGCTGGTAATTAAGCGAAAAGGTTAGCCCGAACGAGAAACCCGAAGGGCGCCCGCTCCGAGAGGGGCGGGTTGCCCGAGGGCACGACCATCTTATCACGCATCACCTCCTGATTGAAGTGGAGACAGGTAAATGGCAACGGAAGCACAGAGACGCGCGAACGCGAAATACGAGAACGAGAAGGTAAGGCAGCAACGAGTTAAGTTCTATCCGACCGAGTCAGACATATGGGATCACCTGCAGTCGCAGGAGAACAAGATGGGGTACATCAAGCAGCTCATCCGCGAGGACATGGAGCGATCTGCGAAAAGATGATAGGAAATGATAACCCCAGCTGTGGTATAACCTAAGCTGGAAGAAAACACGAGATAGGGAGCCGTCCTTCGAGGGCGGCTTCTTCTTTTGCACGGAGGCGCGCCATGGTGAGCAGAGATGAAGCCAGGCGCATCGTGGCGTCCTATCCGCCGCCGTACGGCCAGGCGCAGCTCGCCATGCGGAGAGCCTACGGCGTGACAACCACGGTCAGGCCGAAGCGCAGACGGGAGAGACCCCGCAAGCGCAGGAGGTACGCCCCCTCGATCGAGGAGGTGGGCGAGTGCATGCGGCAGCGCCACGGCGTGGACGTCGGGATGTGACCCGTGGGCAAGCGCGGCAATTCGCGCAGGCGCTCGGCGCTCAAGCGAAGGCTCTCGACCCACGAGCGTGACTGCTGGCTGTGTTGGTATCCGCTCGACTTCGACCTCGACTGGCGCGACCCGCTGGCCGTTGAGATCGATGAGGAGACGCCAGCGAGCAAAGGCGGGGACATATACGGAAGGCGGACCCCATGCCATCTCGTGCACCGCTGCTGCAACATCGAGAAGGGCGACAGGATCCTCCCGAGCGGCGCCTTGCGCGGATGGTTCGAGGAGAACGTGCTCGGAGCGCGGCCGAAACCCGAGACGTCGAGACGCTGGTGATGTTGAAGTCCGTCTATGGATGGGGGCATGCCCCTCCCCGAGGCCCCTGGGGGACCGGCGGGCGGGGTCTTCGATTTACACACAGAAAAGAATAATACGGAAAAACCGCAGGTCAGACAGGGTGCTTATGGAACAACGCAGGGAATCCGATGAAATCGCGCGCATCGCAGGCGAGCTTATCGACTCGAGCCCCGAGCTGCGACATGTCAAGCGCAGCAAGGCCCGCATCGCCTATCTCGCGTCGGACAGGGAGAAGACGAGCCGACGCAGGACGGTATTCGCGGAATGCGAGCGCGTGCCGGCGAAGTACCGCTGGGCCGTGCCGTACGACTTCACGATCACGGTGTACGAGCCAAACGTCGAGCGCTTCACCGACGAGCAGATGCGAGTGCTCGTGTTGCACGAGCTCATGCACGTCGGCGTGGACGTGGACGGGAACGAGGAGCTCTACTACGTGGTCCCGCACGACGTCGAGGAGTTCCGGGGAATCATCGAAAGATACGGGATGGACTGGTGCCTATGAGCAGGCTCGAGAAGCTCAAGGAAGTGGAAGCCGAGCTCGAGCGGCTCATGAAGAGCGCGAACAGCAGGGTATACGCGACGCTGTCGCGCGAGTACCGGGCCGTGATTCGCGAGATCGAGGAGATAGAGGGCAGCAATGACGACCTCGACGAGATCGCCCAGATCGTCGCGCGCAGCAGGTAGGACAGGCAGCCAGGAGCCGACCAGGTGTGTCGTGCCCGAGTTCGCGACGAGCATGGCACGGCAGTGCCACGACGTGAACGCCGTGGGCGGGCTCGTGATGCTCGAGTGGCAGGACCTCCTCATGGAGGGCTGGCTGGGCATGGACGCGCTCGGCAGGTGGACGGCCCCGATCTGCGGGGCGGAGGTGCCGCGGCAGAATGGCAAGTCGCTCGGCCTGGTCGAGCCCAGGTGCAACTGGGGCATGATCGTGCGCCACGAGGAGGTCATCTACACGGCGCAGCTGCAGAAGACCGCGACCGAGACCTTCGAGGACATGGCCGAGTTCTTCGACCAACCGAAGCTCCGTCGCTACGTGAAGGACATCAAGACGGCCCTGGGCCGCGAGCAGATCGTCCTGAAGGACGGCGGGCGCATCAAGTTCCTCGCGCGGACGAGGAACGGCGGGCGCGGCCAGCACGGCGACCTGCTCATCTTCGACGAGGCGCTGAAGCTCTCGGCCGAGGACCAGGCGAGCTTCCTGCCGGCGATATCGGCGAGCAGGAACCCGCAGACGATATACGTGTCGAGCCCGCCGGAGGACGACGAGTTCGGCGACGTCTTCTCCGGGGTGCGCGCGGCCGCCCTCTCGGGAAGGTCCGAGAAGACGGCGTGGGCCGAGTGGGGAATCGACGAGCCGTCGCCGTCGGTAATCGCCGACGTGGACACGTGGTACGCGACGAACCCGTCGCTTGGCATCCTCATCGACGAGGAGACGGTCAGGACGGAGTTCGAGCAGATGCCCGCGAGGAAGTTCGCGATCGAGCGGCTCGGATGGTGGCCGAAGGCCCGCAGGGCGGACATGGCGCTCGACGCCGAGATGTGGGACGCGTCGGCATCCGACGGTCCGGCAGACGGCGACATAGAGAAGAAGGCGCTCGGCGTCAAGTTCATGCCGGGCGGTCAGATATGCGTGAGCATCGCGGCAAGGTCCGGTGGGAAGCTGTCGCCGAGCGCGCACGTCGAGCTGCTGTTCGACGAGAACGCGTCGATGGGCCTTCAGTGGCTCGTGGACTGGATTCTCGACAGGATCGACGAGCTCGCGCTCGTCGCCGTGGACGGCAAGAGCGGGGCAGGCAACCTCGCCGACGCCCTAACGCGCCGGGGCTTCCCGAAGAAGGCCATCCGCCTCATGACCCCGGGCGACGTGGTGACCGCCGCGTCCATGGTCGGCTCGATGCTGGCCGAGGGCAGGCTCACGCACTACGCGGGCGCCGCCATCGACATGTCGGCTAAGTCCGCGACGAGGAGGAAGGTCGGAGGGGACGGCGTGGGTTTCGGTGGCGAATCGTGCGCCATCGAGAGCGCGGCTGCCGCGGTGTGGGCCGTGGTGACTACGAAGCGCGACCCGAAGCGCAAGATGATGATTGGATGATGCATTGATTGGTGTAGACGGAATCATTGAGGCGAAGGGACTCCCGTCGTGGCTCAAGCCGACGGTCGAGGCCCTGCTCGACGTCAACTCGCACGTCATGGCGAAGAACGCCAGGAGGCGCGACTACTTCGACGGCCGCGTCCGCGTCAAGGAGATAGGCATCGACGCGATACCGGACTCCGTGAGGGTCGACGTCAGGTGCGACTGGCCGCGCAAGGCGGTCATGAGCGTCGCGGAGCGCAGCGTGCTGGACGGATTCGTGTTCGCCGACGACAGCGAGGACGAGGGGCTGTCGCGCGTGGTGCGTGACAACGACCTCGTGTCCGCGTACGCACGCCACGTTCCGTCGCAGCTCGTGCACGGGTGCATGTGCGCAACGGTGGGCATCTCGGACAAGGGCATGACCTACGTCCGGTTCCACGACGCCGAGGAGTGCGCCATGATCTGGGACGTCGACGCCGGCAGGATCGGCAGCGCCCTGGTCGTCGCCGACAGCAAGAGGACCGACTGGAGCCCGCTCATGCCGGTCCCGACGAAGGTGAACCTCCACGTGCCGTACGGCGGCGTGGTGTTCGAGAGGGCAGACCACAACATGTGGAACGCCCACGTCTTCGAGCACCCGCTCGACAGGCCGATGGCCGAGGCGTTCACGTTCCAGAGAGACGGGCGCCACCCGTTCGGGCGCTCGCGCATAACCGACGCGGTCATGTCGACCACAGACTCCGTGCTCCGTGTCAAGGAGTACATGGAGGTCGCGGCGGCGTTCTACGCGGCGCCGACGCGCTGGATGATGGGACTGACCGAGGAGCAGTTCGACAGCATGAAGCGCTCGAAGTGGTCCGCGTACATCGGCTCGTGGGTGCTGGGGACGATGGACGACGAGGGCAACGTCCCGAAGGTCGGGCAGTTCAGTCCCGCGTCACCGCAGCCCTACATCGACATGCTGCGCTTCCATGCCACCGAGTTCAGCGGCATGACTGGCGTCCCGCTCAACTCGCTTGGCATCGTGCAGGACAACCCGAGCAGCGCCGAGGCCATCCAGGCGGCGCGCGAGGATATCTGCAACGTCGCGGAGTCTCTCAACGAGTCGAACCGCGCGTCTCTTCGGAACGTCGCGCTCATGGCGATGGCCGTGGAGTCGAACAGCACCATCGACGACCTCACGGAAGAGCAGCAGAGCGTCATGGCGCACTTCAAGCCGACCATGACGAGGTCAATCTCCGAGACCGCGGACGCGGGACTCAAGATAGCGCAGGCAGACGAGGGCTTCGCGGACACCGACGTGTTCTACGAGATGCAGGGGTTCGACCAGGCGACCATCGAGCGCATCGGGTCCGGCAAGCGCAGGGCGCAGGCATCGGCAACCGCCCTGCAGGTGCTCGACGCGTTCAGGACGCGGGAGGAGTAGGTGGACGCCGCTCAGAGGCGCTTCTCCCAGGCAATCGAGACTTGCTCGGAGCTCGCGCGTTCGGAGTTCGAGGATGCTGTTGCGAAGATAGACCTTTCCGAGCCGTCTACCGCGGTGCCGCTTCTCAAGGAGCTGACCGCAGCTCTGGTGGAGAGGTACGGGAACCTCGCGGCTCTCGCTGCTGCGGAGTACTACGAGACGAGACGTGAATACGTGGTAGGCGAGCCGTACCGTGCGGCATTGGCGGAGCCTGTCGCGCGTGAGGCAATCGACGCGGCGGTCGAGTTCGCCTGCCGAGACCTGTGGGGCCGCGATGGATAGGGAGGCTTACGAGGAGATGGCGCTCGGCGCCGTCGAGGTCGCCGCGTTCTCGCTCATCGCGAACAAGCTCGACAAGTACGTCAAGCAGTCCGCCCGCAACACCATCGCGCTGAACGCGTCGAACGACCCGAGGTGCCGAGGTTACAGGCGCGTCGCATCGCCGACGGCCTGCGAGTTCTGCAGGCAGCAGGCAGACGAAGGCATCGTGACCAAGGGCGACGGCGGGAGCTTCCATGCCGGCTGCGGGTGCCAGAACGAGCCGGTGTTCGGGAGTATGCGCGAGAAGTTTGCATTTGGTGACCGGATATACACGCCCGAGGTGATGGGGCCACGTTGGGAGGAATGCGCCCGCACGTGCGGGTCAGATAATCCGGCTGACATCATCGCTGAGGCGAAGACAAGGACGCGAAGATGGGTTAAGACTGGCAAGCCGTCTCGGATAAGCTTTGAGTCTTTGAAGGTGAGGCGCGAGGTTATGCGGGCGCGGCCTCACGAGTACGAGAGCGCGAAGCGATTATCAAAGCATGGTCTCCCGTTGCGTTTCGCTATTGATCATTACGAGGTGGTAGATTCAAAGACAGGGCTTTTGATGTCGCACGGTCTTGCGGATTTTGCAAATGGTTACGAATTGAAAGTGCTTAGCGACGCATCGTCATACAACACAATCAACACGCATATAAAGAAGACTAGCAAAAAAGAGAATGCAGTCGCGCTGATATTCGACAACTCGCAGAACATACACTTAAGTGATGATGATTTGAAGAAAATGGTATTAAGGAGTAGAGCGTTCAATCGCGGGCGTATATATATGCTTGACCACGAGGGACGATTCACGTGTATAAAGAAAGCACCTCAGAGGTCGCCTACGGGCGTCAACCGGGGTGCAGATGTATCCTAGCATGGTCGAATGATCTAGTCAATAGCGAGTAGCCGCCTCCGGGCGGCTTCTTCATAAGGAGGCAAGATGCGCGACTACGTGACGATGCGCGCGGTGCTGGAGGCCGCAGCGAACGCGGGGCGCGAGCTGTGCTACAGCGACTTCCACGCGGACGGCCGCGACGACAAGCTGAGAGAGGAGCTGACGCGGCTGACAGATGACGGCCTGCTCGACGCTGACGTGGCGTTCGATGTCGGGTTCGGCGAGGTCGGCAAATGTAACGTGAAGGGGCTGACCGCCGAGGGCAGAGCGTTCCACAAGCTTGTGGAAAACGACATGGTGTGGGAGCTCATCCTCGCGACGCTGAACAAGGCAGGAATCGACGTATCCTACCCGCTCCTCAAGGAAGTGTGCGAGGAGATCGTCAAGCGCTATGTGACGAGCTTCATACCTGAAATGCCGACACGCAGGTAAGTAAAGCGTCTTACTTACGTAGCACGTCATGGCTGCGTAAGTAGCAACCCAACGAATCAAGCCGTCTGCGAGGGCGGCTTTTCTCATGCTGAAAAGGAGCAGGAGATGCGAATCCTCATAGAGGTGCCGACCTACGACGGGCGCATAGCGCAGTGCACGTCGGAGTCGCTGTGGCGGCTCGACAGGTGCGGCCACGAGGTCGACTACAAGCCCCGTACGGGCTACGGCTGCGCCATGGCGCGAAACCGCATCGCCGCGGACGCGCTCAACGCCGGCTACGACTCCGTGCTGATGGTGGACAACGACATCGAGCTGCCCGCCGACGCGCTGGCCAACCTGCTCTCGCACGACGTCGACGTGGTGATGGGGTTCTACCTCAACCGCTACGCGAGGGGCGAGAACAAATACACGTGCCTGTTCAAGCATGGCATCGGCTGGGAGATGTACACCGCCGAGGAGCTGCGCGGGATGCGCGGGAACGGGGAGTACCTCATCGACGTGAAGGCGGGCGGCATGGGATGCTGCCTCGTCAAGACCGACGTGTTCAGGAGGCTGCCGTTCCCGTGGTTCGAGTGGACTGACCTCTCGCGCGAGGTCGTCGACGCGAAGGACGCCTACGGGTGCCGCGACGCGTTCGTGTCCGGTGGGGAGGACGTCAACTTCTGCATCAGCCTGATGGGCGAGGACATACCTATCCACGCCGACACGAGGGTAGCGTGCGGACATGAGTTCAGGGAGGTCAAATGGGCAGGCTGAAGAAGCACGCGGCGTACTGCGGGACACGGGCCATCTACGGTGACATGGAGACGTCCGCGAAGTCGCTCGTCGCGAACAGCGACGTGGATGTGGTCCACTTCCTCATAGAGGACGCGGAGTTCCCGTCGGAGTTGCCCGACATCGTGGTGTGCCACGACGTGAGCAGCCAGACGTTTTTCAGGCCAGACGGCCCGAACATGGGCAGCGGCTACACCTACATGGCGATGATGCGCATCGCGCTGTGCCACGTCCTGCCCGACGTGGGCAGGGTGCTGTCGCTCGACGCCGACACCATCTGCATGCGCGACGTCTCGGACGTGTGGGAACTGCCGATCGACGACATGTATCTGTCCGCGTCGCACGAGTGGCACCGAACGACCGACGAGGCCGTCTACTGCAATTTCGGGGTCGTGCTCTACAACCTCGAGAAGCTGCGCGATGGCAAGGCAGACGAGTGCATAGCCGAGCTGAACGCGAACCCGTACCCGTGGGTCGAGCAGGACGTCGGCAACTACAGATGCCAGGGCGGCATCTTCGACATGCCGAGCGAGTACAACTCGAACTGGTGGACCGACAAAGACGCACCCGGTGCCCGCATCGTCCACTACGCGGGGATCAAGCGCGACGGGTGGGCCGACAGGCCCGAGGTCGCGAAGTACCGCGCGATGTCGTGGGAGCAGGCGCTCTGGATGCACGGAAGGCGCATGTGACAACGCACCGAAACGCACTGAAAGTCGAATCAAGGCCTCGAGGGGCCTTTTTTCATGCCCGGGAACGGGCTCATCACTCATCGCGCACGAGGGAAGTGCGCGCCGACACGCGCTGGGGCGCGGGAAAGGGGCGAGACATGCCCGAGAACACTCAGCAGGCACAGCCTAACGAGGATCAGCCGAGGACCTTCACCCAGGAACAGGTGGACAACATCGTCAGGGAGCGCCTCGCGCGCGCCAAGGCGGAACCGCCCGCCGATTACGAGGAGCTGAAGGCCAAGGCGGCGAAATACGACGAGGCGCAGGAGGCCGCGAAGAGCGACCTGCAGCGCGCCACGGAAGAGAAGGACAAGTGGAAAGACCGGTACGAGGAGCTGAAGGCGGGAAACGACAGGCGCGACGCCATAGCCGCCGCCGCGTCGGAGTACGGCGTCGACGCCGCGATGCTCGAGCGCATGAGCGGCGATGTCGTCGACAACGCGAAGTTCCTCAAGAGCCAGGCCGAGACCACCAGGAAGTTCCCGACCGTGTCCGACGGCGGTCAGCAGACCGACCGCGGCGCGGTGACGACGGCCCAGATGTTCGCCGAGGCGTTCGACGGGCTGTAGCAGAGACGAAAGAAGGAAGCAATGACTGCTATCGACATCAACCGCGGCACGACCAACGTGCTGCTCCCCGCCGAGGTCTCCCGCGAGATCTGGGCGAAGACCATCGAGCAGAGCGCGTTCATGCAGCTCGCCCGACGCATCGAGATGCCCGGCTCCGGCATTGACATCCAGACCATCACCGGCGAGCCGGTCGCGAACTGGGTCGCCGAGACGGCATCCAAGCCAGTTTCCACCCACACCTTCGGCAAGAAGGTCATCCGTCCGTACAAGATGGCCGTCATCGAGCCGTTCTCCGATGAGTTCGTCCGTGACAAGAGGGCCCTGTACAACGAGTGCCTGAACCGCCTGCCGAAATCGCTCGGCAAGCTGTTCGACGGCACCATCATGGGCAACTCCGCGCCCGGCACAGGCTTCGACGCGCTCGGCGGCTGCCAGAAGGTCAGCCTCATCCCGCAGGGCACCGCGACGGTCTATGGCCAGTTCATCTCCGTCGACGCGGCTATCGCCCAGGCAGACGGCATCATGAACGGCATCGCTCTCGCCCCGCAGGGCAAGTCAATCGTGCTCGGCGCGACCGACGGCAACGGACACCCGCTGTTCACCGCCGGCCCGGGCTCTAACACCGTCGGCTCCATCCTCGGCGCCGACGTCTACGTCAACAAGGGCGTCTACGTGGCAGGCACCGCCGGTTCCGCAGCCGCCATCGTCGGCATCGCCGGCGACTTCGAGGACGCGGTCTGGGGCTCCGTCGAGGGCATCAAGATCTCCAAGTCCGACCAGGCCACCCTTACGCTGGCAGATTCCAGCACTATTTCGCTGTTCCAGGAGAACATGGTCGCGATCCGCGTCGAGATCGAGCTCGCGTTCGCTGTCAAGAACGCCGACGAGTTCGTGCTCCTCACCGGCGAGACTCCCGCCGCCACCACCACGACCGGCGCTTAGAGATGAAGGCCGAGGTCCTGAAGCCCTTCTACGACCTCGAGACCGGGCTGGGCTGCGTGCCCGAGAACTGCTACGACGTGGGCGACACGTTCGAGGGAACCGCCGCCCGCGTCAACGGCCTCGTGGAGAAGGGCTTCGTCAAGAAACAGCCCGCTCGCAAGCGGGCCGCCAAACCGAGGGAATGATTGGAGGCCGCGACATGGAGCGACAGTACGCGACGGTCGAGGACTACGAGACCTACTTCGGCGCGCTCTCGAGCGCGGCGGAGCGCTCGCGCGTCGAGGCTCTGATACCGAAGGCGAGCGAGAGGCTATACGAGCTCGTGTCGCGGTACGACGTCAACGAGGCGGAGCGCGAATCCGCACTCGAAGAGGTCTGCTGCAACATGGTGAACCGCAAGATGCGCGTCACGTCGGCATGGCCCGTCCGCTCGCTCACGCAGCAGGCGGGGTCGTTCTCGGAGACCGTCGGATACGCCGTCTCGACACGTTCGGGGTGGCAGCTTTACGCCGAGGACTACGAGGCGCTCGGCATCTCGCGCGGCGGCATGGAGGTCGTCTGGCCCTACGGGGGCGACTGCCATGCGCGGTGAGACCGTGACCGTCGGGACGACCGACGTCGGCAACGTCCTCGTGTACCCGGGAGACGCGCGCATCCCCGAGGAGCGCACGCTTCCCATGGGGGAGACGGTGGCGTACACGCTGTGCTTCCCCATCGGCTACGAGGGAGAGGTCCACGCCGGCACATCCATAAACGTGCGCGGCCACGCATGCCGGTCCACCGGCTTCTCCGACCACGTCAGGCCACGTGAGGTCTTCGGGTCGTGGGGAGGCGACTGGGACATGGTCGTGGCGGTCGAGTTGGTATCGGGCGATATGAGCGCGGAGATAACCGTGTACGCGCTGTCGGTCACACGCGACTCGCTGGGGCTTCCGACCACCTCGACGACAGAGGTCTGGACGGGCGACGCCCAGGCGAGGATGCTCGACGGCTCCGAGGCGAGGGGAGAGGCGAACCTCACCGACGCCAGGGAGCGCTGGGCGTTCGTCGCGCCGTGGCAGTCCTCGTTCTCAACGCTCCGACCGGAG